>JBAOIH010000001.1:1971643-2293287 GCA_037045645.1 Nocardioides sp.
ATCGTCTCCCCCGGCGTGCCGTAGATCAGGTCGAGACTGACCTCGTCGAAACCGGCCGCTCGTGCCCACTCGACCGCGGCGGGCACCCGCAACGGATCGTGCGTGCGGTCCAGAACACGCAGCACGTGACCCATCGCGGACTGCATGCCGTACGAGATGCGCGTGAACCCTGCTGCCCGCAGATCCGCCAGGCTCCACTCGGTGACGCTGTCGGGATTGGCCTCGGTGGTGACCTCCGCGTCCGGGGCGAGGCCGAAGTGCGCGGCGATCGCCGCCAGGATCGCGGCCAGGTCTCCCGCCGCAAGCAACGTCGGCGTGCCGCCACCGAAGAACACCGTCTCGGCGCGCGGGACGGTCCCGCTCTCGGCCAGCACCCGGGCCGCAAGCTCGATCTCGGCGATCGCGGTCTCGGCGTACGACGCCTGGGCCCCGCCACCGCCCAGCTCGCTGGAGGTGTAGGTGTTGAAATCGCAGTAGCCGCAGCGCACCCGGCAGAACGGCACGTGGACATAGACGCCGAACGGCTGTGCGCCCACTTCGGTGAGGGCAGGCCCCGGAAGTCGTCCGTCGTCGGGAGCCGGGTCGCCGTCGGGAGGGGTTGAGGGCACGCCTCATCCAACACGAACCCCGCCCCGTACGACGAAGCGCGCCGCCCCCGGCCAGGGACGGCGCGCTTCGCGGTCGGACGAATCAGCTGTAGAAGCTGTCGATGACGTCCTTGTAGTTGTCCTCGACGACGTTGCGCTTGACCTTCATCGACGGGGTGAGCTCGCCAGACTCGACGGTGAGGTCGTGGTCGAGCAGCGCCCACTTCTTGATGGTCTCCCAGCGGTTGAGCTGGCCGTTGAGTTCGTCGACGTAACCCTGGACCATCTCCCTGGTCTTGTCGTGCGCGACGATCGCCGCGTAGTCGCCCTCGACGTCGTTCTCCTTGGCCCACTCGGCGATCGCCTCGGGATCGAGAGTGACCAGGGCGGAGACGAAGTTGCGCTCGTTGCCGAAAGCCATGAACTGACTGGCGTACGGGCACAACGCCTTGAACTTCGACTCGATCGCCGGCGGCGCGACGTACTTGCCGCCGGAGGTCTTGAAGAGTTCCTTGATGCGACCGGTGATGCGCAGCTTGCCATCCGCGTCGAGCGCACCCTTGTCGCCCGTGCGCAGCCAGCCGTCCTCGGTCAGGGTCTTGGCAGTCTCCTCAGGCAGGTTGTGATAGCCGTCCATGACACCCGGGCCCTTGATCAGGACCTCGTCGCCCTCGCCGAGCTTGACCTCCGAGCCCGGGAAGACGAAGCCCACCGTGCCGAAGGCGTAGTCGTCGGGCAGGTTCACGAACGATCCAGCCGAGCTCTCCGTAAGGCCGTAGCCCTCGAGAATCTTGATGCCCGCGGCGTGGAACCACTCGGCGATGTCACGGTTGAGCGCGGCGGCACCGGAGATGAAGAAGCGCACCCGGCCACCGAAGCGGTCGCGCACCTTGCTGAAGACCAGCTTGTCGAAAAGACCGTGCTGCAGCTTGAGCATGAACGGGACGGACTTGCCTTCGCGGTTGAGCTGGTCGACCTTCCGGCCGACCTCGAACGCCTTGAGGAAGATCTTCTCCTTGGCGCCGCCCTCGGCCGCCTGCATCATCACGATCTTGGAGTGGGCCTTCTCGAAGATGCGCGGCGCCGCACCCATGAAGGTGGGCTTGACGACGGCAAGGTTCGGCACGATCTTCTCGACCGTGCCGTCGATCGCCGCGGCGAAGCCACACGCCATCTGCGTGGACATCAACACCTTGCCGAAGGAGTGCGCCATCGGCAACCAACGGAACTCCAGGTCGTCCTCGGACAAGATGCCCTTGGCGCGGATCGCTTCCCCCTCATACACCCACGACGAGTGCCGCAGGCGTACGCCCTTGGGGCGCCCGGTGGTGCCGGACGTGTAGATGAGCGTGGCGAGCGCGTCACCCTCGATCTTGTCGGCCTGCTCACGGATCACGTTGGGGTGCTCGGCCAGGTAGGCGTCGCCGAGCGCGGCGAGGTCGTCATAGCCGATGATCCAGTCGCCGTCGGTCTGGCCGTCGAAGGTGACGACCTTCTCCAGGTGGGGAAGCTCGGACTTGCGTGCCTTGAGCTTGGCGAGTTGGGCGTCGTCCTCGGCGAAGACCACCTTGCACTCGGAGTCGGCCAGGATGTACGCCGTGTCGTCCTCGTTCGTGGTGGGGTAGACGGTGGTGGTGGCCGCACCGGCGCACATCACCGCGAGGTCGGCCAGCACCCACTCATAGCGGGTGCCGGACGCGATGCCGACACGCTCCTCCATGGCCACGCCGAGGGACATCAGGCCGGCAGCGAGGCGATCCACCTGCTCGCCTGCCTGCTTCCAGGTCAGCGATTCCCATACTTCGCCGACCGGGTAGCGAAACGCTTCGCGATCGGGGGTTGCGGCCACTCGATCCAGGAACTGGACGGCGACGTTCTTGGGCATTGTCTCGAGGAAACTGGTGTCCGTGGCGGCGGTCATAGCGCTGTAAAACTCCCGATCTGGTGCGCGAAGGCGAACTTCGCGAAATTGACTTGGGAGTAACCTAGATCACGTCACCAACCCGTGGTCAGGTAGTCCGGAAAAAGTCCGTCAATCCTGGACCGCCTTTACTATCGCCAGGCACCGAGTGATCCACTCCCGCTCGTCCCTCGACAACTCGCGCGACATCCGCCTGGCGTCCTCGACCGCCCACCCGGCGTTGAGCACCATACGTACGACCACCCAGTCGCGGGCGCGCTCCTCGTCGAGTCCAGCGGCGTCGACGAGCGTGTGGAATCGCAGCCGTACGCCGTCGCGTACGTTGCCGGCCAACTCCTCCCAGCGATCCCACAGCATCGGCGCCGGCTCGTAGTGCGGGTCGCCGCTCATCGGCTTGGGGTCGATCACCAGCCAGGGCTCGCGGTCGGCCGCGAGCACGTTGGCGTAATGCAGGTCGCCGTGGATGATCCGGCCCGTGCTCGCCTCGTCACTGACCAGCGCCCGGCCCAGATGCACGGTCTGCTCGACATAGCGTCGCGGCACGGGGATGTCGCGACCGAGAGCGACCAGGTCGTCGAGCCACCGGTCGACGTACGACGTCAGCGTGCGCAGCTGCGGCAGCACCGGTTGGTGCAGACGCGGATAGAAACCTGCCACGATCTCGCAGGCCTCGACATCCCACACGTCGCTGAGGTCCTGCGCATGCAGTCGCTCCAGGAGCAGCGCGCGGCGGCGCGGGTCGGCACGGAGCAGGCGTACGACCCCGTCACCGGCCCAGTGCTGCAGCGCCAGCGCCTCGTGCTGCGATTCGTCGTCACCGTCGAAGGAGATCTTGAGCATCGCGGGCGCGTTGGCAAGGGTGCGCACCGGCAGCACGAGGGAACAGAATCCGTGCAGCGATCCACCGTCGAGAGTCGAGCTCCCACTCCTCCAGGAGTGCGGCGGCAAGTCCGGGCAGGCGGTCCAACCACTCGCCCCACGCGGGGCCGAGGTAACGCTGCCGCTCCAACTCGGGAGGGATCTGCGGGCTCACTGATCCTCGGTGACGTCGACGATGAGCGCTTCCCAGGGCTGGAGCGTGCGGCCTTCACGCGGCTGCGAGCCTCGACCCGAGGCCGGCACGATCGGCGCGGATGTCCAGTCGTACGCCTCGATCTCAGCGGTGGCCTCGCTGTCCGAGAGGTTCGCGATCACCAACAGCGTGCGGCCGTCGTACGACCGGGTGTACGCATAGAGTTGCGGGTGGTCGGGCAGCAGCATCGTGAAGTCGCCGTGCGCGACCACCGGGTCGTCGTGGCGCAGCCGGATCAGTGCCTGGTGGTGGGCGAACACCGAGTCCGGGTCGCCAACCTGGGCGGCTGCGTTGATCCGCGTGGAGTTGGGGTTGACCGCGATCCACGGCTCGCCCGTGGTGAACCCAGCATGGGCGCTGGCGTCCCACTGCACCGGCGTACGCGCGTTGTCGCGGCCGACCTTGCGAAGTCCGCGCAGCACCGCCTCGGGGTCGGCCCCGGCGATGGTGGCCTCCGCGAAGTGGTTGAGGGACTCCAGGTCACGGAAGTCGGCGATCGTGTCGAAGACCGAATTGGTCATGCCGAGTTCCTCGCCCTGATAGACGTACGGCGTCCCGCGATGCAGGTGCAGCACGGTCGCGAGGGCCTTCGCGCTGGCTACGCGATGCTCGGGAGAGTCGTTGCCGAAGCGGCTGACCGCGCGGGGTTGGTCGTGGTTGTCCCAGTACAGCGAGTTCCAGCCGCGGTCGGCCATGCCCTCCTGCCAACGTCCGAAAACCTCCTTGAGGCGCACCAGGTCGATCGGCTGCACGTCGAACTTGCCGCCCGGACCGGAGTCGAGACCGACGTGGTCGAACTGGAAGACCATGTCGACCTCGGCGTTGGCAGGATCGGTGTATTCGAGCGCCTGCTCGATGCTGACACCGGGCATCTCCCCCACGGTCAAGAGCCCGTCGCGACCGGCGAACACCTCGCGATGCATCTCTTGGAGCCACTCGTGGACCTTGGGTCCGTCGACGATCTGGTCGAAGGAGAAGCCCCAGCCGTTGAAGAGGGGGCCGTCCTCGTACGACCGCTTGTGGATCAGGTTGATGACGTCCATCCGGAAGCCGTCGACGCCTCGGTCGAGCCACCAGCGCATCATCTCGAAGACCGCCTCGCGAACCTCGTCATTCTCCCAGTTGAGGTCGGGCTGCTTCGGGCTGAACAGGTGCAGGTAGTACTGCCCACGCGACTCGTCCCAGGTCCACGCCGGTCCGGAGAAGAAGGAGCCCCAGTTGGTCGGCTCGGCGCCCGGTGTGCCGCCGACGAGACCGGGGCGCGGGTCGCGCCAGACGTACCACTCGGCCTTGGCGTTGTCGCGGCTGCCCCTGGACTCCTCGAACCAGGCATGCTCGTCGGAGGAGTGGTTCACGACGAGGTCCATCACGATCTTGATGCCGCGGGCATGTGCGTGCGCCAGCAACTCGTCGAAGTCCTCGAGCGTGCCGAAGAGCGGGTCGATGTCCTGGTAGTCACTGATGTCGTAGCCGTTGTCGTCCATCGGCGAGCGATAGACCGGGGACAGCCAGATCACGTCGATCCCGAGCGTGGCCAGGTGGTCGAGGCGGCTGGTGATGCCGGGGATGTCGCCGATCCCGTCGCCGTTGCTGTCTTGGAAGGACCGCGGATAGATCTGATAGACGACGGCGGACTTGAACCAGTCGGATGCTTCGCTCACGCAGTTGACCCTAATGGGGTCGCCTACGCTCGGGGCCGTGCTGACGTGGGAAGACCTGGCCGGTCATGCGCTCGCGCGCCAGTTCGGCGTCCGGGTCCTGGACGGTGGAACTGTGGGTGCCGCGGGTCCGATGCAGACCCAGACGGCACGGGCCGCGTTCCTGGCGCTCGCAACGCGCAGCGAGATGGCGTACGACGACCTCACGCAGGCCTATCGCGACGGCAGGCTCGTGCGTGGCAGCAACATCCGCGGCACCGTGCACACGTCGACGCCCGCGCAGCAACGCGTCTTGGATGCCGTGTCACGGATCGGTCTGCGGCGGTCGTGGCAGCGCTGGCTGGGACTGGAGGACGTCGAGGCCCTGTGGAAGGCGGTCGACGACTTCGCGGCGCAGTGGCGTACGCCTGCCGAGGTGGCAGAGTTCACCACCAGGTGGCTGGTTGCCCACGGTCTCGACGCCGCGATCATGACTCAGCCGCAAGGCCGGTTCCTGAGTCTGTCGATCGGGCTCGTCCGGATGCCCGCGAACGGCGACTGGGCGGGCCAGGGAGCACCGTTGTATCGGTCGGCTCGAGTGCACACCGGCTTGCCGCTGCCGACCCCGGATCGCGCCGTCGAGCAGGCGATTGAGCTGCACGTACGTGCGCACGGGCCGTCGAGTCGTGAGGACATCGCGTGGTGGTCGGGACTGCCTCAACGTGTCGTCACTGCGGGGATCGAGCGGCTCTCGCTGGTGTCGTACGACGGTCCGCTCGGCCGGGCGTACGTCGATCTGCCGGGCTCGCAGATCTCGCCTCATGTCGAGATCCCCGGACTGCGGTTGTTGCCGGAGTTCGACGCGCTGCTTTGTGCGTACGACTCCAAGGCTCGCGACCGCTTCGTCTCCCCCGAACTACACCCCCTACTCTTCAACGCCAAGAACGGGTTGTGCCGACCGCCGGTGTTGATCGACGGTCGGATCGGTGGGGTCTGGAGAGCGACCGGGTCCGCGAAGAAGCGACCGCTGGAGATCACTTACTTCCCCGGGACGCGGCGACCGACCGATGCCGAACTCGCCGAGGCTGTCGGTCAGGTGGAGGCCGGGCTGGCGATCGCTGTCACAGGGGTCAGCGTCACGCCAGGATGACCGGGAGGCCGTGGTGATGTGAGCGCGCGATCACGTCGCCGTCGATCGTCAACGCGGGGCCGTGTGCCTCAATCACGTAGCCGTCGCTGCCCTGCACCGGAGGCACGCCCTCCATTGTGATGTGCACGATCGGCACCCGCTCTCGGGCGTCGGCGATGGCTGCGTCGACTGCGTCCGACTCAGACTCCGGCCAGTACTGCCGCGTGATCGACTGCCACACCACCGTCAGGATGTCCTCGTCCACCGGTCGGGCGAGCTGCGCAGACATCCACTGCGCCGCAGGGGCCTCGTCGACGGTGACCGGGTGCTGTCCGGCGATCTCGAGCGCTCTGGCCAGGCGCTCGGAACGCGCGAGATCGAACGGCCACACGAAGGAGCGCAGGTAGGTCGCGCCGTCGCTCGTGCTCGCGTCCACGGGCGACAGGTCGCAACCACCACGTTCGACAATCTCGAACTCGACGGGTTCGACACCCAGCGCTCCCGTTTCCATCGTCAGCGTCGAGCTGCCCCAAGCCCAGTCCGTACCGCGGTAGGCATACCTGTCGACGTGGAGATTGAGACCCGCGCTCGCGCCGGGTTCGAGCAGCCTCACCTTGCGAAGACCCGAGCGTCTCACCGCCTCGAAGAGCGCAATGATCAGACCGGCCGAGCGGCCCACCTCATTGGTCTGTGGCGGCAGGTCGAGCGCCGCTCGCAGTTCGGCTTCGTGAGTGGTCAGCAGCGGCCGGAGGTACGGCCACGCCAGTGCCGGGTCCTCCGTGCCTCCCAGGGCCGGATAGAAGCGCACCAACTCAGGTGCCTCGCCGCGCAGCACGATCCGATAGATCGCGGCCAAGAGCCGCAGCTGGATCGCATCGCCACGGCTCGCGGACAGTTTGTCGCGACAGATCCGTGCGGTGGCCCCGCCCGCGTCGAGATCGTCGGCCAGGTGATCGAGCAGCACGCCGTACAGGTGTTCGTGGTGGCCGAAGTGGTGTCGGAACTGATCGGCCAGGCTCGGCTGGGCGACGGGGTTCCGCCGGGCCAGCAGCGGCAACAGTCGCTTGGTCAGCGGAGCGAGGTCGTCAGCCGGAGCAGCGTCGAGCGCCACCCAGCGCAGCTCTTCGATCTCGGCCGCGATCTGCGGCTCGCCGGGCAACTGCGCGACGAAGACGTGCGAGCGTACGAGATGCCCGGGCTCGTTGGCGGCGTCGGCCTCGAAGACGCCAAGCAGTTGCACCCCCTCGACCACCAGGCCCAGTTCCTCACGCACCTCACGGATCGCCGCGTCGTCGGGCTCCTCCCCCGGCTCCCACTTGCCGCCCGGCAGCATGAAGCGGCAGGTGCCCCGCTTGCGTACGGTCAACACCTGGCCGTCGCGCACCATCGCGACCGCCGAGACCACGATGGTGGGCCGTTCGTCCCCAGACATGCCGGGGAGCGTAACCGTGGCTTGTCACGGTCCTGTGATCCGCGTGCGGTGCCGACGAGACATCGCCCGATCAGCCTGATCGGCATGAACCTCAACCTGCGCCAGTCCCTGGCCACCCTCGCGCTCCTGCCCCTGGCCGTCGCCCTCACGCCTGCCGTCGCCCACGCCGACGGACCCGCCTGGACAGCCGACGTGCGTGCCGACGCCAACCGCGACGGCGTCGTGACCGCAGCCGACGAAGCGGTCGAGGACTCGGCTGCGGCGATCGTGCTGCCCAACCTCGACGACGACTCGCGACGCTGCCCCTCGAAGGTCAAGGTGCCGCTGCCCAAGCCGCCCAAGGCACCGAAGAAGGGGGCACCCAAGTCGGAGTTCAAGGCGTACAACAAGGCGATGAAGGCGTACGAGAAGAAGCGCAGTGCGGTCGGCCTGAAGATCGACCGTCGCCTCAACGCCTGCAACGACGCGACGGATGCGAAGGTGAACGGCGCGGCTGACGTCGCTGATCTGGCGCCGATCACGACGGTCCCGTTGCCGGACGTCCCCGCTGATGCCACCGGCACACTTCGCCTCGACACCACCCGTGCCCGACTCTTCCAACAGGTCGCCGACGGCTCCTGGCGCATGGTCACACCCTCGACCCGGCTGACAGCGCAGCAGTTGCGAGACGGCGTACGCCTTGGGGTCGAGGCCAAGGACATCAACCGCGATGCGGCGACCTGGAACGGGCGCGTCAAGGTCACCCTGGAGGTGACCGCTGGGTCGCAGCGCACCGCCGACACCGTCACTCTCAGCGTCGCGCCGATGTTGTCGCACACTCATCTCCAGCGCGCCGAGATGATGCTCGCGCCGCAGCCGATGTCGGTGCGCAAGGACAGCGCGATGAAGCGATTCAACGCCCAGTTGACCGAGGTCGCACACCAGGCGGGTGTGACCGGGGGCGTGAAGGTGATGCCGACCGAGGAGGCCTGGCAGCAGGATTATGTCGAGCCGATGTACGTGTCGATGCCGACGTCGTCGGGCACGCACTCGATCCGGCTGCTGCTGCGTTCACACCAGAACCGCGACACCGGCCACGCGCTGTATTCGTTGCGCGGCAAGGACGTCGGGGTCGTATGGCAGGGCAAGGAGGTCGAATACAGCACCCTCAACTCGATGGGGAACTTCGAGACGATCCCGCCCTTCAGCCACGCGGGCAAGACGTACGCCTCCGGCCGGATCATCCTCGGCAGGGACGAGGAGAAGAACGACCACGGCCAACTCTCCACCCAGATGCTCACCATGCTCGCCGCCCAGGGTGGTGTCGAGGGCGGCATCCAGCAACCGCTGATCCTCAACACCGGCTGGCTCGGGGTCGGTCACGTGGACGAGTTCTTGAGCTTCGCGCCCGCCGACACACCGCGCGGCTGGCGCCTGCTCGTCGCCGACCCGATGGCCGCGATCGACCTGCTGCGCCAGGCCAAGCAGGCGGGACATGGTGACACCAACGTCGATGCGCGGATGAAGGGCGACGCCTACAACCTGACGGTGGCCGAGGCGTTGCGACCCGGACGCAAGGGCCTGGTGGACGCCAACGAGTTCGCGACCGGTCGGATCGCGGCGAACGTGGAACGGATCAAGGCGGCGACCGGCCTCACCGACGACGAGATCGTGGGGATCCCGGTGCTCTATCGCGGGGACTACCCCTCGAAGGCCAAGCACCCGGCCCAGGTCTCGGCGTACCTGCCCGGCGCGATCAACTCCCCCATCATCAACGGTTACGTCGCTGCCCCGCGCCAGTTCGCGCTGCGCGTCGACGGCCGCGACGTCTTCGCCTCAGCAGTCAAGACTGCGTACGCCAAGGCTGGGCTCAAGGTCGGCTGGGTCGACGACTACTACAGCCACCACAACGGCGGCGGCGAGGTGCATTGCGGCTCCAACACGCTGCGCGACATGGGCCAGCAGTGGTGGTGAGGGTGACTACTAGCGTTAGCGCCATGATGCGTACGCGGGCTCTACCAGCCCTTGCCTGTCTCAGCCTGGTCCTGACCACCGCCGCTTGCAGCGGCAGCGGTTCCGAGCCCGAGGCGACCAGCTCCTCCACCACCACGTCGTCGACTTCCGCGCACGACACCGGCTTCGAACCCAGCCCAATCTCATGGAGCAAATGCAAGGGCGGTGACTTCAAGGGGTTGAAGTGCGCGTCGCTGGAAGTGCCGCTCGACTACGCGGACCCGACCGGCGCCCAGATCTCGCTGGCGCTCAGCATGCTGCCTCACAAGGGCGAAAAGTCGAGAGGCGTGCTGCTCAGCAACCCGGGTGGTCCCGGCATGCCGGGACGCGCGCTGCCCGTCACGCTGGGCGAGTCCGCCAAGGTGCTGCGGTCGTACGACATCATCGGCATCGACACCCGCGGCATCGGTGGCAGCACGCCCGCGATCGACTGCGGCAAGCCTGATGGCGGCGCGCCCACTAAGCCGCCCACCGAGGACGCGGCCTTCGCGCAGTGGGAAAAGGCGGCGGCCGACTACGCCCGGCGCTGTGCCGATGGACCGAGCAAGGCGCTGCTCCCTCACGTCTCGACCGCCAACCTCGCCGAAGACATGGACTCCGTACGCAAGGCGCTCGGCGCCGACAAGATCAACTACTGGGGCATGTCGTTTGGCACCCATCTCGGCCAGACGTACGCCACCTTGCACCCCGACCGGGTCGAAAAGATGCTGCTCGACGGGGTGACCGCGCCGGACCTGAACTGGAGCACGATGGGGTGGCAGCAGGTGGTCACGCTCAACGACAACCTGGCTCGCTTCTATGCCTACCTGGCGCAAAACGACAAGGTCCTCAAGCTGGGCTCGGATCCGGCGGCGATCGCGACCAAGGTCAAGGCCCTCTTTCGCAAACTCCAGCAGAAGCCCACGGGTGATCTGGGGCCTGACCAGTTGTCTGGTGCACTCAACCAGGCGGCGTACGGCACGGGCTTTTGGACCCTCGTCGGCCCTGGTCTGAGCGCTGCGATCAACGACGGCGACTTCCGGGTGCTCGCGGGGCTGGCCTCGCCTAGCGATGGCGCGGAGGCGGGCTATCTCGCGGTGACGTGCAACGAGAGCCAGTGGCCCGACTTCGCAGACTACGTCGAGGAGGCCAAGGCGGCAGCGGTGAAGGCTCCGTACTTCGCCTGGGGCGAGGCCTGGCTGACGGCACCCTGCGTCACCTGGCCCGGTGATCCTGTCGAGAAGGTGACCATCGACGGCTCGGCGTTCACCGCCCCCGTGCTGCTCTACGGCGAGACCTACGACGGCGCGACTCCCTTCTCCGGGGCGCTTGCGACGCGTGCGGCCTTCCCCAGTGCGGCACTGATCGAGGGCAAGGACGGCGTCAACCACGCCGCCAGCGCCGGCACGACTGGTTGTGCGAAGAAGGCGATCAGCACGTTCTGGGCCGATGGCACCCTGCCCGAGCGCAAGACCGGCGACCAGGCCGATCTGATCTGCCCGGTCGCCGCTCCAGCTAAGCCGATGCCGATGCCGACGCAAAAGTAGCGCTCTCGCTGAACTCGACGCCTCAGGGGGCAGACCCCGGACTCGCCAGGCGATGAGTGATCGTCGCGGCGACGATGCCGACGACCAGGGGTACGACCATGGCGAAGCGCAGCCCACCGTGGTGGGCGATCAGCCCCACGATCGGCGAGGTCATGAAAAACCCGATGCGCATCAGCCAACTCATCATGCCCGACCGGGATTGGCGACACCGGGCGGCGCAGTGTCTGGAGAAAGCCTGCAGTACGGCGGCGCGGCATCCCCTCGTGACAACACCGGATATCCCAGCCACCGCTCTCACGGAGATCCGGGCGGTCGGCGTCCGCGTGCATATCGCGGACGTGGATCACCCGCGCGAGTAGTCGTCGGCAATCTGGAGAGCGGGTCCGGTGACGTAGAGGTCGACTTCGTCGGGTGCGGTGAGCATGATCCGGGTTTGGCGTGGGGTGAGTAGGTGGGTGCCTTGGTGGTCGACGAGGGCGCAGATGCCGTGGGGGGTTTGCCACAGGATGCGGCCTTGGCCGGCCGCGCGGGCGCGGTAGCCGCCGAACGTTTTCCATCGGTGATGTGTCCGTCTGAGCGGCTGGCTGTTGGTGGTGCTGGTCTGCCCGGGTGGGCCGCTCTCTTGGTAGGGGCTGATGTGGTCGAAGTCGACGCTGCTGCGGGTGGCGGTCCGGTTCGCGTAGGGGAACGTGTCGCCGCCGGTGAGGAGCCAGGTGTGGTCCTTGAGTCGGTCGGGGTGCTCGTACCGGTCGACCCGGGTGTCGGCGTGGAGGTCGAGCACGGGCTGGAGTCGGATGTCGGCGTGCCCGACCAGATCGGCCAGGGCACGTACGAGGACCGGGCCGATCGCCTCGACTCGGGCGACGCCGTGCTGGTCGAGCAGGGCGGACGCGTCGAGGTGGACGAACAGGGTCGCGCCCGCACCACGTAAGGCTTTCAACTGGGTGACTGACATCGCGGACAGTCGGCCGATGATCCGGTCGAGCCGATCCGTGGCCCACGCAGGCCTCGCGTCGTCGTCGCGGGGTTCGTCGTCGAGAGCTTCCTCGGTGTGGGTCAGCAGCAGCTCGAGGAGTTCGGCGGGGCGGGCGAGCCACCCGAACGCCAACGACCTGAGTTCGTCGTGGTTGTGCTCCCCGCCGAGGGTGAGGGCGAGGATGTCGGCGACACGCTCGACCATCGCGTCGACCCAGGCAGCATCGCCGGCGGTGACTTTTGCGATCACATGCCGGTAGCCCTGCTCGTCGGCCCGCGAGAGCCGGACGTAGCGTTCGCGGGCGGCGTGCTCTCGGGCCATGGCGGCCGCGTCGGGGTCGGCTTCCAGGATCTTGGCGGCGGCGATCTCGAACACCGTCGAAGGAGTGTGTCCGGCGATTGCGGCGGCCACGGCGCGGTCCACGATCGCGACCGACGCCAACGGCACCGCACGCGACAATGCCGCGACCCGGCGCGCCACCCACGGTTCGCACTCCAGATCCAGCACCCGACGCCAGGTCAACGGCAGCCGGTGAACCAGATCCAGGGCGTCGGCGACCTGGTGCCGCACCGTCATGGTGTGCACCTGCGTCGCAATCGCAAGCTCCCGGCAGCGCGTACTCCCGCACCCCCGGGGTGCCGTCACCACCGGGCGTGGTCATCGGGTCCCGCTCACGGATCGACTCACCATGCAGCACCGCCCACTGGGCCGCGATCAGCAGTTCGTCCCGGCCGGTCTCACGGCGGCGTCGTACGCCATCTTGCGCGGCAGCCAACACGGCCACGGCGTCGAGATCGGCGTACGGATTCATGCCACTGATTCTATCGCACAGATGTTCGATATAGAATGGTCTGGCTGGGTTTATAGACCAAAGTCTTGGTTCGGGTGGTGGTGTGGTTTCGAGACGGCGCTACGCGCCTCCTCAACCACCGGGGCCAGTAGCTCCTCAACCACCGTGGCGGGTCGGGTGGGGTGGTTTCGAGATGCCGCCTGCGGCGGCTCTTCAACCACCGGGCGGGCGTTTCCCTCAACCACCGGGTGGGGGTGCAAATCGGTGGTTGAGGAGCGAGCGGAAGCGAGCGTCTCGAAACCACCACACATGCGCACGGGGGTGTGGTTTCGAGACGCCGCCTGCGGCGGCTCCTCAACCACCGGTTCGGGCGGCTCCTCAACCACCGGGCGGGTGTGAGCAGTTACTTCTTGCCGGACTTCTCCGCAGGCTGAGTCGTCGACAGCGCGGCTACGAACGCCTCGGGTGGGACCTCGACCGAGCCGATGTTCTTCATCCGCTTCTTGCCCGCCTTCTGCTTCTCCAGCAGCTTGCGCTTGCGGCTGATGTCACCGCCGTAGCACTTGGCGAGCACGTCCTTGCGGATCGCGCGGATGGTCTCGCGCGCGATCACCCGGGCACCGATGGCAGCCTGGATCGGCACCTCGAACTGCTGGCGCGGGATCAGGTCCTTGAGCTTGGAGGCCATCATCACGCCATAGGAGTACGCCGCATCGCGGTGCACGATCGCGCTGAACGCGTCCACCGGCTCGCCCTGCAACAAGATGTCGACCTTGACCAGGTCGGCCGCCTGCTCACCCGAGCGCTCGTAGTCGAGCGAGGCATACCCCTTGGTCCGCGACTTCAACTGGTCGAAGAAGTCGAAGACGATCTCGCCCATCGGCAGGGTGTAGCGCATCTCGACACGGTCCTCGGACAAGTAGTCCATGCCGAGCAGCGAGCCGCGCTTCTGCTGGCACAACTCCATGATCGTGCCGATGAAGTCGCTCGGCGCGAGGATCGTGGCGCGTACGACCGGCTCGCGCACCTCGTCCACCTTGCCGTCGGGGTATTCGCTGGGGTTGGTCACCTCGACACTGCGGCCGTCGTCGAGGATCACCTCGTAGACCACGTTGGGTGCGGTCGAGATCAGGTCGAGGTTGAACTCACGCTCCAACCGGTCTCGGGTGATCTCCATGTGCAACAGGCCGAGGAAGCCGCAGCGGAACCCGAAGCCGAGCGCGCCCGAGGTCTCCGGTTCGTACGTCAGCGCGGCATCGTTGAGTTGCAGCTTCTCCAGGGACTCGCGCAGCGTCGGGTAGTCGTCTCCGTCGATCGGGTAAAGCCCGGCGTAGACCATCGGGTTGGGGTGCTTGTAGCCGCCGAGAGCTTCGGTTGCACCGTGGTGCTGAGAGGTGACGGTGTCGCCGACGCGCGACTGACGTACGTCCTTCACGCCGGTAATCAGATAACCGACCTCGCCGACGCCGATGCGGTCGCCCTTGACCGGCTCGGGGCTGATCACGCCGACCTCGAGCATCTCGTGGACGGCGTTGGTGGACATCATCTTGATCCGGTCGCGGTGGGTCAGGTGGCCATCGACCACGCGGACATACGTCACGACGCCGCGATAGGTGTCATAGACGGAGTCGAAGATCAGCGCGCGCGGCGGCGCGGTCGGGTCGCCGACCGGCGCGGGGGTCTGCTTGACGATCTCGTCGAGCAGCGCCTCGACTCCCATGCCGGTCTTGGCGCTGGTGAGCAGCACCTCCTCGGGCTCACAACCGACCAGTCCAGCCAACTCTGCGGCGTACTTGTCGACATTGGCGCTGGGCAGATCGATCTTGTTCAGCACCGGAATGATGTGCAGGTCGGCGCCCATCGCCAGATAAAGGTTGGCCAGCGTCTGCGCCTCGATGCCCTGGGCCGCGTCGACCAGCAGGATCGCCGCCTCACACGCCTCCAGCGAACGCGACACCTCATAGGTGAAGTCGACGTGACCGGGGGTGTCGATCATGTTGAGCACGTACGTGCCCGGCTCGGCGCCCGCGTCGTTGCCCTCGGCGACCGTCCACGGCATGCGTACGGCTTGCGATTTGATAGTGATGCCGCGCTCGCGCTCGATGTCCATCCGATCGAGGTACTGCGCGCGGGCGGCGCGCTCGTCGACGACGCCGGTCAGTTGCAGCATCCGATCGGCCAGAGTCGACTTGCCGTGGTCGATGTGGGCGATGATGCAGAAGTTGCGGATGATCGCGGGGTCCGTCGAGCCCGGCTTGGGCGCGTTCTTCAGGCTCAACGTGTTGCTTTCGACGACGTACGGCGGGCAGGTCGAGACATCCTCCCATCACCGCCCACACCGGACGAAGTCGGCGCGTCAGCGACCTCGCAGGATCGCCACGCCGTCCCCGGCGAGACTCGTCTAGCGCCGCCGTGCGGCCGGTGGCCGCCATCAGCAGCGAGAGCAGCGGTCCGCTGACCTCGGGTCCGTCGCCGTAGCTCCAGTCGGCGTCGGTGGCGCGCAGATTCACCCCCGCGATGCGACTCTTGGTGCCGATCAGGGTGTTGGACGTCTTATAGAAGTCGAGCACGTCGATCACGGCCTGCTGGGGGTAGTCGTGCTTGATGCCTAGCGGGCGACGGATGTCTTCGGCATGCACGATCGTCTCGCCGAGCCAGGACAACTTCGGTCCGGGGGGCGCCTTGCGGGAGTCCTTGATCGCGCGAAAGTTTGCCAGCGTGTCAGCCGGGGTGGCACCAAGATTTTGGTCGACCCCCAGTTGGATGAACTTGCCGAAGTTGAAGCCGGTGGCGATCAACCCGCCAAAGAACCCACCCACAGTCGTCTTCGCGGTCTGGGTCATGTGCGCCAGGGTGTCGCGCACGCTCCAGCCGTCGTTGAGTGAGGGCGTACGCCACTGTTCTGCGGTCAGTGCGGCCAGATCCTCGGCCAGGGCGCCGCGTTCAGCGGCCACGATGCTCCACATCTCACTCACGCGTGGATCGTACGCCCGTCCCCGTACGCTCGGTTCATGTCCAATAAGTCTCTTCCAGGATCGATCCTGCACGCCGCCGGCCAAGCGCTCTCCGGGAGCCTGACCGACGAAGTCACCGTGCACATCGACGCCACCCCCGAGCAGGTCTGGGCGCTGGTGAGCGACGTGACCCGCATCGGGGAATTCAGTCCCGAGACGCTGACCGCTCGCTGGACCCGCGGTGCGACCGGACCGGAGGCAGGCGCCTATTTCAAAGGACAGGTCAAGCGCAACGGCGTCGGCCCGACCTATTGGACGCTGTGTCGCGTCGATGTCGCAGATGAGCCGCGTCAGTTCGAGTTCACGGTCGTGGTCAAAGACCAAGCGGTGAATACGTGGGGCTACCGGATCGTGCCGGCCAGCAGCGGGGTGGACGTCACCGAATACTTCAAGCTCGACCCCAATCCGGCACTGCGGCTGTATTGGCTGCTGCTCGGCTGGGCTCGCGGCGGGACCAACCGCGAGGGCATGCGTACGACGCTGGAGCGGATCCGCGCGGTCGTCGAGGCCGAATGAACGCTCCACGCGCGGCGGGCGTACGCACTCCCTGGTCGGCCATGCCCGCCGCCATCCACGCCTGGGCCGAGGATCTGCTTGGCTCACCGGTAACCGACGTCCGCGAACAGGTCGGCGGCATGTCACCCGGTTGCGCGACGCGGCTGGTGGCCGCCAACGGCGAACGCCTCTTCGTGAAGGCGGTCGGCGCTGCGCTGAATCCCGACACCCCGACCCTCTTCCGACGCGAAAGTGCCGTGCTGACCGCGCTGGGAGATGATCCGTTCTGGGCGCGTCTAATCGACACCTACGACGACGGCGACTGGGTGGCGTTGGCGCTCGACGACATTGAGGGCACCCTGCCCGACCTCACCAACGACGCGACGTTGGAATGGGTCTGCGAGGAGACCGACCGCCTGGTCGGCAGGTTGGCGACGTACGCCATCTCGCCTGCTGTGGCTCCTGGCGCCGGACCGCGTCCGGCTGCCGAACCGTTGCTCAACTGGGCTTCCGCCTTTGATCACCTCACCGAACTGCCAACCGATGCGCTGCCCGCGGCGGTAGTGGCGCACGCGCCAGCGTTGCAAGCCCTCCTTCGAGATGCCGCCGAAGAGACCTCCACTCAGCTGGCCCACTTCGACATCCGCAACGACAACCTGCTGGTACGCGCGGACGGCTCGTTGGTCTTCATCGACTGGGGTATGGCCATGGTCGGCTCGTCCTGGCTGGATCCGTTCGTCGTACGCCTCGAACGCGCCGAGTTGCCCTGGTTCGATGAGTCCGTAGCGGCCTCGCCATTGCTGCAGGAGGCTGGCGACGACCTCGTCACGGCGCTGCTGGCCGGGATCGGCACCCACCTGGTGTGGCGTACGCAGACGGCCGTCGACATCGGCCTCCCCACCCTGCAGGAGTTCCGAAAGCAGGAATCGCGCCGGTTCCTCGCCGGTGCCCAACGCCGACTGACGTGACCGAGGTCCTACGCGTGTCGATTGGCGCGGGGGCCTACGACTTTCGTAGCGTCATCGGCTGATTCAAAGATCAACCAGTCCCGGACGAATGCCGAGTCCTGCCCGGTCCGGACTGGCCCCGTGCAAGGAAGCAGTCGGGCAGGAGTGGGGGACCCACAGGTTCCACGCCCTTGCGAGCAGCGCTCGTGACGGCTCGGGGTGAAGCCACCGACTGGTGGCGGGGCACTTTCCAGCCCTAACCCGACAGCTCACCTCACAGGCGTTGGAGAGGTTCCCTTATGACTCATCGCGCCCTTTTGCGTGCCCTGACCACCCTGTCGGCTGCCCTGGCCCTCGTCGCGACCACGTTCTCGCTCGCCCCCGCCGGCGTAGCCCACGCCCCATCAACCGAGCAGACCAACGTCGTCGCGCGTACGGCTGGCGCCAGCGTCAGCACCCGCGTGCTGCGCGCCAAGAACATCGCACTCGGCCAGCTCGGCGACCCGTACGCCTACGGTGCGGCCGGCCCGCACCGCTTCGACTGCTCAGGTCTGGTGTTCTTCGCCACCCACGCGGCGGGCTTTCGCGGTGTCCCCCGTACGTCCGGAAGCTCAGGCCGGCTTCATGCGACCGATCGCCAAGTCGCGGATGCGCCCGGGCGACTTCATGTTCTTCTACGGCCGCGGTGGCGTCTACCACGCCGCGATCTTCCTCGGCTGGGACCGCGGTGGTGCTCGAATGGTGCACGCCCCCGGCTCCGGTCGTCGGGTGAGCGTGGCGCGGCCGTGGACGACCAGCTGGTTCGGTCGTACGCTGCGTTGAGCCGAGGCTGACCGGGTGCCGCCGGATTTGGGCGGCCTCCGGGCCCGCTGGTAGCGTGGCCCATCGCGTGTCCGGCGCCCGCCCCCGCCTTTCGGGGAAGCCGCGGCAGCCGCACCCAAGACTTCACTTTTCACTGACAGAGCACCCGAAGGAACACCTGTGGCAAACATCAAGTCCCAGATCAAGCGGATCAAGCAGAACGAGAAGCGCCACGAGCGCAACAAGGCGGTCAAGTCCGCCCTCAAGTCCGCGATCCGCAAGTTCCGCGAGGCCGCCGAGGCCGGCGAGAAGGACCAGGCCATCGAGCTCGGTCGCGCCGCCAACAAGGCTCTCGACAAGGCCGCGTCCAAGGGCGTGATCCACAAGAACCAGGCCGCCAACCGCAAGTCGGCGATCTCCAAGAAGGCTGCGTCGCTCTGATCTGAGCAACGCCCGCCGCAAGACCCGATCAGGTTCCTGGTCGGGTCTTCGTCATTTCGCGCTCACCGCACTTCACGCAACTCGGTGACCGTGAGCACCAGCCGCTCCAGCGTGTAGGGCGCGTCGTGTGCCTTGCCCTTGATGTCGGCATCGGCCTCGGCGATGGCACGCAGCGCCAGCCCGATCCCGCGTGGGGTGAAGCCCTTGGCCTGGGGTCGCAGCGACTTCAACTTCCAGGGAGGTACGCCGACCTGTCCGGCCAGGGCACCCTCCGACAGCCCGCGCGGCGCCGCGATGAGTTTGGCGATCCCGCGGGCACCGCTGGCGAATGCCGAGGTGATCAAGACTGGCGAAGTGCCGCCGTCGATCGCCCAGCGCAATTCTTCCAACGCCTGAGCGGTCCTCCCGAAGAAGGCATGGTCGGCGACCGCGAACGACGTTGCCTCGGCCCGGCCACCGAAGTATCGCTTCACCTTGTCGGTGGTCAGTGGCTCACCCGGGAAGTCGGTGCCGAGTTGGCGGATGGCCGCCGCGAGACTGCGCAGGTCCTGGCCGACGGCTTGCACCAGGAACTCGGCGGCACCCTCGTCGAGTTTCGTGCCGAGCCCGCGGGCCTCCGCGACCGCCCACCGGCCCATCTCCCAGCCCTTGACCTCGGCAGACTTCACCTCGGTGACGGTGCCCAACGCGCGCAGTTTCTTGAGCAGTCCGGAGCCTTTGACGCCTCCGCCGTGCACGAGCACGAGAGCGACATCGTCGGCTGGAGTCTTGGCGTAGTCCACGATCCCCGCCACGGACTCCTCGGGCAGGTTCTCCAGCGCACGCACGACCACGCCACGCGTCGAAGAGAACAGCGACGGCGCGGCCAACTCCCCCAGTGCCGCCAGGGTGAGGTCGCCCGCAAGGGTCTCGGAGAGTTCGGCTTCCGCGTCGTACGCCCGCACCGCAGTCTTCACCGCCGACACGGTGCGCTCGTTGAGGAACTCCTCCTTGCCGGTCACCAGTGTGATCCGACCCAGCACGTCCTCGGCTCGTGTTGCTCTCATCGTGTGGAAGCCTGCCACATGGCACTGACAACAGTGCGGGCCGCTCAGCGCGAGGTCAGCACGCTTATCGCTCCTTCCTCGGGGATGATCGCGACGTCGCCCTCAAGGTCCGTACGCAGCACGCGGGCCCCAGTGGCCTCAAGGGCAGCCAGCGTCTGCGGCGCGGGGTGGCCGTAGTCGTTGTCGGCGCCGACCGACACCACCGCGACGCCGGCGCCGAGCGAGGTGAGGAAATCCAGATCCTGATATCGACTGCCGTGGTGAGGCACCTTCAGCACGTCGACCTGGAGGCCGGGCAGAAGCCGCGCCAGGCGCGCCTGGGCCGCGGGCTCGATGTCACCGGTCAACAGGATGCGTACGCCCCTCTTCTCCACCAGCCAGACGACGCTGGCGTTGTTGGCGGCGCTGCCTTCCAACCCGAGCAGCGCACGCGGGTCCGCGGGCCACACCGGCTGCCAGGTCAGGTCGCCGAGTCGCTCGGGAGGTCCGTACGCGCGCTGGACCGACCCGGACGTCCGGCCCTCGATGACCCCGGGCAGCCCGTCGACATGGTCCGCGTGATCGTGGGTGAGCAGGATCCGGGGCACCGACCGGATCCCGGCGCGCCCCAGGCAGCGGTCGACGGCTGCCGGGTCCGGTCCCGCATCGACCAGGACACCTCGACCGTGTCCCGCGTTCAAGACGAGCGCGTCGCCTTGCCCAACGTCGCAGGCGATCAACACCCAATCGTCGGGAGGCCATCCTGGCGACGGCGGTCGTGCGAACAACACCAAGGCGGACAGCAGACCGAACGCCAACGCAGCGCGGCGACGCCGCAGCACGGTCGGAGCGAAGCCGGCCATCAGCAGGCACAGCAGGGTCAGCGCCCCCACCGACCAGGCGCCGCTGTCCCAGGTGACCGCTGCCCCAGGCAACCGGGCGCCTATCTCGGCGACGCGCACGATCCACCCCGCGCAGATCGCGGCCAGCGTCCCGAACAGTGCGCCCGCCGGAGCCCAGATCATCCCGGCCAGACCTCCGAGGAGCCCCAACACCGTGACCGGACCGACCACCGGCGCCACGGCCAGGTTGGCGGCGACCGCCACGAGGCTGACCTGACCGGAGATCGCGGCCACGACCGGGGTGCAGGCCAGTTGCGCGGCGAGCGGAATCGCGATCGCCTCCGCAAGCCATCTGGGCAGCCACCCGTTCAGCGCATCGCGACATGCAGGGCCGAGCAGCAGGATGCCCCCGGTCGCCAACACCGAGAGCACGAAGCCCACTGAGCGCGACATGTCGGGATCGAGCAGGAGCAGCGCGATCACCGCCGCGCCGAGCGCGCGGGTGCCCCGACTGCGCCCGTTGCTGCCCAGTCCGATCAAGGCCACCGAGCCCATGGCTGCAGCGCGTACGACGCTGGGTTCGGTGCGCGCCAGCAGCAGGAAACCGCCGATCCCGATCAGCGCGAGCGCGTACACACCGCGACCGCGCACCCCCAGCCATCGCCCGCCCACAATCAGGAAACCCACCAGAAGGGTCAGATTGGTTCCGGACACCGCCGTCAGGTGAGTCAGGCCGGTCGTCCGGAAGTCGTCTTCCAGGTCAGGGGCCATGCCGGCGTCGTCACCCACCACCAGCGCCGGGACCAGCGCACGTTGATCGGCAGGGCGATGGGCGACGCTGGCGCGCAACGCGGAGCGTACGGCGGCAGCTGCCCGCCACCAGACGTCCGCCTCCTCTAAGACCTGCGGCGAACCTCGTGCCCGGATGACGCCCGCCAACTCGGAATCATCGGCGGGCGTGGCGATCCCCCGAAACGCCACCCGGGTGCCGAGCGGGACCTCGCGCCATCCCGGGTCGCCCAGGACCAGCACCCGAGCCCGCACTCGGTGGGCATTCCCGCGCCCCGCCACCTGCTCCACGCGAAGGTGCAGCATCGCGTAGTCGGCGAACCTCCCACTGCGCACCCTGGGATCCGAGACAACGACTCCGTGAATCTGCACGGTCGTCGTGGCATCGGCCAGACCCGACAGCGGATCGCGCGCGAGCTGGGACTTCTGCAAGCCTCCGATAGCGAGCACGGCGAGAGCCAGGACCGCCGAGCCGAGGGCGAGCCAGGCGCGAGGCGCGCTGCAGTGCCGCACGGCGACGGCCACGGCAACCACGACCAGGACCCCCAGGACGGTGGTGACCCTGCCCGGCGCCGTCGTCGCCACCAAAGCCGCGGCCCAGGCAGCCCCGGCCGGCACCAGGAGTCGCAGATCGAGCGCATCGGTTCCCTCGGCCAGCGTCGTGCGTGCCGTGACGGTCAGCACAGCCGCGGTCTCGTCACAAGGTCACCAGCGGAGCGAGATCGGCCAAGGTCGCCTCCCCGATGCCGTTGACCTCCAGCAACTCGTCGACGGAGGTGAAGCCGCCATTGCTGTCACGCCAGTCGAGGATGGCCTGGGCCGTCACCGGTCCTACGCCCGGTAGCGTGTCGAGCGTCGCCAGATCTGCCGAGTTGAGACTGACCAGGGCACCCGGCGCACCAGTCGCCGTCCCCGCCGCGGATGCCGCAACGCCCGGGGCGGGAGATATCCCGACCAGGATCTGTTCGCCATCGACGAGCGGCCGGGCCAGGTTGAGTCCGGCCAGGTTGACCCCACGCCGCGCGCCACCGGCCGCCTTCAGCGCGTCGACCACACGTGCTCCCCCGGGCAGCACCGCGATGCCTGGACGCCGTACCTTCCCCGCGACATCGACGATCAACTCTGTTGTCGTGGTCGGGCTCGCGCTCGGAGCCGAACCCGCCGCCTCGGCAGGCGTTGCCAGCACCGGCGCTGCGACGGGCTCGGCCGGCGCAATGGTCTCGGGCGAGGAGCGCACGATCAGCCAGCAGGCGATCGCCAGAGCTGCCGCGACGGTGAGCGCCAGCACGGTCACGTGGGCGGGTGCCAGGCTGACATCGCGCAGCGCCGGAGGCAGCCGCACTGCCACCAAACCTCCCCGTCGACGGACATGCCGGCCGGGGATCGGCACCTCGACCGCTCCCTGGGCAGCCTCCGCGTCCGCCGTCGGCCTGATCCGCGTCGGCTGATGCTCCCACGGCGCCAGTTCGGCCGGGCTCGAACGCACCGAGGCGAGTCGACGGGCCACGATCTCGGCCGGGTCAGAGGTTGGCGTACGCATGCCTCGACGCTAGGCGCGTGCGCCGACGGCCACCGTCGTACGCGACGGGCCTGTGGATAACCGGTCCGCGGCAGGGACCTGTGGAGAAGAAGTGGCTTCGTTAGCGCCGTGGTGCCACGCAGACCGCGACCATTCCCGGCCCGGCATGCGCGCCGAGCACGGCACCGAGCTCACCGAGGATCACCTCGTCACCGCGCAGGTTGTCGGCCAACCGCGCACTGAGATCCGCAGCCAACGTCGCGGCACGCTCGGGATTCGCCAGGTGGTGGACGGCCACCTGCACGGGTCGCTCACCTGCTGCCTCGACCGCCAGGTCGGCCAACTTCGCCAGCGCGCGCGACGCGGTGCGTACCTTGTCCAGGGTCGCCACCCGACCCTCGCTGATCTGGAGCAACGGTTTGACCGCGAGCGCACCCCCGAAAAGTGCGGCGGCGGCCCCGACGCGTCCGCCGCGGCGAAGGTATTCCAAGGTGTCGACATACACCAACGAGGCGCAGTCCTGTGCCACCGCCAGAGCTGACGCCACGGCGTCGTCCATGGGCCCGCCCTCGCCCACGACCCGAGACGCCGCGATCGCGGCGAACCCGGTGGCGATGCCCACCTGGCGGCTGTCCACACAGCGCACGGGGATCGAGGCGTCCGCCGCCCCCAGTTGCGCTGACTCGAAGGTCCCGCTCATCTCCGCCGACAGGTGGATCGAAAGCACCTCGTCATAGCCTTCGGCGGCCAGGGATTCGTACGTCTCCCGCATCACCGCAGGCGCTGGTCGCGACGTCGAGACAGGTAGGAACTCGCGCAGTGCCTCGGCGATCTTGTCGGGCGCGACCTCCGGGGTGCCGTCGTCGTACGACGCGCTGCCCACGATCACCTGCAACGGCACCACCGTAATGTCGTGCGCAGCGGCGAGTTCCGGGGTGAGCGACGCCGTCGAGTCGGTGACGATCGCGATCCGGCCGGGCATGAGCGAAGGCTACCGGGCTGCCGGGGCGTGGTTTCGAGACGGCCGCCATGCGGCCTCCTCAACCACCGATCACACGACGAGATTCACCAGCTTGGGCGCCCGCACGATCACCTTGCGCACGGTCGCGCCGTCGAGGGCGCGTACGACGGCCGGGTCGGCCAGCGCCGCCGCCTCCAGGTCGGTCTCGCTGATGTCGGGCGCGACCTCCAGCCGCGCGCGCACCTTGCCCTTGATCTGCACGACGCAGGTCACAGACTCGTCGACCAGCAGAGACTCGTCCACGCCCGGCCAGCCGGCACGCGACACTGTCGGCTCGTGACCCAGCCGCTCCCACATCTCCTCGGCGGTGTAGGGCGCGACCAGCGACAGCATGATCGCGATGGTCTCGGTGGCCTCTCGTACGGCCGGGTCGGCAGGTCCGCAGCCGGAGTCGATGGCCTTGCGGGTGGCGTTCACCAACTCCATGACGCGCGCGACCATGACGTTGAAACGATAGGACTCGATCAGACGCGCGCCGTCGTGCAGCGTGCGGTGGGTGATCCGACGCAGGGCGACGTCGCCGCCGGCGAAGTCCACCCCGGGCGACGAGGTGACGTCGCCACTGAGCCGCCAGGCACGCTGCAGGAAGCGCAACGAACCGCCCGGCGACACGTCGGCCCAGTCGATGTTGTCCTCCGGCGGGCTGGCGAAGACCAGCGTCAACCGGATCGCGTCGACACCGAACTCCTCCAACTGCGCACCCAGGTTGACGCCGTTGCCCAGCGACTTGCTCATCTTGCGGCCCTGGTTGATCACCTTGCCCTGGGACAGGTACGCCGAGAACGGCTCGTCCCAGGTGATCAGGCCCATGTCGCGCAGTGCCTTGGTGAAGAAACGCGAATACAGCAGGTGCAACACCGCGTGCTCGTCGCCGCCGATATACAGATCGACCGGACCCCACGCGTTGGCCAGGGTCGAGTCGAACGCCTGGGTGTTGTCGTGTGGGGACAGATAGCGCAAGAAGTACCACGACGAGTCGACGAACGTGTCCATCGTGTCGGTGTCGCGAGTCGCGGGCCCACCACAGGTCGGGCAGGAGACGTTCACCCACTCCGCGGCGCCGCCCAGCGGCGAGGTGCCCTTGGGCTTCAGATCCGCGCCCCGCAACTCGGGCAGCAGCACCGGCAGTTGGTCGTCTGGGACCGCGACCTCGCCGTCGACAGGACAGTGGATGATCGGGATCGGAGCGCCCCAATAACGCTGTCGCGACAGCAGCCAGTCGCGCAGCCGGTAGTTGACCGCGCCCTTGCCTGAGCCGGCGGCCTCCAGGAAGTCGATGGTGGCGCGCTTGGCGTCGGCCACCGACAGGCCGTTGATGTCCAGGTCGCTCGTGACCCCAGGAGCCGGCGAGTTGATCGCCGCGCCCTCGCCCGCGTACGCCTCACCGTCGAAGTCCTCGGGGACCTCGGTCGTACGAATGATCGGCAGGCCCATCTGCGTCGCGAACTCCCAGTCGCGCTGATCCCCGCCAGGAACGCCCATCACCGCGCCGGTGCCGTAGTCGGCCAGCACGTAGTCGGTCGCCCAGACCGGCATCGGTTGCCCCGTCACCGGATTGATCGCCTGCACACCCAGGTCCACGCCCGTCTTGGGGCGTTCGGTGGACAACCGGTCGATGTCGGAGGCCTTGCGGGTCTCTTCGCGGTACGCCTCGAACGCCTCGCGTCGGGCGTCGCTGACCAGCGACTCGGCCAGTGGCGAGTCCACGGCGATCACCATGAACGTCGTGCCGAAGATCGTGTCCGGGCGCGTGGTGTAGACCCGCACCGGGTCCTGACCCTCGATCGCGAAGTCGACGTGTGCACCCTCGGAGCGACCGATCCAATTGCGCTGGGCGTTGACGACCTTGCCGATCCAGGTGTCTTGCAGTTCGTCCAGATAGCGCAGGTACTCCTCGGCGTACTTAGTGGTCTTGAAGTACCACTGCGTCAGGTCGCGCTTGGTGACCATCGCGCCGCAGCGTTCGCAGGTGCCGTCGGCCAGCACCTGCTCGTTGGCCAGCACGGTCTGGTCGCTGGGGCACCAGTTCACCGGCGAGTTCTTGCGGTACGCCAGTCCCTGCTCGCGCAGTTTCAAGAACAGCCACTGGGTCCAGCGGTAGTACTCCGGGTCGGAGGTGTTGAAACGACGCGACCAGTCGAAGGAGCATGCGTAGCGGCGGAAGGATTCGTACTGCGTCTCGATGTTGCCGTAGGTGTACGTCGCCGGGTGCTCGTCGTTCTTGATCGCGGCGTTCTCCGCGGGCAGACCGAAGGAGTCCCAGCCCATCGGGTTCAGCACCTCGAAGCCCTGCTGCCACCAATACCTGGCGATCACGTCGTGCAGCGCGGTGACCTCGGCGTGGCCCATGTGCAGGTCGCCTGAGGGGTAGGGGAACATCGTCAGGGCGTACTTCTTCTCCTTGCGCCCCGACAGCACGGCCTCGTCGTCGGCACGGAACTGGTCGAGCCGCTCCCAGACGGGCAGCCACTTCTCCTCGACGGCATGGATGTCGTACGTCGCCTGCTCCGGCGTTGCCTCGGTCATCAGTCTTCTCCTGGTCGGTCCTGCAGTTCGGGCACAAAAAAACCCCTCAGAACGAGGGGCAGCCGCATCGATGTTGGTGCGTTATCGACGCGGCAGGATAAGAAGCAGGACCTGGCTCATGTCGCCCATGGTAACCCAGCCCACGCAGTGGTTCGGGGGCCGGGCTACCAGCAGACGCGGTCGGTTCAGCTGACGAACCGGATCGTCATCGGCGGGTCCCACCAATCGCCGTTGTTGGCCTTCATCAGACCGATGATGTGCAGCACGGCCGCGAACAGCGGCGCAGCCATCAGCAGCGGGATCAGCACGATCAAGGCGATGCCCAAGGTGAGGATGCCGATCACCACGGCAGCAATGGTGAGCCCGATCAACCACAGGAACATGGTGATCTGGATATTGAGCGAGTTGGCCGAGTGTGCGCGTACGAACGGGCCACGATCGCGATAGAGCAGATAGACGACCAGCGAGCCGAGGAAACCCAGGAAGCCGGCGCTGAAGAACATCGCCGCGAGGGCGGCACCGTGCGCCACCACCGACCAGGTCTTCTCGTCACCGGGTGTCATGGCTTGCGGCGGCGTCGCGTAGGTGGGCGGCTGGCCGTAGTCGGGCTGCTGGGTCATCTCTCCCCCAAGGGTGTCGGGACCGCTGCTGCGGGCTCGATATCCACATTAACCAGCGGAACCAACGGATTTGTTCCGCCCAAGGGTGGACTCAGGGGCATCTCGGGGTCCATTCGGGGCTCACCCTCCAAGAACCATTTGACAGTGCTGTTCTCGCGCGGTCATCATCAACCGTCCAACGATCCTTGGAGGGTGACCGATGGCCGCCGAACTCACCGACAACGCAGCGATCTCCGCGCTGCGCTCAGTCGCGCATCCCGTACGCCTGCGCATCCTCTCCTTGCTGACCGCCGAAGCCATGAGCGCGGCGGAGGTCGCACGCACCCTCGACCTCACCCACGCCAACGCCAGCTATCACCTGCGCGTGCTCCACGACGCCGGTGAACTCATCATCGAGGGCGAGGAGAAGATCCGCGGCGGCACGGCCAAGCGTTATCGCTATGTGGTCGGCGGCGATCCGGAGCGTCCCTCCTCTCCCCCCAGCCCCGAGGACGAGATCGCCTGGCAGCATGCGACCGGCCACGAGGTCGTCCGCCGACTGGGCCAACGCGTGACCGGCCCGGGCAGTTCGTCGGACATCGAGACCTGGGTGGAGCCGGAGACGTGGCTCGAGGCCGTTCGGCTGATCCGGTCCGCGATGAACCTGCTCCACGAGCACGCTCGCCCTTCGCACACGGGAGGAACTGTGCACGTCAGCGCCTCGTCGCAGGCATTCCTGATGGCTCCGAGCGAGTGGCCACCGGGGGTGGCGCAGTGACCTGGCGCGCGTCGCTCGCTCCGCTGCGCGATCGCAACTTCGCCTGGTATTTCGGGTCGCGGTTCGTCAACACGCTGGGCAACATGATGGCCAACATCGCGTTGGCCTTCGCGGTCCTCGATGTCACCGACTCTGCATCGGCTCTTGGACAGGTGCTCGCCGCGCACACGATCCCGATGATCGTGCTGCTGCTGTGGGGCGGCGTGATCTCCGACCGCTTCCCACGCACGCTGGTCTTGCAGTTCTCCAACATCACCTCGGCCCTCGCCCAGGGCCTGATCGCGTTGCTCGTACTCACCGGCACTGCCGAGTTGTGGTCACTGATCGTGCTGTCGGTGATCCACGGCGCGGTCTCGGCGATCGCCCTGCCTGCGATGGCGAGCATGGTGCCGCAGTTGGTCCCTCGCGATCAGTTGCAGTCGGCCAACACTCTGCTGTCGATCACCCGCAACGGCATGACGATCATCGGTCCGACCATCGGCGGCCTCCTCGTCGTGACCGTCGGCAGCGGGTGGGCGCTGGCAATCGATGCCGCAACCTGGGCGCTGTCAGCTGCGCTGTTGTTGGGCGTACGCATCCCCGCCCGCGAGCCCAGCGAGGCGACGCCGGACACGTGGCGCGAGTTGCGCGAGGGGTGGACGTACTTTCGCTCCACCACCTGGCTCTGGGTCGTCGTGCTGGGTTTCGGGGCGCTCAACCTGATCCACAACGGCGCTTGGTTCGTGCTGGGACCGGTGGTCGCGCAGGAGACGATCGGTCGCCAGGGCTGGGGCTATGTGTTGTCGGCCGAAGCCGCCGGCCTGTTCCTGATGGGCTTGATCCTGCTGCGTGTGCGACTCGAACGACCGCTGCGCTACGGGATGCTCGGCATCTCATTCATGGGCGTGCCCATGGTCATCCTCGGCGTCGAGCCCCATCTGGGAGCGCTGCTGGTCGGTGCGTTCATCGGTGGGCTGGGCATCGAAGTCTTCGCGCTTGGTTGGAACCTCGCGATGCACGAGAACGTGCCCGAGGAGATGCAGTCACGTGCGTGGTCTTATGACGCGCTCGGCTCGTTCATCGCGATGCCGATCGGACAGATGGCGTACGGCCCACTCGGCCACCTTTTCGGCTATCGCGACGTCCTCCTCGTCAGCGGGGTGGCGTACGTCTTGTTATGCGGGCTGGTGCTGTGTTCGAGGTCGGTGCGCGACCTCCCGAGGGCGGTCGAGCACGCGGCGGGCTAGGGTCCGACCATGAGCGTTCTCGACATGTTCCGCCTCGACGGCAAGGTCGCGATCGTCACGGGTGCCTCCTCGGGCCTCGGCGTCGCGTTCGCCCACGCGCTAGCCCAGGCCGGTGCCGATGTGGCGCTCGGCGCGCGCCGTGCGGACAAACTGGAGAGCGTGGCGGATGCCGTACGCACCAATGGGCGCAGCGTGCACACGGTCGTCACCGACGTCGCCAAGCCCGAAGACTGCGACCGGCTTGTCGCCGAGACGATGGAGCGTTTCGGCAGGGTCGACATCTTGGTCAACAACGCGGGAGTGGGCACCGCTGTCCCGGCCACGCGCGAGACACCCGAGCAGTTCCGCGACGTGATCGACGTCAACCTCAACGGTTCCTATTGGATGGCGCAGGCCTGTGGTCGGGTGATGCAGCCCGGTTCGTCGATCGTCAACATCTCCAGCGTGCTCGGCCTCACGACGGCTGGGCTCCCCCAGGCCGCGTACGCCGCCTCCAAGGCGGGCATCATCGGCCTCACCCGCGACCTGGCCCAGCAGTGGACCGGGCGCAAGGGCATCCGGGTCAACGCGATCGCGCCGGGCTTCTTCGCCTCGGAGATGACCGAGCAGTACCCCGACGGCTACCTGGACATGATGGGCATCCGGATCCCCGCCGGCCGCAAGGGCGACGGTCGCGAACTCGCCGCCACCTTGGTCTGGTTGGCCTCCGACGCGGGCGGCTATGTCACGGGCCAGACCGTCGCCGTCGACGGCGGCATGACGATCACGTGAGCGGTCGTACGACCCTCGCCGCCGCCCGGATGGGAGAGGTGACCTGGCCGGGCAGCGTTGGAGCCGACGCGCTTGCCCCGGCACTCGAACTGGAGGCGTTCTTCGTCCCTACCACCTCTCAGCATCGCTCGCGTTGCGTGGATGGGCGGCACAACCCGGACGTGCAGGAAGGCACCCTCGGTCCGCAGGCGGCGGGCGGCGCCCCGGGAGCGGCGATCGCCTGGCGTCTCGCCGTCGACCAGGACGCCCTGGCCGACAGTACGTTCGTCGCCGACGCGCAGCGGATGGTGCTCGCGTGCACCGATGTCGGCCTGAGTCCCGGCGGGCATCGTGACGATTCGGCATCGGGCAGCCTCGTCGGCTGCGGCGCGATCGACGGGCTGAGCAGCGTCCTCGACGCGCTCACCGACCGCACGCTGGTCGCCGATCTCAAACGACTGACCCGCCTGCTGCTCGGCGACGACTTCGACCGTGACCACTTCCTACGCGTCCTCGGCGCCGCAGTGGTGTTGCAGGGTCGTTCGGACAGCTACTTCGAGGGTCGCGGTGAGGTATTGACCTGGCTGGAGGAGCGCGATCCGGGCAGCGTGCCGGTCTTGGAGGGCAGCCATCAGGAGACATGTGTCGTGGTCAACCTGGTGCCCGACACCACGTTGGCGTCCAACCGATACGCGCAGGCGCAGGGGACGCAGGCGTTCGGCTTCGACCTCTGGAGCACTCGCAGTCTCGCCACCGCGCTGCTGCCCGGTGCCGCGCAACAGGTCGAGCAGGCCCGTTTCCTGCACGCACGCGTGATGCTGACTGTGGCGACTTTCATGGCGCTGACCGATGGTTCACTGCCCTTGCTGATCCGCGATCAGGGCTCGATCAGCCCGGCCCGGATCGCATAACGGGTCAGCTCGGTGCGATCGCGCATCCCGAGCTTGTTCAGGATGTTCTCGCGGTGCCGGTCTACGGTCTTGACCGAGATGCTGAGCAGCGTGGCGATCTCACGTGAGGTTCTCCCCTCCGCGATCTGCTTGACGACCTGGTCCTCACGTGGCGTCAGGACCGCAGTCGGCAGCCGCTCCCCGCGCCGAGCGCGCGCGAGATAGTCGCGTACGAGCGCACTCTCGACACCCGGATAAAGAAACGACCGGCCCTGCAACGCCGCCCGGCAGGCATCGACGAGGTCACGGTCGGCCACCGATTTCAGGACGTACCCCGACGCTCCCACGCGCAGCGCCTCATAGAAATACTGCTCGTTGTCGTGCATCGACAAGATCAAGATCTTGGGTGCGTCACGGCGTCTGGAGATCTCGGCTGCGGCTTGGAGGCCGGTCATGGTCGGCATGGACACATCGAGGATCGCCAGGTCGATCGCCTGGTCTCGGACCATCGCGACGGCCTCGGCGCCGTCCGCTGCCTCGGCGACGACGGTGAGATCGGGTTGCTGGTCCAAGATCAGGCGTACGCCCTGCCGTACGAGCGCGTGATCGTCGGCCAGGAGGACCCGGGCCGCCGTCACCGCACGACTCCCGGCACCAGCAGGCGTACGCGCGTGCCCCCGCCCTCCGCGCCGGACACGGTCAACTCTCCGCCGACCAACGCAGCCCGGTCACGCATCCCCGCGACACCGGTGCCCTCGACGGCCCCGGTCGACCCGATGCCGTCGTCGGTGATCACCAGTTCGACCTCTGACCCCAGGGGAGCCAACGTGACCTCGACCTTGCCCGCCCGAGCATGACGAGCCACGTTGGTCAGCGCCTCCTGCGCAACCCGGAAGAGGACCAACTCGGTCGCTTCGTCGAGATGCGGGAGCGCAGGACTGAAGCCGCGACTGATCGCCACGTCGCCGGCACCGAACAGGTCCTCGATGACTGACGCCAGGGCACTGCGTAAGCCAAGCTCGTCGAGCACGTGTGGGCGCAGACGCCGCGCCACCGCCTTCACCTGGTCGAGGCTGTCACGCGTGGCGTCGCGGGCCCGCGTCAACGCGGCCGAGCGTTCGTCATCCGACGCCTGCTCGGCCAGACCCAGCGCCAATAGCGCCACCGTCAGCGACTGGCCCACTCCGTCGTGGAGCTCCTGCGCGATCCGAGAACGCTCAGCCTCCTGAGCCGTGAGCGCCTGCAAGGCAGCCGAGCGCTGCTCCTCGGCGATCCGGTCGAGCAGGCCATTGACCGCGCGCCCGATCCGTTGCGCCGGCTCGGCGCGCGGCACCGGCACGTCGGCGAGCCCGTCGGCAAACTCGACCGATCCGGCCAGTTGATGCAACGGGCGGAAGGTGAGTCGCAGGAGCAGTGCGTTGGCCACCAGCATCACCCCGAGCCCGCCGGTCAAGATGACAGCCTCCGCGAGCACCGGGCGCGACGAGACGGTTGCCGGCGAGGCGACCAGGGCCGCTGTGCCGAGCAGGAAGACGGCTCCGTTGAGGAGCAGGACTCGCCAAAACAGCGGTAGCGCTCGCTCGGTCTGCATGGCTCAAGGGTGCCGCATCGACGCGAATGGGGGCTGGACCCCATGTTGCGAGCCGGGCCTGACCGGCAGACTCGAGGTCAGCGGGCCCCCTGGCTTCTGCCGCCGATCCAGCGCTGGGCGTCGGGGGGACCCGACCAGACACTTAAGGAAACATTGTGAGCGGCCCGCCCTGATGAGTCTCGAACTCTTCATCCTTGGCGCTGCCCTGGTCATTCTGGCCGGGGTGGCGGCCGTACGTGTGTCCGCGCGCGCGGGCCTGCCGAGCCTGCTGCTCTATCTCGCGATCGGGTTGGCAGTCGGCGAGTCCGGCCTCGGGCTTCCGTTCGAGGATGTCAACCTCACGATGATCCTCGCGACGTTGGCCCTGGCCGTGATCTTGGGTGAAGGCGGGTTCAGCACCCGGTGGGAAGACGTACGCCCAGTCGCCGGCCTGGCGGGTCTACTCGCCACCTTGGGTGTGGTGGTCAGCGTGCTGGTCACCGCCGCGATCGCCTACCTCGCGCTCGACGTCGACGTGCGGACGGCGCTCCTGCTCGGCGCGGTCGTCGGCTCTACCGACGCCGCCGCGACCTTCTCGGTGATGCGTCGACTCCCGATCCGGCCGCGGTTGCGCGCCACCTTGGAAGCCGAATCGGGATTCAACGACCCTCCCGTGATCATCTTGGTGACGGTTGTGGCCAGTGACGCCTGGCATTCGGCCAACGGCTTCGCGATCGCGGGCCTGATCGGCTATCAACTGATTGCCGGTGCCGTGCTCGGCCTGGCGATCGCACGGATCGGTCAGGAACTACTGCAGCGCAGCGCGCTGCCCAATGCGGGCCTTTACCCGTTGGCCACCGTCACGATCCTGTTCCTGGCGTTCGCAGTGGCGGGCCTGGCCGGCGCGAGTGGCTTGATGGCGATCTATGTCGCAGGTCTGTGGCTGGGCAACGCCCGACTCCCGCACCGGCAGTCGACGGCCGGTTTCGCCGAGGGTCTCGGCTGGCTGTCTCAGATCGGTCTCTTCGTGATGCTCGGGCTGCTCGCCAGCCCGTCGCGACTGCCAGACGCCCTGCTGCCCGCCGCGATCGTAGGGCTCGGCCTGACCCTGATCGCCCGCCCGCTGTCCGTGGTCCTCTGCGCCTCGTGGTGGCGGATCCCGTTGCGCCATCAGGCGTTCTTGTCGTGGGCGGGGCTACGCGGAGCTGTCCCGATCGTGCTCGCCACCATCCCGATTACTCAAGACCTGCCGTCGGCCTACCGGATCTTCGACGTGGTCTTCGTGCTGGTCGTGGTCTTCACGCTGATCCAGGCGCCGACGCTCCCGTGGGTGGCCCGGCGTACGGGCGTGACCGTGCAGGGTGTCACCCAGTCACTCGATCTCGAAGTCGCTCCTCTGGAGGCACTCGACGCCAACCTGGTCCAGTTCACGGTCCCGGACCGCTCGCGGATGGTCGGCGTCTACGCCACCGATCTGAGGCTGCCTGCCTCTGTTGCGCTGGCGCTGATTCACCGCGAGGGTCGCGTGTTCGTACCCGACGAGCACACCTCATTGCGCGCGGGCGATCATCTGCTGCTCGCAGTGCCTGAAGCCGACCGCGAGGCCACCGAGCAGCGGCTGCGTACGGTCAGCGAAGGCGGTCGCCTCGGTGCCTGGCTGGAGGAAGTCTCGTATCTCACCGCGGTCGTCAGGCGATAACCAGCACAGTCCTGGGCGAGCCAGGTCCAGGATTCACCCTCGATGCAAAGTTGCGCCGTAGCCTCCGCACCATGGAAGAGGAATGGACACCCGAGCAGCGCGTGCTGCTGATGGCGCTCGACGCGTTCAAGACGACCGGCCACGACTACAAGGTCATGATGGGCGGCGGCGAATACGGCATCAGTGTGGAGTCGATCGGGCTGGAACTCTGGCTGACGAACATGATCGCTCGCGCTGTAGCCCAGCCGGAGTCGGAATGGCAACGCCACGTCGACCGCTGGCTCACCGCGGCCAACGACATGATCGCTCAGGGGCCTGTCAGCCACCACTCCGAAGCGGAGATCTTGGGAGGCATCCGGACGCGCCTATACCCGGCTGATCTGGACCCCGAGGGTCTCTCCTACGCTCGGCCTTTCGCCGACGGGCTGGTGATCGGTCTAGCGATCGACTCGCCAACGACAGTATCGACGGTGACGACGAAGTCGTTGCCAGGGCTCGGACTGGACGTGGAAACGCTGTTTCGACTCGGGCAGGCCAACACGGATCGGGAGTCGATCGACGAGGCCTTCGAGATCGAGGAGTACGGCTGTCGCGGGTTGGGTGGCGAGTCCTACTTCGTCGCATCACGCGCAGCGAACCTGGCCACTCTCGGCGAGTACGTCGGCCCCGCGCCGTACGGCGTCGCGTTCGGGGTGCCGAACCGTCACGCGCTTGTGTTCAAGACGCTCGATCCGGACAACTGGGTCGACATCATCGCGATCGCGCAACTCGTCGACAGCATCACGATCGACGAAGACCCCGAGACCAACCCTGGCGGGGTTCTCAGTCCGCATCTCTACTACTGGGCACCGGACGGAACCGTCGAGTTGCTCGGCGGCCGCCTGACCGAGATGGACGGTGAGATGACCCTGACCGCCCGCCCGGGTCCGGCATTCGGCAGGTTCGTGCTCGGGGACCGGTGAGGTTACTGTCCGGAGTTGGCCTGGCCTCACCCCCACCCACGCGAAAACGGCGGCCAAACTGCGTTTGCAGGTAGACCGCCGTTTTCACTCGGTGGACCTAACAGGACAACTATCGAACCCCTGCGTCGCCCTGCAGCGGATGCTCGACGGCAAGAAGTCGCAGGTCAGGCGGACATCTGCTGGCAGCGTGCTGTCGCCCAGCAAGCAGCGGCAAGTCCGCCTCTCGGACACTCAGCAGGCTGAGCTGGTGCAGCGGCACCGCGAGGGAGCCTTCAAGAAGGAGCTGGCGCGGGCCTACGGGATCCACGTGGAGACGGTGCGGGCGATCCTGCGGCGGGCGACGCCTCACGAGTGAGTGCTCCGCTCCTCGTCTATGCCATCGGAGCCAGGCGCTGCTGACAAGGATCAGAGCACTGGCCGAGAACACTACGAGGAGCTTGGAGCTGGCGCGCGTGGTCACCTCGCGTTTTCGAGCGCGCCAATCCGCATCTCGTGATCATCGAGGCGGGCAGAGTGCCGATGCTCAAGGCTGTCGATGTGGCGGACGATCGTTTCAGTCTGCTGATTCATGCCGTCGATGAGTTCTGTACGGAGCGAGTCGATCTTGGCGTCCAACTTGTCGAACCGCGCGTCGATCTGATCGAACTTCGCGTCAATTTGGCCGAACTTGGCATCAATCTGCTCGAACCTAGTGCCGCGTGTCGTAAGTTCCTAGATAGTTGGGATCTGAAATCATGAGGCATGGCGAATCGTCCTGCTCCTGCATTGGTTCTGCGTCCAGGCGATCGCGAGGAGCTTGAGCGGTGGGCCCGGGCTTCGACGGTGCCGGCGTCGGCGGCGAAGCGGGCGCGGATCGTGTTGCTCGCGGCCGACGGGGTGGCGAATACGCGGATCGCGGAGTTGGTCGGTGCGACGGTGACCACGGTGCTGGGCTGGCGGGATCGCTACCAGTCCAAGGGACTGGCGGGGCTGGCAGATGCTCCGCGTTCGGGACGTCCGCGGGAGCTCGATCACCGGGCGATCGTGGCCGAGACGTTGAAGCCGCCACCGAAGAAACTCGGTGTCACGCACTGGTCCACCCGGCTGCTGGCCAACCGGCTGAAGATCTCCCACAAGTCGGTCGCCCGAGCCTGGTCGGCCTACGGCGTCAAGCCGTGGAAGGCGGAGTCGTTCCGGTTCTCCACCGACCCCGAGCTGGTCGGGAAGGTGACCGACATCTGCGGGCTGTACCTGGCGCCGCCGGAGAACGCGATCGTGCTGTGCGTGGACGAGAAGTCCCAGATCCAGGCGCTGGACAGGACGGTCCCGATCTTGCCGATGCAACCGGGCAAGGTCGAGCGCAGGTCGCACGACTACTACCGGCATGGCACCACCACGCTGTTCGCAGCGCTCGACATCGCGACCGGGCAGGTCACCGCGGCGCTCAAGCCGCGCCATCGTCATCAAGAGTTCTTGGCGTTCCTCAAGCAGATCGAGCGGGCCTACCGCGACGTCCGCGACGCCGACGGGCAGCCGGTCGAGCTGCACTTGGTGATGGACAACTACGCCGCGCACAAGCACCTGAACGTGAAGACCTGGCTGGCCGACAACCCGCGCTTCGTCGTGCACTTCACCCCGACCCATGCCTCCTGGATGAACCTGGTCGAGGTCTGGTTCGGCATCGTCGAGCGGCAGGCGATCCGCCGCGGGGTGTTCAAGTCGGTCAAGGACCTCAACGCCAAGATCCGCGCCTTCATCGACGGCTGGCACGAAAGAGCGCATCCGTTCGTGTGGACCAAGACCGCCGATCAGATCCTGGCGAAGGCCAACCGTCCAACAACTTCAAATCCGCGGCACTAGCGTCGATCTTCTCGAACCGATCTTCAACCTGGTTGAACCGGCCATCTATGTACTGCTTTAGGTCTTCGAATAGTTCTTGGTTTGTCATATATCTCTATTTTACTATGAATTGCGTATTTCGCCATGCAGAAAGCACCTGCACCGAGGTGCGCCAGGCAATTCGGAGTCCTCGTTCGTTACCACCCCGACCGCCAGACCTTGTCGATCCCGGAATTGACGTCCGCGATGCGCTCCGGCGTGAGCTCGTCGGCCAGGTCGAGCCCCTGGGACCAGTTGGCCAGGTAGAACCAGCTGACGGAGAGGCTGTCGTAGGTAACGGCGCCGACCATCGCGGTCATGGCGAAGGCGACGGTCTCGGCCATGATCTCCTGCATCGAGTCGCAATCCCGGCGGCTGGCACGCTTGAATGAGTGGCCAAGCACGAAGTGACCCAGCTCGTGGAAGAACACGACCAGCGGGAAGGGCGCGTTCGGGCGGAGGGAGACCTCCCGACCTGAGATGAGTCCGTGGCAGGTGTCGTTGCGTCCAGCAGGCCAAGCAGCCTGTACGAGGCCGAGCCGCTCCATAGCAAGCGCTGGACTCCAGCGATTCGGCTTGGCTACGGGCGAGGGCGGCATGAGGTCGGTCCAGTCGTCGCACTCGCTGAGAGGCTTGGTGAGAGTCGCCTGGGGCGCCAGGATGCGCAGCGACTTGCCGTAGTCCTGGCGCCGCTGCGGTACGGGTTCGATGGCCTGGGCAATGAGGCGCTGAAAGGTCATGCCGACGAGCGTCGGCCACGGCGCTCGCGATGTCTTGACAGGAAAGTGGCACGTGCGGCTGGAGGCTTCACGAGCCATTCAGCCTGGGGGATCCGCCGACTCCGCGCCTCGATCGAGACGAACCAAGGCGTTGCAGACACCACTCGCCATCACGAAAGCCGGTCTTGCTACGCGCTCAGTGGAACCAAGTGCCGCACGTACTCGCGCACCTCGCCGACATCAATGTCCAGCGCCGCTGCCGCGTCGCGCACGCTAACCCGCGCCTCGGCCCCGTACATCACCTTGCGCGGCAATTGCGACGTCTCCGGCACTATCCCGCCCGGCTCCGCCTTGCGGTAGCCACGGTCTGACAACGAGATGCACGTCGAGCGGTATTGCCAATCGCTGAGCAGGTGAAGCTCATGAAGTCGGTGAGTCATCGCCATCGCCGAGACCTTCCAGAAGGAGCGTGCGGTCAGAACCCGCTCCACACTCGCGCCAACCATGAGCTGCCCCAGCACGGCGCTGCGCGGCATGAGAAAGCTCGAGGCGAACGCGTTCGCCTCGGCCTCCCGAAACTTGGAGGTGCTCGGGTCCATCTCCAACTCGCTGTGCAGCACCAGGTGTGCCAACTCGTGGGCTGCGTCGAAGCGCTGACGCTCGGCCGACTTGCTGGTGTTAAGGAAGACGTACGGGACGGCGTCTCTGTAGAAGCAGAAGGCGTCGATGTCGTCGTAGTCATGGTTCAGGGATGCCAGTCGCACCCCCTTCGCCTCCAGCAGGTGCACCATGTTTGAGATCGGGCGATCCCCGAGGTTCCACTGACGACGCACGAGTTCTGCTGCCTGTTCCGGCACTAGCTTGTCGAACGTGGGGATGCTCGGATCAGGCAACCGGAAGCGCTGCTCGATCTCGGCGTAGAACTCCAAGGTGAGCGCAGCAGTCGCCAGGACAGCATCCCGGCGCGTGGCGGTTGCCTTGCTAAGCTCGCGGAAGCTCGCAGCCTCCGTCGGAATCGGCTCGATCGGGTCACGCTCGAAGAACGAACGCGGGACTGATAGCGCGGAAGCCAGCTTAAGCAGGGTTTCCTCGCTCGGCGGGCGCTTGTCGTTCTCGTAATCCGTGAGTGACCGCGGCGATACGCCACTTTCCTTCGCCAGACGCGTCAGCGTGTAGCCAAGTCGGAGACGGGCCAGCTTCAGTCGGCTCGGATTAAACATGGTGAGGAAGCAACTAGATCACCGACCCGCGTCAGCGAGGCTCGACTGGGACGTCGAACTCGTCGCCGTCATCCGGGTTGTCGAAGACCGATAGGTCTCCCTCCAGATCCAAGAACCCGACCGGGATCCGGTCCGCCCAGTTGTTCACGCTGCCGCCATCCGTCATCTCGGACGGCCGCGAGAACTCAAGGTGGAGGCCGTTGCCCTGAACCGTTCGCTCGACGAGGAGAAAGTACAGCGGTGCATTCTGGGCAGCTGCCACCAACTCCTCCATGGACTCATACTCAAGGTCGTCGAGCAGGCTCGGGTGGGGCTCCTGCGGGGCGAGCGCCAGCCGCGTCGCCTTGCCCTTCCGGCGCGTGCGCGGCATGCGCATATTCCACTGTCCAACATTGATGCCCGACGAGATCGTGAAGGCGACGACGCGATCCGGATGCAGAAGGCGCGGCTGTCCATCGACCATGACGAGGCGCCACCCAGCGGGGTACAGCAACTGTGCGAGCTGCTCCATGCCGTCGTGGTAGATGTCCGTCCCTGGCGTCGAGTCGAGCGCCAGGGCAGTGCGGTTCGCGGCCCGCGACGCGCCAGGTCGCAGTCCGTTGTGAAAGATCTCCGTCGATAGCCCGAAGGCGTCCAGACCTCCCTCCGGGTTCGGTTCGAACGGTGACTCAGTCGTCGAGCTCATCTAAATCCCCCTCAGCAGTTGCGTGAAACGCTACCACAATTGTGGTCCGGTCTGACGCAATCGTCCGCCGACACGCTGTGCATCAGAACGGGGGCTCGTCAGAGGTGGACCACGGTGACGGCGCCGGCGCAGGCAAGGCACCCTCCGGTAGCGGCAGGTTGGTGACCACGTAGAGGTTGAGGATGTCGTCGCGGTCCATGAACAGGATCTGGCTGCGCTTGGCGGCGTCGAGCGCGTTGCCGAGCCAGTTGCGCGCCTGCTTGGTGATCTCACCACCCGCCACGATGAACGCGTGATCAACGAGCACGCGGCGGTTCGTCTCGGGGTCGAAGATCTCGTGGGCGGCATCATGAGGGCCTGGTGGTGGATCTCGGCCATGTTGGCGTTGCCGGACTTGGTCACGCCAGCGGCGTCGAGCTTCCCCTTCTTCGCCTGGATGCCGAAGTACAGGATGTGCTGGGTGGGCAGGGTGTAGCGCATCCAGATGTCTTTGCCGTACTCCAGCGCCTTGTCCTTATGCCCCGCCGCGGTGATGCGGTGGAAGCCGAGTTGGCGAAAGAGCGGGAGCAGCACTTCCTCGATGAGGTCGTCCTCGCTGCAGCTGTCGAGGTAAGTCGACAGTTGCTCGCGTCGTTCCATCTCGACTTTGCTGAACGGGCGGTGCGGGTTCGCCGACAGCACCGTGACCGCCTGGGTGCCGACGTGGCGCAGGTAGCAGTGGTTGTCCTCGCCGTAGAACGCCTCGAAACCTTCGCGGCCGAGGACCTCGTTGAGCTGGGCCAGTGCGCGCGGTCGATCCGGACCTTCGTTGAGCCGATCGGCTGGGCTCATGAGCTGGTCGATGAGGCGACAGAAGATCTCCGGCGGATGCGTCGGACCGTCGTGAGACTCGGCCAGCAGCTCTTCCACGACGTCGGCAACCCAGCGGTGACGAGTCGATCCGTCGTGCTGGTACTCCGTATCCAGCTCTTGGAAGAACTCCGTGATGTACATGCTGGAGCGGTACGGAAAGTACTTAGCCTCGTCTTCGTTCTCCGCGTCGTCGCGGCCAACGTTGCCCACTATGAGGGAGCCGAGGGCTTCGACGTTGCGGCGCTTGAACTTCACGGGTGCCATTGTCGCAAGGTGTACCGACAAAGCTGGACTTCCGCTGACACCCTCGTCAGTCGCCCGGTCGGATGCGCTCCTGTGTAAGGCGGTCGACCACCTGAGTCGGAAGGCAGCCGTTCTCCGTCAACGTCTCCTGCACATGACGCTTTAGAACGTGAACCGCCTCGTGCTTGGCTGCGACTGCAAGCAGGTCCACCCAGACTGCCATTACGTCGCCCGCAATCTGTCTGACCACGTCAGTCGACGCCAGGTAGACGTTGGGATTTGCCACTGGAGCGTGTTCCGGCGAGACGGTCAAGCGATCCGAGACGATGATCGTCGGACTTCCCGCTGGCGCGTGGTCAACGCTTCGGTCCGTCGCCAGCTGGTCGAGCTGTGTGTTGGCCTGCCGGATGTCCTTGAGCGGCAGCAGGCCATCTGAGCGTTCCTCCGACTTCGCCTCAATCGTCAGCCACAACGCCGAGTCCCAGCGCCACGCCGAGTCACACCTTCCCTGCCCGCTCGGCTTGGCAGCCTCAGCCCCGAGGAAGTTCCCGAGATTGGTCAGTCCGACCTCGTACGCCACTGCCTCGTCCCGGCCGAGCGCCGCGCACATCTCGGCGAGGTTCTCCTTGATCTTGTTTGCCTTGAAGTTTCCCGTAAGCCTGGCGACAAGGTTGTTGACCGCCACGGCGTCGGCGGCTGCCAGCGGCACCTCCTCGGCGCCGGGCAGCTCCTTCATCTCCTTCAGCCACGTCCCCCGGACCGACGCCTTCGCGGCGTTGCGAATGAGTTCCCGCGAATGGGCACGGTGCGCCTCACTCTCGGCACCAAGGTGGAGCCAAGCACCGGCCAGGTAGAGCAGCAGTCCCCGGTAGCCCCGGGTTGCGTCGCCGCCCTTGCCGACCGCCCGCGCCGCGTCCTCAAGCTTCTGGCTGGCCGCGATCCAGTCATCGTTGAATGCCAGTTCCCACGCCTCGACTTCGAGCGTCGCAGACTCACCGAGTGCCGCAGTACCGGGCGCCTCGATCTTCTCGGCCTCCTCCCGGAACTCGCCGACCAGCGGCTCACCGCCCTCCATCCAGTCGGTGTCGTGGGTGAGGAAGGTCCGGACGTTGTCCAAGATGTCTGTGGGGTCTTCGCCCCTGCTGTTCTTCCAACCAAACTGGACCTCGGCTTGCAGCTCGGGGTCGAGGGCGGTCTGGTTCTCCCGGCGCGAGAAGTACCGCATGATGTCCGTGCCGACGACGAGCACCACGGCGTAGTCGTTCGGGCCACGGGTGGCGCGTCCGGCACCCTGGACGATCCGGGTGCGCAGCCGCTCCGCCAACGCAGCACTGGCCTCTGCGCGCTCGCTGAGGAACTTCTCTTGGAGACTGACGGCGTCTGGCTTGCCGCCCAGCACCACAATGCGGCAGTCGTCGCCTGGCAGGTCCATACCGTCGTACCGGTTGGCCAGACCCAGTACGCCCATCGGTGCCTTCGCGAACGTCGCGAGGCCATGCTCGACAACTTCCTTACCGAACACCGGTACGCCCTCTCCGGCGAGCGACCGCGCAACCTGCTCGGCAACCGCAGTCGTCGTCTGGCTTAGCACCAGCGCCTTGTTCGTGACGCCCACGATGCTCTTCGTGACGCCGACCGAGTCGCCGCCCTTCACCAGATCGGGGAAGACGAACAAGCGACGGCCGGAGCGTGGCGGGGTCTTGGAGGGTAGCGGCATCCGAGTGATCTCCGAGCGGCCAAACGCCCGTTCGAGCTCACCGCCAGAGCCGAGGGTCGCCGAAAGATACACGCGCTGGCCAGCACGGGAAAACACCTTGTTCTCAAACGTCGGCGGGATCATCGGGCGGATCTGGATGCCACCGTAGGAGAGGTAGACGCAGCAGGACGCGAGCCCCCCGCGAATCATCGCGAGCTGGAACTTGAAGTCACCCCCGAGACTCGACAGCGCCTCGTCCAGCTGTGCCATCGCAGTTGGGACCACTGGCGGCAGGATGAGCCGCACCTGATGATGTGCCCCGGGGTCCGGAGCGCCCTGAAGCCGCTGGATCTGGAGGCCCGAAAGGAACGGCCGTAGAGCGTCCAGGACTGCCAGGTACGCCGCTTCCGCTTCGTGACGGCGAATCGTGATGCCGTACTGCTCGCCCACGAACTGTTCGCCGGCATGGGCGTCGTCGAGCACGATGAGGCGCGGCTCGGGCAGTTTCGGGTGGCTGTTGAAGATTGAGCTGTACGTCGTGATCGCGATGGCCTCACCGCCTTCGACGTCGGCTTCGTCTGTCGGGCTCCAGGAATGGTGACTGCCAACCAATAGGCGAGCAGGTACTCCCTCGGTCTTGGCCGTCGTGAGCACCTGGTCGGCCAGTTGCCGCGTTGGTGCGGCGTACAGAATTGGCCCGTCGGCCTTGCGGCGCACCCACTCCGCGATGAGCAGCCCAGGCATCGTCTTGCCAGTGCCAGTCGGCAGCTCAAGCGCCAGGTCAGGAGTCTTCTGATGCACTTCGGCGTAGGCCCGGAGCACGTCGCCCTGGTGAATCCACAAGCCGCTCACGGCACCTGCCGTCCTCGGCAGCGATCCGCGCAGGTACATCTCCTCGGGAGTGTCGAACTGCTGCTGGACCTTCTTGGTCTTGCCCTGGAAAGCCATCGATCATCGCCCTGTCTGTCGGTCAGTCGAATGTCTGCTTTGACGCTCCAACTCGCGCCAGTTGGGGACGAGGGCGGACATCATGGCCTGGAACCGCTTGCCATGCGTCTTGTACCGGAGATGCAGTAGCTCGTGGACGATGACGTAGTCCTGGAAGGCCTCGTCAGTCTCTGCTAACTCGTCGGCAAAGGTCACTACGCCCTCGCTGGTGCACGAGCCCCACTTCTTCGGCATGTCAGCGATGTCGACCCGCTCGGGGTTGACCTTGATGCGCAGCGCCCAGGCCATGGCGCGACGCCTTAGCTGCTGATCCGGGTAGAGCGAGGACATCAGTCTCCTGCCGTCTGTTCAAGCACCTGCATGATCTGTTCCACGGCTGCCTTGCGCTGCTCGTCGGGCAACTTGATGACCGGCTTGTAGAGGTTCAGTCGGAGTCGGCGCTGCTCGTCCGTGTTCTCGATCCAGTTTGGGAACTTGCCGAGCAGGGTCTCGACTTCGCGGGCCACTGCCAGCGTGTCGAGGCCGGCGCTCGTGAGCCGCTCGTCGCGGCTGAGCTCCCAGTGGACAGCGAAGCCGACGTCGCTGAGACCACTCGCCTCAGCGGCCTTGCGTGCCGCCTCCTTCTCGACGACCAACGCCGCGATCTCGTCCATCGCGGCCATGCCCGTGATCTTGCGCTCCTCTAGGTTCTTGATCACCTGATCCGCTCGCTCCTTCAAGGCACGCAGCACCACTGCCTTCGCCGGGTCATCGTCCATCTCCTTCCGGAGCCCGCGAAGGAGGTTGTAGACCTTGCCTTCCTCGGGGCCGTCCTCGCCCTTGAGCTGCTCGAGGGTCTCGACATCGAAGGTGACAACCTTCGCGATGCGGCCAAGCCCCTCCTGCTCAGCGCTGCTCTCGATGAGGCGGCGCGTCTTGTACTCAAGGTCGCCGAGGAAGCCGCCAGTCTCGGAGAAGGCGTTGCGCACCGCGGCGTAGAGCTGGCTGAGGCGCTTGTACGTCTGGATGTGGTCGCGCAGTTCCGCCGAGGGAGAGAGAATCTCCCACAACGCCTCGACGTCCTTGTAGTCATCGAAGAATTGCTTGCGCGCATCCGGGTCGATGAAGCGGCCATAGACGACCTTCTCCAACTGCTGGTCCGGGCTGTCAGCTCGAATTCACCTGAAGGTAATTGTCTGCAGCCTCGCCGATGCGCCGGTGAAGGTCTTCCATCATGGTCTCGAGGTCTTCGATCGCCCCACCGATGTCGGCCGAGTCGAAGCGTAGTGCCTTCTGGAGCTCCCGCAGGACGCCGACGAAGTCGACCACCAGACCCACACGCTTCTGGACACCCTCAGCGTCGACGTACGGCCGGTTCACCCGAGCGATGGCCTGAAGCAGAACGTGGTCACGCATCGGCTTGTCGAGGTACATGGCGTAGAGCACAGGCGCGTCGTAGCCAGTAAGCAGCTTGTCCGTGACGATCAGGATCTTTGGCTGCTCCGCAGGCTTCTTGAAGGACTTGCGCACCTCCTGCTCGCGAGTCTCGCTGAGTTGGAGTGCCGCGACGTCGGGGCGGTCAACCACGTCCGATGGGTTGCTGCTGTAAACGACCTCGGACCACTCCGGCGGCAGGTGCTGATCGAGCGCCTTCTTGTACTTGGCACACGTGGCGCGATCAACCGCGACCAGGAACGCTTTGTAGTGCAGCGGGTCGACGTTTTCCTTGAAGTGGTTCGCCACGAACTCAGCGACCCGCTCGACGCGGTCGTCGGCGCTCAGAAACGCCCGAATGCCAACGGCGCGGTCAAGGACCTTGTTGAGCTCTTCGACATCGGTAACATCCTCGCCTTCCGCGAGCGCAAAGAACTCCTCGTCGAGCTGCTCCGTCGGGATGGTCATGTTCGACGGAGCCATCATGTAGCGGATGGGCAGCGTCGTGCCGTCGTCGATGGACTCCTTGATCGAGTACCTGTCGAGGTACCCGTCCTCGTCCTGCATACCGAAGATCTGGAAGGACCCGGACCCGCCCTTGGCACTGCCGACCGGAGTTCCGGTAAAGCCGATTATGGTGGCCTGGGGCAGTGCCGCCATGAGGTAGGTGCCCAGCTCCTTGGCGACCGACCGGTGCGCCTCATCGATGAAGACGTAGATGTTGTCGCGGGGCGAGCTGTGCTTCTTGATCTCCTCGAACTTGTGGATCATCGAGATGATCAGGCCTCGGAAGTCGGCGTCCAACAAGTCCTGAAGCTCAACCTTCGAGTTGGCGCGGCGGACCGCAATGTCGTTGGCCTGCATCTCGCCAAGGAGCCGGTCAACCCACTCGCGCAGCTGCCCTTCCAGTTCCGTCCGGTCGACGATGAGGATGACAGTGCCATTGTTGAAGCGCGCCTTGTCTTCGAGGACCAGGCGAGCTGCAGTGAGCAACGTGAAGGTCTTGCCGGATCCCTGGGTGTGCCAGATCAGACCACGATTCTTGTCGGGGTCGGCACAGCGGCCGACGATCTTGTCGATTGCCCGCCGCTGGTGTTCGCGTAGCACGGACTTCCTGGTCTCGCCGTCCTCGACATAGAAGAGGATCCAGTGCTGCAGAGTGCGCAGGAAGTCCGTTGGCTCGAAGAAGGCCTGAACTGCGAAGCGGTAGCTCCTCGTCCGGCGTCTGCTTCCACTTTGAGATGAACGCGGCGGTTGGCGTTCCACGTCACGCCGTACCAGTAGTCGAGCAGGTGGGTGACGTTGAAGAGCTGGGCGAGCCGCCAGCAGCTCCGGGGTCTCCTTCTCGTAGCGCCGGAGCTGCTTCACAGCCCGGTCGAGCGCGTCCGCCGTCCTTCGGGTTCTTGTGCTCGACGATCGCCACCGGCAGCGCCGTTGACGACAAACATGACGTCGGCACGGTTGCCCTTACGAGCGAGCGGCTCGATCTTCCACTCCCACGTGACGACGAAGTCGTTGTTACTGGGCGCGTCGAAGTCGATGACCTGGATCGGGCGGTGACGCTTCTCAGCCTCGTCGTACCACTGGCGCTCGCCCCGGATCCAGGCCAACACCTCGCGGTTGCCCTCGATCGTGGTCGGCAGCGCGTCGATGGTGTCGACGATGGCGCGCGCCTGGTCCTCGCTCAGCCAGGCGTTGAACACCAGCAACTTGGCCTCCAGGTCGTCGCGGAAGATCATGTTGGCGCGCCCCTGGCGCTTGGCCTCCGCCTCGGCCGGGTTAAGCGGCGACCAGCCGATCTCGACGGCGTGCTTCACCATCGGGAACTGCACGGTGTCGCCCTCGTTGATCTTGAGCGTGGTCACTCTGCACCCTCCTGAGCGTCGGTCGGAGCCAGTGGCAGTGCCGAGAGATCGAGCTCGTCCACCGTGGTCGTCCCGGAGAACAGGCCGTGCAGAAGCGCGTCCAGAAGTTCCTGGAACGCCTCACCCTTCCGCAGGTGGTGCCTACGCTTGAGCTCGATCGTCTCGAGGATGGCGACGATCTGCTCCGCCTCGTCGGGATCCGTCGGACACGCGACCTCGAAGGTCTCGATGTCGTGGAGGTTGAGTGTCATGGTGCCGTGGGCCGACCGTGCGATCTGGCGCAACAAGCGCTCCTTGCCGGCGTAGATCGCCGCCCGAAGGAAGCGTCCGGAGAAGGTGCTGCGTGAGACCAAGGCCTTGACGTCTTGGTTGAACGCCATGGGACGGGTGATCTGCGCGACCGGCAGATCCTTGGCCAGGCCCATTCCACGGACGAGGAGCAGGACCGCGTCGGCCGGTGCGAGACGACTCCCGGCAGCGACGCCAGCGGCCGAAGCGTGGTCAGCGGCGTCATCGAGCGACGCCGACTTCAAGTCCTTCCCAGACACCCACGGGATGTCACCCGTCCAGTACGCCTTCTCGGCCTTACGAGGCGTCCCCCCGCTCCAGATGTCACAGAGGTCCGCGATGGGCCGGGGACGCCAGCTTGCCGGCATGAGGCCGATCTCGGTCTCCTGCTGCGGTTCGCGCCGAAGACCGAGGGAGAACAGCTCGGCCAGGGCGCCGTCACCGAGTGTGGTGGCCTGAACCGCACAAGCCGACTCCGAGCGCACCGCGGCCTGGAGAAGGTCCAGAACCTGCACAATGCGAGCCTGCTCCTCGACCGGCGGAATCACGACCGGCATGGACTCCAGGACGGCGATGTTCACGCCGCCCTTGAGCCGGTCACCCTTGTGCAGATCGATGTGCGCCCAGTACTCATCGGTCTGCATGTAGAAGTACAGGTACCTCGGCAGGAGTTTGCGCCGCTTGGCTCTCAGCCGGATCAGGTACGAGGCAAAGACCGCATCGTCGGGCGTCGTGCCGATGTAGAACGACTTACCGGTCGTCGCCCCGATACGAGCGACCACCACGTCTCCGGGGAGCAGGCGCTTGCTGCGGAGCACGTCCGGCGGGCACTTGCAGTACGGCACCGTCACCCAGTCGACCTGGCCGCCCTGGATGTCGGTAATGCGGAGGAACTTGGTACCGCTCGCGTCGTCCGACGCGCTATCCGTGTAGCCGTACTCCGGGCGCTCGATGTAGTCGCCGAGAACCCCAGCGGTCCACCCAGCAGGCAAGGAGTCGAGCTCGGCCAACCCGTCATCAGCCAGCGCGGTCATCCCTCCACCCCTTCCGGATCGGCTTCTACGGCAGCGAGGGGCGCCAGCAGGGCGAACAGTCGCTCATCGATCGCTCGGCCCTCGGTGGCGAGCGCACGCGCCTGCTCGATCAGGGTCGCGATGGGGGCCGCATCCCGCAAGCTTCGCCTGGGTCACCCAGCGGCTTGGGCTCAGGTTGTAGTCAGCCGCCACCGCGTCCTCGGTGCCGATGACACGCACGACGCCTTCGACGTCGGTCCAGGCGTGGTACTGCTGCGCAAGAGAGGCGACGTCAGCCCGAGTCAGGTGGTTCTTGGGCTTCCCCTTCGTGAAGTGACGCGAGGCGTTCAGAAGGAGGATTTTGTCCTTACGGGCCGCCGGCTTGCGCTTGTTGAGGATGACAATCACGCCCTGCGGCGGGGGTGTTGTAGAAGAGGTTCTCGGGCAGCAGGATTACGCCCTCGATCAGGTCGTGGTCGACGAACCACTTCCGGATGTTGCGCTCCTTGTCCTCGTTCTTCGAGCCCGAACCACGGGTCACGGCACCGGTATCGAGGACGACAGCCGCCCGGCCGCTCGTCGTTCATTGTCGAGATGCGTGTGCTGCAGCCAGGCCCAGTCGCCCTTGCCGGAGGTCGCGCCGCCCGCCTTGAGGAACCGGTCGAAGGGATCGTCGGCGAAGAGGTCCGAGTCGAAGGGTTGGTTCCACATCGGGTTGGCGACTACAAGGTCGAAGCGCATCAGCGAGCCAGCGACATCGCGGAACTTGGGGTTGATCATGGTGTCGCCGCGCGCGCAGGTCGACGTCCATGTCGTGGATGATCGTGTTCATCCGAGCCACTGCGTAGCTCTCGGCCTGGAGCTCCTGCCCGTACAACTTGAGCGGTACCTTGCTAGTGGGATCAAGCTCGCGGGCCACGAGCTGCAGCTTGATGAGGAGCCCACCCGAGCCGCACGCGTAGTCGTGGCAGGTCTCCCCTGGCTTCGGCCGCAGGATGTTCGCCATCAGGAAGCCGACTTCGGTCGGAGTGAAGAATTCGCCGGCGCTCTGGCCCGAGCCTTCGGCGAACTTCCGAAGCAGATACTCGTACGCCCGGCCGAGGAAGTCCGGCTGCACGTCGGCGAGACCGAGCCGGTAGCGAGGGTCGGAGAAGGTTTCGACGACGCCGCGCAGCTTGGCTGGGTTGATGTCGCGCTCGCCGTTGCGCTCGGCGGCGAAGTCGACAACGTCGATCACACCAGACAGATCGGGGTTGTGGCGCACAACGGCCCGGACTGCCTTGGTCAGGTGCTCCCCGATGTCTCGCGGTGCCGTCGACCGGCCGCGATCATCTACTGGCCACTCGAAGCGCAGTCGCGGCCGCTGATGACCGCCCAACGCGCCTCGGGCGGGAGGTAGAAGCGCAGCAGGCTGTGGTCGGACTCGGCGATCTCCAATGCCACCTCCGCGGTCACCGAACTCTTCGGCAAGGCGAGCGATCTCGTCGTCGAAGACGTCAGAGAGGCGCTTCAGGAAGAGCAGCGGGAGCAGGTAGTCCTTGAACTTCGGCGCATCCTTCTCGCCTCGGATGGAGCTGGCCGCATCCCAGAGCATCTGTTCCATGGACCTGGTGCTGGTCGTCGCTGCGGCGCGTCCCCGCCGACGGGTGGGCGCAGGCGTGGCAGTCGCTTCGATGTCCCCGACGTCAATGCCAGCCTCGGCCGCCACATCCAGGATGCGCGCCATCGGGGCGCGCTGGGGCTTGTTGCCGCCGCCCTCCCAGCGGTTCACCGTCGCAAACGACACGCCCAGCTTCTCTGCCAGCTGAGCCTGGGTGAGGTCCAGACTGGCCCTGATAGCGAGCAGCGTCGCAGGCACGTCAAGAGATGTCATGTTTGCTATGTTTGCGATACAACCTCGCAAAATCAAGAGGAGCCGTGATCTTTTTTTGGGATCCGGGCCCACGAAGCCAGGTCGCTTCAGGGGCGTCGTGAGCGTGTAGTCGTCGACCTCAAGGCAGTGCTGGCCGGAGCGCGCACCCGGCAGCCCGACCTCGACGGGTACCGCCTCGTCGAGCGTCTGTGTCGCGTCGCGGAGATACCTGATCATCAGACGCCGACACCTGCCCGCGGTCTTGCGGCGAATGGCAGCTGATCCTCACGACCCGGGTTCGTCGGTAGTCACTGCTAGAACACTTGTCGTGAGCAAGAATCCTCAGGCCTCCCGCTTCAGGGAGGTGAGCACCGCAGCGAAGCGCATCCTCGCGCTCGGAGAGTCGGATCGCTACGAGTTCAAGCGCGACGTCGACGTCGTCACCCCAAGACTGCTCGCGGCTCTCGCAAACTGGGTCTCACTCGAACCGAGTCGCGACGCCGCTCACCTTCTGGTCGGCGTCGACGAGGTCGAAGACAAGGACACTGGCCTCGTACTTGGAGTGCCCTTCGGCCTCCCCAAGGGCCTCGACAAAGCCGTGGCCCGGATCCAAGACATGGCCAGCAAGACCCGTCCAATCCCCGTAGATGTCCGGATCATCGAGGAAGGAGTCGACGAGCCGACGCCGTTCCTCCGGGTCGAGATCCGTCCGACAATGGCGCCGCACTTCGACGACGAGGGCCGCCGCCAGACACGACAGGGCAGATCCACCCGAGCGCTCACGGACGACGAGCTCCTCGGCATCTACCTCGATCGCGAAGCTGGAAGCTTCGCCACTCGCTTCCGTCAGACAACGACGGAGTTGCAGTCCGCGGTCGGAGCAGTTGGCAACCAAGTCGACCAGATCGCGGAAGGCATCCAGAGGAACATCGCTGAGCCGATCGAGCGCATGACAGCGACTGCCGAGGAGGCCGCCGAGGCGGCACGATCTGCGGCATCTGCAGCCGACTCCGCCAATGCCGCCGCTGACACGACATCGTACGAGGTAGAACACGTCCAACGCTTGGTGAGAGATCTCCAGGACGCCGTCAACGATCTCGACGACGAGTCTCACGAGAACCTTGTGTTCCGGATCGTCCAGGCACGGCGCAAAGTGTGGTGGAACTTCACCCTGGACACCTTCGAGCACACGTCAGCCCGGGCTACCAAGCTCGACGAACAGCTCCGAGAACTCCTGGCTCGCGACGTCTCGTTCGAGCCTGATCGAAACAGCTGGGAGCTCGCCGTGTGGCAGGACCTTCTGCGCGACCGGCAGGAACAGCGTCGAGGGCGCGGAACGCAGAAATGGTGGATGGAAGCGATCAGGCAGGTGTTCACGTTCATGGAGCGCCCCGCCTACGCGGCCCCTGACCTCCCGGACCTGCGCTCAGCGATCCAGGCGGACATCGACCACGAGGTCGACGATCCCGAGAGCATCACGAACCAGTTCAAGGCACTACTGGACGAATAGTGGACCTCGTGGCGCGACCAGTAGAGCCTTCACGAGTATTGAAGCGCCAATTGCGTTGTGCTTAAATCAAGTAGGCACAGTTGAAATTGACATTAACTCAAACGAGGTAGACACATTGGCTTTATGATCACGTACGACACTGACGCATCGATATATTCACCTACTCTCGCGGTCAGAGAATGTATCGAGAGCGCCTTCCGGGTGGCGCGCGAACTACTTCCCGAAATCCCAGCGGACATCACCGTCGAGTTCAAGGATCGTCCCGAGCAGAGCGGCGTGGGCGTAAGCGGCTACCCGCGCACGGTTGGAGTAGTCGTACTGGCATGGGACACAGAGTTCCCAGATCCGCTCGCGCAGCTTTCAAGCCTGCGCACCGAGGTGCTGCACCAGGCATACCACTGGAGCCAGGGCTACACGTTCGAGTCGCCAACGGTGACGGCCCAGACCGCGCTTGACATCGCGGTTTACGAAGGCGCGGCGACAGCATTTGCACGTGAGCACTCCACGACTACGCCCTTGTGGAGCGACTACGACCCATTGGCCGTCTCGACGCTGCAGTCGTGGCGTAACGAGCTCGAGACCGTGCCGGTCGTTCTCTACGCTTCGACACGAGAGTTGTGGCGGCAGTGGGCGGGTCCGCAGGCTGATCCGAACGACAGTTGGCGCACGCACCGAGTCGGCACGTGGATCGTCGACCAATACATGGCGAGGTCCGGGACCTCGCCGGTAGATCTTCGCCACCTGCCTCCAAACGAGATCCTCGAAGCCACGGCGTAAACCTCGTGTGTTGTTGATTTGACACCAAGTGCCGGGCTGCCATTCGACCTCTGTTGCCACATGTGAAATAGCGTCCGATTACACTGAATTGGGCGCCAGCTTTGTTGACTTCTTCCATCAACTATTCATAATGATGGGCGAAGCCAACGGACTGCCACCTCGCACCTTGTTTTTGTCTCTCCGTTGGCTCCGCTCCTCGTCCGTGTTCTGCGGCTTCCAGATCACCATCCCGGTGACCGGCCGCACTCCATGGAGGAGGTACGCCATGAGTGGCGAATCGCCGCCCACGACGGTGGGCAACGGCAGTCAGGTCCGAACCCTGGCTGTCCGGATCTCCGACGATCTGCGGGCACAGCTGGACGTTCTCGCCCAGCTGACCAACCGCACGGTCACCGAGGAGATCCGACTGGCCATTGAGGCCTGGATCGCGAAGAGCAAGAGCGACCCGGACGTCCTCAAGCAGGCCGAAGCGGTGCGGGCCGAGATCGAGCGTGACGCTCAGACCCGCCGCAACGCCATCGCTGCCATCTTCGACGGCGCGGATGGCAAGACCAGCGGAGCGAAAGCTCCCCGCTTCCCGGTCGACTGGCGCGAGCAAGCGCTCCCAGTGACCACCCGTGGTGGGGCCCCAGAGTCGCAGCGATGCGATCCCGGGGCTCCACCGCTTCTCCTCCACTTCGTGGTCGGACTCTCCAGCCAATCCCGGCTGGAGAGCAACGCCTACGAAAGAGGTGATCGAACATGCCGAAGGGCATCTTCATCCCCTGCGACGAACGCCAGCCTTGGCCATCAAGGAGTACGACTCCTTGGAGGACTACCAAGTGGCAGTCGGCGGCTACGTCGAAGCCATCTACGCCGGCGACGAGGGCCTGTCCCTGTTCGCCAACGAGGAGGCCAAGCTCATTGGCCTCCAGCTCAACCGTCGAGCCACACTGCTCTGGCAACTGCAACTCCACCCCACGCCTCCACACGACATCCTTGGCGGCGACGTGGTCCTGGTGGGACCGTCAGATGCCGACGGCGCCACGCTCGACGTGCCCGACGCTGTGCAGCGGCTCCTGTTTACGCCCTCGACGTATCTCGTCGAGGTTCGGGTACCCGGCACCGGCGCATGGCACCCAGCGCCCCAGGTGTTCAGCGACTACTTCGAAGCGATCGCATGGGGGCTCCCGGTGGTCCAACTCGAAGACGGCACTGCCGACCTCCGCATCGTCGCCAGTTCGTAGGTAACCGCCTCGAGGGACTCACGTCCCTCCACACGGCGCCGCACTTCCTCTCGTAGGGGAAGTGCGGCGCCGATTTCAGTTTGCTGCAGTCACGAAAAGTCGTCCGCCGGTCGGGCCGTCATGGAGTTCGCAGCTGCGCGACGAACTGAGCACCCCAGTTGAAGATCTGTATCACCGGGCGGCTCGAAACCCGATGTACGTATTAAAGTTCGTCGGCGTGTAGGACAGAAAGAGCGTGAGCACACCCGTGAACACGGTGCCGTTGTAGTCGCCGCCCCGTAGAAACGCACGGACGCCCGTCTCATCGGAGTTGCTGTAGATCTGGCCAACACCGTGACCTGAGTTCCAAGTTGCGATACTACTCAGGCCCGAGCTACCCGCGAGCGCACTCGGTCGACTGGTACTTGGCAACACACCCCAGCTCGAGATTGCCGTGTACTGACGCCATGCGTAGCCCGAGGTTCCCGGCTGAGCTCCCGAGATGGTGGCGTTGGTCCACTCCCAGACGTTGCCGCTGAAATCCCAGATGACGTCGCCGCTCGTAAGGACGAGCGTCCGCTGGCTGTTGGTTCCGGAAGCCGATCCAGTCCCACCAGTGATGCCGAATAGGCCGTCAGAGTCGTCGTCCGAGGCGGCGAGAGTACTGCTGGGGTTGCCGTTGGCGTGGCCCCGGAAGATGTAGCCCGAGCCGACAGCGCCACCGGACCAGTTGTGCTTGACGGAAAGAACGTCCGCGGCGATGGTCATCCACTCGGCCTCGGTGATGAGGTGGCCACCGGTCGCATCCGCAGCCGAGATGGCGTTGGTCTGGCTGATGTTGACCCACGGCGTTCCAGCCGCCTGGCTCGTGGCGACGCCGCCGACGTTCTTGGCCTCGTACTTCATGACTCAGAAGTCGTCTGTACCGAGGTCCTGGTTGCCGTAGACGTAGACATAGCCCTCGGGACAGGTGATGTTGCGCTCGACTTTGCGTAGTTCAGACTTCTTCTTCCACGACGCTATGTCGGAGGCTTTCGCGGACGCCCTCGCACGCTCATTGATGCCGTTGTAGGCGACGATCGTGATTGCCGCCAGAATCGAGATAACGACAATGACGATGAGTAGCTCCACGATGGTGAAGCCATGGCGATGGTCCCTCGCAGAGACCGTCGAAGGGCGTGCTGTGGCTAGTTGATGATGTCGCGACAGAGTTGTGATTCCTGCTTATGTTTTACTTCTCTATTTTGCCATACTTCTCCCGCTTGAGCTGTTGTAGAATTGGCGACATATAACACCTGTGGGAGGCGGGTCAACCTGGTCCCGCCAGCGATCTTTAACAATAGCTCCGTGACCACATATACCTACTCCATGCTGATTTAGCATTGCAGATGGCCCGCCTTGAATGAGGATCACCATGCCCGTGGCACAGAAACGTAGCACACGGTATTGCCATTGCTGTTGGGATTAGAGTTTCGGAGCGTTCCGTCATAAGTCTCGTACACCTGGTTTCCGGCCACCTGTCTTAATACCCGGTCGACGCCACAACCCTGGTTAGCGCCCGGAAGTCTATAGGTGATCATAAGAGTCCCCAGTATTCCGTCTATGGTGCGGGCTGAATTATAGGTATATTCCACCGATGCATTCGCAGATGCACCACTCGGCAATGACCCGACCTTCAGCAGGTTTGTATCCAGTGTAGGATTTCTCACATAGTTGGTACATGATTCCTGCAGGCAGCCAGCTCCGGAGTGTGGGAATGAGCCTCTCCTGGACCATATAGGCATTGATTAGTTTAATCGACGCGGCCACGTGATTGATCGTAGCAGTCCTGTCGGCCCGCTCTCGAATCCCGTTATACGCCGCTATCGAGACAACCGCCAAGATAGCGACGACCACGATAACAATCAGGAGTTCGACGATGGTGAAGCCAGTCCTTACCTGACGATTGCCTGTAGCACATCCCCCTGCGAGGGGTATCAATTGTCGCATGCTTTGGTTTCCTGCTTATGGTTTGCTTCTTCTATTTTGCCATACCCCCCCCGCTCGGGATGTTGTGGAATTGGCGACATATAACCCTTGTGGGTGAGGCTCACTTAGCGACAAACCATTGACATTTCAATCAAATTGTCGCATAATCAGCGTATTCCTTTAGCTGGGATGGAGCACTGCGCTCGTGAGGTCGCGTTCGCGATTGCGGTGCCCTATCTCAACAACTAAAGGAGGCACCCGTGGTTTATCCCGGTCAGTACCGAGGTCCCGACGCTGACGAGGCGTGGCGAATGATCTCAACGGTGTTCACCGACGTCCAAGATGTGGATCCTGAGGATCGCGGCGCGTACTGGATCGATGTCCAGGTCGGCACCGCGCTTCTCCTGGCCGCGCTCCACCTTCTGGTGCGTGAGTTGAGGAACCACTCAGGCATGGAGAACCGGGACGACACTCCCCTGCTGGTCAAGCAGATCATGGAGATGGTCGAGAGTCGGCACGACTCCATCCGAGAAGTCGTCCTCAAGCATCTGTTTGAGCTGTAGCGAGGCCACGCCCAGCCACCAGGCCCCCGAGTCGCAGAGATCCCTCTGCCGGCTCGGGGGCCTTCTTCACGCCCACCCGCTGTTGGACCCGGAGACGTCGACACCGTCAATCGCGGAGTTCCCGTAGCAGCCGCCGAACGCGACACCTCCGGGTCAGCTCGACGCCCTCACGCACGGCTCCCTCAGGACGTTGCGCTCATGTCTTGCAGCAGCGGCTGGAGCCGCCGCAACTCCTGCTCAATCTCGCCGAGCGTGCTCGTCGGCGGCAGCTGGAAGCGCGCACCGAACAAGCAAGACTCGGTGCCTTGGGCGACCTTCATGCCCCAGCCCTTGCCGAGCCACCTGGGCGCTCCACTGTTGACGATCGTCTGCCAGTTCTGCTTGTCAACGGGGTGCGTCGGTCTCGCTGCGGTGAGCTGCCAGACGCGCCCATCTGTGGGAACACCACCATTGCTGAGGACGTGCTCCTGGAACATCCGGTGCAGCAGCTGCCAGTCGAAGTCCGCCGAGGTCGTCGTACCTTCTTGCCGCATGCCCAGCAGGACGACCGGTCCCGGTAGGCGGTAGGCGTAGGGCTTTGCTGGATTCGGCTTCCACTCGTAGGCCGTCAGCCCCTCCTGCATCTCGGCGGTGAGGAAGTGGTCGGCGGCCGGTGCGTCCGTCCATAGGCGGACAGCCCAGTTGCCACCACCCGAGGACGGCACGATGTCGTGCTCCAGCTCGCACCAGTCGTCAAGGCGGCTGGACAGCCAGGCGATGCGCGCCCGCAGCGCCAACTCGAAGCCCGGTGCGTCGTCGGGGACGTCGTTCCAGACCGTCGCAGCGTCAACCTTCGGGACCAGGACGTCGAGCTGCCCGATCCATGCCTCTGCGGTAGCGCTCACCCACGGGTGGGCGCTTCTTGCATATGCCACCAACACGTCTTCCCATGTCAGTGAGGCCCAGGGCGCTGATTGACGGAGGTTCACCGGAAGGCGACCGAGGTGTAGCACCCGGTAGACGTCGGCGCCGGGAAACGCAGCCAGGTAGCGGTCAAGTTGCTTCGGGCCAAGGTCGGAGAGCAGCTTGGCCTCGATGACCCCCACGTTCTGTCCGTCTCGTCGCAACAACAGATCGAGCCGGTCTGACCGACGCCCCGTGCCAGTCGGCACCACAACCTCACGAGCGACGTCATCGAAGGCAACGCCCAAGAGGCGCGCCATCGGCAGTGGGTCGGTGGCGACGAGTGTGGCCAGGAGGTCGCTCCAGCGGTTCTCGTTCGCGCCGGGGACAATGAAGCGGAGGTCGGGCACCCGTGGGGAGTGCCTGTCAGTCGCGTCAGCTCGGCTCTCGTCTAGTGCCAAAAGGGGTCGTCTCCCTTCATCGAAATGTACGCATGGTCGCCAACGACGCTGATGACGGCCTCCAGGTGCTCGGGCAGTTTGGTAGTGACGACGAGATCCACGGTTCCCGACCACCAGAGCCGCAGCGTGAAGCCTTGGGCTTCGGCCGGCGTCAGCACCCAGTCCTCCAAACAGAACTCGTCATCGTCCTGAGCCTCGAAGGACTCAACGACCACCCGGTCGGCGCCGGTTGCTTCGTACTCGAGGCGCGCCAGCGGCGCAAAGTCCTCCTGCTCGAAAGAGCGATGTGCCGTTCGCGGAATCACTTCTGGCCGTCGGAGGCGCACGAGAATGTGGTCGGCGTCGGCGAGCAACTCGACCTCGACTTCGGTGGTGCCCCAGTGCGACCTGGCCAGGTCGGCAGCGAGACCTGCGGCCGCCCGCTCAGCCCACCGTCGGACACTGCGAGCGTCCCGGTCGAACTGAATGCCGAAGTCGCTCAGGCGGTTGTCGATTGTGGTGGTCTCGGGCCTCTCCACGTACGCCAGCGCTGCGGCCAGCGCACCGAAGTTCCGATCCCGAAGACTCTGCTCCTCAATCTGCCGCCGCAAACGCTCCGGTCCCAGTTGCCAGTCCTCGTAACCCACGAGTGCCACCGTCAGGAACGGCGCCAGCTGTTGCATCTGCTCAGCCGTGAACGGCGAGCGGTTCCAGAGCGTGCGGACCTCATCCTCCAACTGCTGCTCGTACGACTTCACTCTCAGCACCTGACACTTTTCTGTCACGACGGGGACACATGCCCTGCACGAGCCTCTTCTCATGACGCGCTGGAACCCGCAGGCCAAGCAGGCCGAACTCGAAGCCTACGAGGTCGACGCCTACTTCGTGGGGCGTTCGGTCGGTAGCCAGCGCGCCGTCCGGACCCGCGTCACCCGACGCGAGGTCTACCTCGACGAGCTCGGCCGTCCGGCCAAGTTGGTCGAGGAAGTCATCGACACCATCGAAGAGATCTAGGAGCTCGTCATGGAGCGCTTCACCAACGCCGCCCTGTTCGGCATCTCGTTCGTCGCCATCTTCGGCATGGGTGCCCTGCACCCCTACCTCGGCTTCACCTACCTGGCCGTCTGGCTGTTCGGGCTGCTGCCGTTCTTCTGGCGCCGAGCAGCCCGCTTCAACCTCGACGCCCAGATCGAGCGCAAGAAGCGCAACATCGAGACCCAGATCATCCAGGGCAAGCTCGACGCCCAGTACATCGCCGAGGTCACGGCCGACATGAAGCGACAGGGGCGTCTGTGATGGAAGCCCGCATCCGGCACCTGCGATCGGCGCTCATCATCGACCGCTGGGCTAACCCCGGCAAAGCCTGGGTGTCGCCTTGTGGCGAGTACACGCTGCCGTACAACGGTCGTGGCTCAGATGAGCAGCAGGCAATAGACCGTGAATTCCACTTGATCGTGTGCGAGGGGTGTCCGTCGTGACCCTGCTCCACGGCGACGCCGGAGATCACTCGGCGATCCTCCAGTGTCGTGAATTCCACAACACATTCCGCGTGCAGACGGCACTGCACGGAGGGGTGCTCTCACCCCGAGAAGCCGGTGTCGCGTCGCTGTTCGCGCCGGTCGGCGCGACGGTCGGAACGATCATCGACAGATCGCCCCGCTTGTTGCTCAGTAGGGGACGGCGCACGACGCCGACCTACCGACATCACCCATCCCTGAAAGGAGGCAACCAATGACCAAGAAGTTCACGACCATCCTGGCTGACCCGCCGTGGAACATCCAGCAGAAGGGTGCCCGCGGCGCCGAGCAGCACTACGACCTCATGACGCTGGAGGCCATCAAGAAGATGCCGGTCGCTGACATGACGACCGACGACGCCCACCTGTGGTTGTGGGTCACCAACGCCACGCTGCGCGACGGCTACGACGTCGCCGAGGCCTGGGGCTTCACGGTGCGCTCACCGCTCACCTGGGTGAAGTTCCGACTCGGCCTGGGCAACTACCTGCGCAACTCCACCGAGCACCTGTTGTTCTGCACCCGCGGCAAGGCCCCGGTGCAGTACCGGGCGCAGCCGACCTGGATCAACGCTCCGGTGACCGACCACAGCCATAAGCCGGAGGAGCAGTACGCCCTCATCGAGCGCGTCTCCCCCGGCCCGTACCTGGAGCTGTTCGCTCGCAGGCGTCCGCTCAGTGACTCGGACTGGAGCGTCTGGGGCAACCAGATCGACGCTGACGTCGAGCTGCCCGGCTACCCGGTGCCGACGTATTCCGAGCGGGCCGCGGCGACTGACGAACCTGCCCTCGCTACGAGTGCCGAGCCCGCCACCGTCGAGCCGAGCGGTGCGTCCCAGTGACCCGCCGCCAGCTCATCGAGCGGGCCAGCAAGGACCCGCTGGAGTGGCTGCTGAGCGCCTGCCTGACGCTGCTTGGCTGCGCCGTCGCCCTCAGCATCGCGCTCTCGCTCCTGGCGCAGATCTGGCCCTGGCTCCTGGGCACCGGTCTGCTCGCCACCGGCGTCGTTGCCTGGGTGCGGATCTCGGCCGCAAAGCGCCGGAATTGGTGAGCGCGGCATAAGCGCAATCAACAGAGAAAAGCGCCGTTGTGGAATTCACAAACCATATTGACGTGATGGGCGAAATCATCAATAACAAGGCCAGTCACATTCGATGACTTCGCCCAACAACATCAACCAAGTAAGAAAGGAGGGACAGCCATGCAGCATTCCCGCAGCCGCAACCGCGGCGCAAGAGACTTCAAGATCGTGGCTCGCGGCGTGCGCCGCGACGAGCCAAATATTCAGCGTCTGGTCAAGGCCGCGCTGGATCACTACCGTCGCCAGTCGGAGCAACCGACTCCACCTGCTGCTCGGCGTCTCTCCACGTCCAACGATGAGGTGCGTTCATGAGTCGCGCCGAGATCGCCTGGACTCGCCTACACCTCCCCCGTCCCCTCGACGAGACCAAGGTGCTGAACCTGCTGCGCGCCCTCGCCAGCGACCGACGCTCCCCGGACATCGCCTTCGAGCTGCGAGCGAGCAATGACGGCGTCAGCCACCTCATCGGCACCAGCACCACCGCCGTACAAGGCGTCAAGCGACTGCTCCGCGACCAAGTTCCGGGGATTGCCTTCCAGGCGGCGCCTGAGCGCCACCTGGCGCGCGAGGTGGGCCGGGTCGAGCTTCGCCCACGTGGCATGCCGCTCGGTATCGACGACCCGAGGGCAGTCTCCCGGGCGCTGCTGTCCGCCGTGGGCACGCGCCTCCAGGAGGGCGAGTTCCTCGTCGTCCAGGTGCTGCTCGGTCGGCGGCGGCCACCGCGCACCGTCAGCCCGGACGAGCCCAGCCCGCAGCAGAGCTGGTGGAGCCTGCTGACCAGTGGAGCAAGCGCGGCCACTTCCGAGGAACGTCGGTCACTCAGGCTGCGCGCCGAGGACGCTGGCTTCGACGCCGTCATCCGGGTCGGTGCCACAGGTACGGATCCTGAGCGCACCAGGCGTCTGAGCGTCAGCCTGCACAGTGCGCTCTACACGGCGCGCGGGGTAGGTGTCCGGATGGACTTCGTCCACGACGACCCACGCCACCTCGCGGGCGCCGTCCTCCCCCGCCGTCGGACGGTCGAACTCAGCAGCCGCGAGCTGGTCGGACTCCTCGGCTGGCCCCTCGGCGACGACGAATATCCGGGGCTGCCGCGGCTGCATCCGGCGCCGCTGCGACCGACTGCGTCGGTGCACACCGGCGAGCGGGTGTTCGCGGCCTCCCTGGCACCTGGCGACGACCGTCAGGTGGGCCTGAGCGCACCGGACGGGTTGCTCCACCTGGCAGCGTTCGGGCCGACGAACTCCGGTAAGTCGACGGCCCTGCTCCACCTCATCGAGGCCGATATGCGCGCCGGACGACCGGTCGCGGTGCTCGATCCCAAGCGCCAGCTCATCGACGACGTGCTGGCTCGCGTTCCCAAGGAGCGTCTGGACGACGTCGTCGTGCTCGACGTCTCCCGTGACCGCCCGATCGGCTTCAACCCACTCGACGTCACCGGCCGCGATCCCGACGTCGTGGTCGAGGGTGTGCTGTCCGTCTTCAAGGCGCTGTTCACCGACGGGTGGGGCGCCCGGACTGAGGACATCTTCTCGGCGACCCTCCGCTCCCTGACCCGCGCCAGCGGGGCCAGCGGAAGCCCTGCGACGTTGGCCGACATCCCCCGCATCCTGACCGACGCCAACTTCCGCCGTTCGGTGGTGGGACGCGTCCGCAGCGACGAGTACCTGGCTGGCTTCTGGGCTTGGTACGACGGGCAGTCTCCGCAGGGTCAGCATGCGGCCACCAGTGCGCCGCTGAACAAGCTGCGTCAGTTCCTGCTGCGCCCCCGCCTGATGCGCATGCTTGACCAGCCTCGTAGTCCGTTCCGGCTGCGCGACATCTGGCGTGAGAACCGCGTCGTCCTGGTGCCTCTCAACGAGGCACTCATCGGGGCGGGGACGGCCGAGATGCTCGGCTCCCTCATTGTGGCCGACCTGTGGCAAGCCGTGCAGGAGCGTGCTTCGGACATGCACGCCAAGCGGCACCCCGGCTTTGTCTACATCGACGAGGCGCCGCGCTTCCTCCACCTGCCGACGTCGGTCGGCGACGCCTTGGCCTTGTCGCGCTCGATGGGCGTCGGCTGGTCACTCGCGGCGCAGTTCGTCCGGCAGTTCCCCAAGGAGCTGCGCGACGCCGTCCACACCAACGCCCGCAGCAAGATCGTGTTCGGCACCGAATACGACGACGCCACCTACTTCGCCCGTGGACTCCGTGACCTTGGCGCCGAGGACTTCATGTCCCTGGGTCGCTACCAGGCCTACGCCAACCTCGTCGCCGACGGCCTGCCATCCGGCTGGGCGCTGGTGCAGACGTTGCCGCCGACCCAGCCGAGCATCCGTCCCGAGCGCGTCGTCGCCCACTCCGAGCAGCGCTGGGCATCTCCGGTCGAGGTAGAAGCGGTCTCGCCGCCTGCGCAGTCGCCGACGGCGGATCGTCCGTCGCCCGAGCCCGCTTCGACACCTGCTGATCCTCAGCTGGCGCTGCCTGCCGGTGGGCCGCCCGGCGAGACACCACGGTTCCGGAAGCGGAGGTCGAGATGGGTGCCCGGCTAGTGCCCGCAGGCAGTCGAGCACCGGGCCGCACGGCTCCGGCAGGAGACCCGCAGATTGCGGGTCAGGCCCATCTGGCAGGAACGAATCGTGGCCGGTCAGGGGCCGAATGGAGCGGGGGAACAGGCACGCGGGACGGTCGCCGGGACGACCAGCGGAGCGACCGGCTCCTCGAGTTGCCTCGCCCACCGGACAGGGATGGAGGTGGCTCGTGAACCCGTCCGACGTACTGACGATCGCGGACGAGCTGAGCGAGCGAGACCTGGCGATCCTGCGCAGCCTGCGGGGCCACCGCCTGGTGACGACCACGCAGCTGCGCCGACTGCATCTGCCCACCGACTCACCCGACACCAGATCGGCGACCCGCCTCACACAACGAGTGCTGACGCGCTTGGAGGGCCGAAGGCTCATCGCTCGGCTCTACCAGCGCATCGGCGGGGTACGGCGCGGCGCCGACTCCATCGTGTGGCAACTGGCCGCGACCGGCGACCGCCTGCTCTCAGCAATGGACGGCGACAAGCGCCGCCGCTACTTGGAGCCGCGCAGGGCGTTCATCAAGCACACCGTGGCCGTCACCGAGCTGGCAGTACAACTGCGCGAGGCCGTCCGGGCTGGCCAGCTCGACCAGGTCGACCTCACCCCCGAACCGGACAACTGGCATCGCTTCGTCGGCCAGCACGCTCAACCCGAGACCCTCAAGCCGGACCTGGCCGCTATCGCGGTCACCGACGACTACGAGGACCACTGGCTCCTCGAACGAGACCTGGCCAGCGAGCACCCCACCGTGGTTGTCCGCAAGGCCTACGTCTACGAGCGCTTCGTGGCCTCCGGCGCTTACCAAGACCAGCACGGCGTCGTGCCCGCTGTCCTGTGGGTCGTCCCGAGCAGCGAGCGCAAGGAGACATTGCAGCGGGCACTGGGGCGGGCCAGAGATCTCACGCCAGGCATGCACCGGGTCGTCACCGACGCCGACTTCCTGCCGACCGTCCTGGCCGGCACCACCCCAGGTCTAACCGACTGAGCGGACCACCAATCGGCCCGCCCGGACACCACCCAATCCCTCACCGAAAGGAGGAACCCCATGACCACCACTCATACCCCACAGGCGCCCTACGACCGGCTCAAGCGAGCGGTCGCCAGCGCCAACTCCAGTGGCGGCGTCGTCTCGACGAACACGGCCCGCCTGCTGGCCGCCGCCATCCACGAGGGCCCGAGCACCGCGCTCGGCCGCTTCGCGGCCAGCGGCGACCTCAACCTCCCGGCTGCCACCACCGAACTCTGGGACCTCCCCATCGACGACGTCCCCGCCGATTGGTGGAGCGCCCTGAACCACTACTTCGAAGCGGAGGCCGACGATGCGTAATCCCGAACACGACACCCCAGACCGCCCGTTTACGGGAGTCAGCTACGCCCGCGTCGCTCGCGACGACGGCACCCGCAGCTACGACCAGACCGAGCGCCAACACCAGACGAACGCGGCAGCCGCGAGCCGTCTCGGCATCCAGGTCGTGGCCAGCTTCGTCGATATCGGGCAGCCGGGCACCCGCACTAACCGCCCAGGGCTGAACCACCTGTTCGCTCACGTCGAGGAGTCGCCCGTCGACTACGTGGCCGTCAGCTCGATCGACCGGCTGGCCCGCGGATCGGAGCAACTCGCCTACCTGCTCCAGCGCCTCCATAAGCTCGGCGTCAACGTCCTGATGTCCGACAGTGACACCGTGATCGAGCTGGTCCTGCCCTCCGACCTGGAGGTGCTCCAAGCGGGCCGCGTTCGAGGCCACCATGGGTGACCTCGAACGCCTGAGCCCGGAGCCGCCGGAGCGACCCGAGCACGAGCGAGTGCCCGACTACGAGATCGACCTGACCGGAGTGGTCGAGCAGCCCGCGTCTCTCATCGGCGTCATCCAAGATGCCATCGTGGAGGCCGGCCCGAACGGCGAGGTACCCGAATGGGGCGCTCGCGCCATGGCCCGCTTTCTGGCGAACATGCTCAGTATCAAGACCTCAGCGCTGCACCACTACGCGGTGACCGGTCGCATCGACCTCGACCCGATGCTCGTGGAACTCCACCTCATCTGGCGCTTCGACGGACGCAGCGACTTCGTCACCGAGGCCATCAACCGGCTCGGCACCTACCTCCTGGTGGCCCAACGGATCAGCGAACGAGTCGACCCCGACTACCCCGAGCAGATCAAGGCCGCGCTGGTCGAGCACGGCGCACCGTTCGAGGCGTTCTTGCAACTGCCCGACATCGACCCGACCAACGCCGAAGAGACGCTCGTCGCCTACGAGGGCTCGTGGGCCGGGTCCTACTGGTCGATCGAGGCAGTGCTCGAAGACGTTGCCGAGACGCTCGGTCTGCAGCAACGCCTCGAAGGCGCTGGCATCGAGCACTTCGCCAGCGTCGATCCGACCAAGGTGATGCGCCTGGCCCGCGACACCTACGACATCGTCGAGCATGACGGCCGCTATTTCTGCTTCTTCAAATAGCGGAGGGATATCAGATGACTGCTATCACAAAATCCGCGCTTTACTGTTGTAGAATTCTCCATTTTCGTTGGAATAGCCCACCATTTCCTATAAAATGGGGAGGTAAACAGGAGCGAATTAATGACCAAACCAATCAGTGCCGAGAACAACCGACTCGGCAACCTCGTCGCCCGATACCGAAAGGCATCTGGACGATCCGCGCGCGACGTCGCTCGCGAAGCCAACATCGACATTCACACCATGACCAAACTCGAGCAAGGCTGGTACGCCTCACCCAGCCCGATCACGCTCAAGGGCGTCTCGAAAGCACTCAACATCCCGCTACTCGAACTCTTCCAAGCGGCCGCCTACGTGACGCCGTACGACCTGATCGACATGGCCAAGCACGCCGCCCGGATCCCGGTCTTCAACGAGGAGCAGGCAGCAGCAAACGAGCGCTACCTCGCAGACCTCGTCGAGAAGGTGCGGATGGAATTCGACGAACCCGAGAAGCGAGAGCCCGTCGACGCCACCTAGCAACAACGCCCCGCAGCCGGGCAGAAGGAACCAACGGACCTATGGAACGACAGCACCACGAACAAGCACCACGGGATCCGCTCTCTCTCCTTCGCAGCGTGGAGTCGACCCCGCCCGGCGACCTTGACTGGGCGCTGCACTGCACCCGCCAGCAAGCCATGATCCTGAACCTTCTCCTGGGCGGTCGCGAAGCCATGAGCCTCGCTCGCCTCAGCGCGATCACCGAGATCCAGATCGGCCTCGTCGAGGACATGCCGATCCCGGGCACCGCATTCCCTGCCGCAGATGGCTGGCACATCCACATCCATGCAGCGCTCCCGAGCGAGCAGCAGCTGCGCACTGCTCTGCACGAGCTGAAGCACGTGATCGACCATCCCGTCCGAACACGGGCTGACGGCCCATGCCTCAGCCCAGTCGAGTACGAGCACCTGGCGGATGCCTTCGCCGAGCTGATGCTCGGTGACGACCGACTGCAATCCGACAACAACTTCACCGAAAGGAGGGACTACCTATGACCGGTTCCACACCAACTTCTATCCACGAGACGGCTACAGCTCCCGAGTCGCTCGCCCTCGTCCATACCGTCGAGGAGACCGCTGGCCTGCTGAAGATCAGCCCGACCTTCGTTCACAAGCTGATCCGACGCGGCCAACTCGGCAGTGTCCAGATCGGCGCTCGGCGCCTTGTGCCGGACGTCGATCTACGCCACTTCCTTGCAGAACGCCGACAAGTCAGTGGTCTTCCGGAGACTCCAGATGCCTAGGCGAGCCAACGGCGAAGGGACGATCTACAAGCGCGCCGACGGACGCTACGAAGCGGCAGCGCACGTCACACTCGTCGACGGCACCCGCAAGCGACTGCGGCTCACGGCACGAACGCGCGAGGAAGCCCAGCGGCTACTCCTCGAACGGCTCAGCCTTGAACAGAAGAACATCCCAACGCCGATGGAGAACTGGCGCCTCGGTGCCTACCTCGACTACTGGCTAGAGAGCGTGGTCGCGAAGAACGCCCGGCCGTTGACGTACACCACCTACGCCCAGATGGTCCGTCGGCACCTCAAGCCGATGCTGGGCGCGAAGCAACTCGCCAAACTGAGTGTGCGCGACGTCCAGACGGCCATCCAGCAGATGCAGGATGACGGTCAGGGCAGTCGCACGATCATGAAGTTCCGCGCCAACCTGCGGGCGGCGCTCAACAACGCCATGCGCGAGGAGCTGATCTTCCGCAACGTGGCCTCCCTGGCGAAGATCCCCACCTGGGAGCGCAAACCGATCACACCCTGGACTGTCGAGGAAGCAGCGAGGTTCCTCGACGAGGCACGCGAGCACCGCCTCCACACAGCGTTCCTACTCCTGGTGACGTATGGGCTCCGCGAAGGCGAGCTTCTCGGGCTGCGTTGGGACGACGTCGACTTCAAGAACGGCGTCCTCAACATCCGTCAGCAGATTCAACGCCTGGACGGCGCCCTACGCGCCGTACCCGTGAAGACATCTGCCAGCCAGCGGACGCTTCCCCTCGTGCCCACGGTTCGCGAGGAACTGCTCGTCGTCGCCGCGCAGCGCGGACTCACGCTCGACCTGAACCGACCGCCTGAGCCTGGTCCACTGTCCGTCGACAACCTGGTCAACATCAGCCTGACCGGCGGTCCGATCGAGGCGCAGAACTTCCTACGCAGCCTTCCGAGCCGTCACCAAGCGGGCCGGCGTCCGCAACATCACGATCCACCACGTTAGGCATACGGCCGCAACTCTGCTCGGTGCCCTGGGCGTCGACGGCAAGGACGCTCAGCTGATCCTCGGCCACTCGAACATCACCACCACGCGGCAGATCTACCAACACGGCAACGTCGAGCAGCAGCGGAGCGCGATTCTCGCCGTTGAGAGCGCCCTCGCCGAGGCGAGCGTCGCGGCTACGACAACACCGGACGACACCACGGGACACACGCGTTGCCGTCAGCCGTTGCCGTCAAACGACAGCGAGACCATCGAATCTGAGAACAAGCAAGAACCCCCGCTGCCTACGGCAACGGGGGTCAATGCGACTGATCTTGATGGTGGCTCCTCCCAGACTCGAACTGGGGACACAAGGCTCTTCAGGCCATATTTTGACCCTTTTGTCAATGTCCCGACCCCTGTTGCGGGAGCCGCGTGGGCACGTATGAAGCGCATGGTCATCGGGTGCGTTGCCGTCAATCGTTGCCGTCAGATTCCAGACTCCGCGACACGAGCGGCCGAGACCCTCCGGCTCGGTGGATACATCGACGCTAGGGATGCCTGGCAAGGCGAGCTGGTGGCGAGACGACTCCAAAGCCTGTCACTGGCGCACCAGCTGCTCCCGCCCACGCAGCCCGACGAACAGGCAGGTGGAGACCGTGCCGCATGAGCTTCCTCGATCGATTCCTACAGCGCCGCCCAGGAGGTCGCATGTCCCTGCTCGCCCATGACCCCGCACCCATCGCGGTGTCCTACCTCCGGGTGTCCACCAAAGACCAGGCCAGCCGTGGCGGACTGGCGGAGGGACTGTCCATCCCTGCCCAGCGCGACGCCATCCGCATCAAGGCCGACGCCCACGGCGCCCAGATCGTCGCTGAGTTCGTCGACGCCGGCGAGTCAGGACGCTCCGCGGACCGGCCGCAGCTCCAGGAGATGCTCCGGTACCTCGAAGAGCACCACGTCGATCTGGTCATCGTGCACAAGATCGACCGTCTGGCCCGCAGCCGAGCCGACGACGTCGCGATCAATCTGGCGATCCGGCAGGCCGGCGCCCGGCTGGTATCCGTCACCGAGAACGTCGATGAGACCCCGCAGGGCCAACTCGTCCACGGCATCTTCTCTGCCGTCGCCGACTTCTACAGCCAGAACCTGGCCCAAGAAGTCGTCAAGGGCATGGAGCAGAAGGTCCGCAACGGCGGCACCCTGAGTCGTGCCCCGATCGGCTACCAGAACGTCCGCACCATCGTGAACGGCGCCGAGGCCCGTCGGGTCGAGATCGACGAGGACCGTGCTGAGCACGTCCGCTGGGCCTTCGAGACGTACGCCGACGACCCCGACATGACGCTGCACCGCATGGTCGAGTTGCTTGTCGGGCGCGGCCTGACGATCCGCGCCACGGCCAAGCAGGCCGAGCGCAACCTCCAGCGCAGCCACGTCCATCGGATGCTGACCAACCGCTACTACCTCGGCTTCACCACCTTCCGAGGCGTTGAGTACCCCGGATCCCACACGCCGCTGATCGAGGAGGAGACGTTCCAGCGCGTCCAGGACCGCCTCGCCGCCAACCGCGGCGGCGGCAACCGAGAGCGCAAGCACCTCCACTACCTCGCGGGAATCCTGCGATGCGGCCGCTGCGGGTCCCGCCTCGTCTACAGCGCCAACAAGGGACGCCACGGCGGCACCTACGAGTACTTCGTCTGTGTCGGCCGCCAGCTCAAGAAGACACAGTGCGACGCGCCGCACTTCCCGGCCGAGCAGGCCGAGACGGCAGTCGAGCGGATCTGGCGATCCGAACATGCCCGCTGGCAGACCGACGCCCTCCCTGCGATCCGTGCGCACCTCACGGACCACCTCCGCAGCCTGCGCCAAGACTCCGACCGCAACACCAGCGCGCTCGCGAAGCGCATCGACAAGGTCCAGCGCGACCGCTACAAGTGGGCCGAGAACGCCATGGACGGCATCGTGCCCGCCGACATCGCCCGCGAGAAGCAGGCAACCCTGGCCCGTCAGCTCGCCAACCTCGAAGCGGAGCTGCGAAGCCTGGAAGCCGCGGGGATCGACACCGAGGCCACGCTCAACCGAGTTATCGACCTGGTGAGCGACCCCGGCAACTCCTATGAGGGGCTCGATCCGGGTGGCCGGCGCACCTACAACCAGGCCTGGTTCGAGCACATCTACCTCGACGCTGTGCCCGAAGACCCCCAGCCCGAGCTGACCTCCAGCGCCGAGCGCACTGTCATCGCCGACGCGCTTGAAGCCAGCCGTCAGCTCACTGTCGCGGAGCTGGAAAGCGAATCGGCGGGCCTCGAAGGACCCGCCGATGTCGTGCTGCTCAATCTTTCCCACACAAGGGGTTCGATTAAGAGCCCTTTGGTGGAGCTGAGGGTGTGTAGTTTCACGACATCGTTGATATCTGAGTCGCGTCATCGTTGATATCGGGTCTTGTTCTGACCATGAGCCATGTCAAAGGCACAGGTCATCGTGTTGTCAGTGGTCCACCAGGGCCTCACCAAGGCTGAGGCAGCGCGGCGCTACGACGTGTCTTGGCAGTGGGTCCACACCCTGGTCACCCGCTACCACCAAGGCGGCCTCGAAGCCCTCGAACCCCGCTCCAAACGACCCCGCACCAACCCACGCGCCACCAGCGAGGCCCTACGGCAACGGATCCTTCAGTTGCGAGAAGAACTCGACAACGCCGGGCTGGACGCCGGACCCATCACCATCGCCAAACATCTCGACAACGAAAACCTCCACGTCCCGTCCACCTCCACCATCCGCCGCATCCTGCACACCGCCGGACTCATCACCCCAGACCCCAAAAAGCGCCCACGATCCTCACTGCGCCGCTTCCAAGCCGCCCAACCCAACGAATGCTGGCAATCCGACTTCACCCACTGGCGCCTAGCCGACGGCACCGACATCGAAATCCTCAACTGGCTCGACGACCACTCCCGGATGCTGCTTTCCATCACCGCCCACGACCGCGTCACCGGCCCAGACGTCGTCAACACCTTCGCTGACACCCTGAACACGTACGGACCACCCACATCCACACTCACAGACAACGGGTCCGTCTACACCTCACGCTTCACCGGCGGCAAGAACGCCTTCGAATACCTCCTCGCCGTCCTCGGCATCACCCAGAAGAACGGCCACCCCGGACACCCACAAACCCAGGGAAAGATCGAGCGCTTTCACCGCACCCTCAAGAAGTGGCTCGCCCGACAACCCACAGCAGCCACACTCACCGAACTACAACAACAACTCGACCACTTCAAACAGATCTACAACCACCAACGCCCCCACCGCGCACTCAACGGCCACACACCAGCCAGCCACTACACAGACCACCCCAAGGCACTCCCCCGCGGCACCACACCAGCCGACCCCCACTACCGAATCCGACTCGACCACGTCGACACCTGGGGCAAAGCAACCCTGCGCCGCGCCGGCCGCATGCACCACCTAGGAATCGGCTACGCCCACCGAGGCACACCCATCCTCATGATCATCGACGCCAACACCGTCACCATCACCCACCGCAACACCGGCGAAATCCTCAGCGAACACCAAATCGACCCCACCAAGACCTACTGGCGCAACCAAAAAAGAGAGCCCGGCCGATGGCCGGACTCTCAACCATGACCCGACTCATCTATCAACGATGACCCGACTCACAACAATGGTGGAGCTGAGGGGACTCGAACCCCTGACCCTCTGCATGCCATTGCGACAGAGCTGCGCGCGTTTTCGCAGGTCAGAGGCGGTTTCGAGCCTCAGGCATTCCTTTCATGGTGAGCAGCCGACCGCGTCAGACTAGCGCTGACTCGACGTGGCCCGTGGTCGAAAATGGTCGCCGTTGGGTCCCCTCGGGTCAGAAATGGTCAACTTCGATCCCGGCTCATGCCAACGCCCTCAGCCGCCTTGATTTCGAGGTCCGCGCGACGCAAACTAGGGGCTACAACTTCATATCACCGCTGTCCCGATGGACATGACTGATCATGCAGGCCGGAGGGCTCACAGCGGCTACCTCATGAGGCCTGACGCGCCGCTTTTGCGGACCTCGCCTTGATGCAGCCGGTCAGCGACACATCAAAGAACCAACACGACAACAAATCGGTTGGGAGAGTGTCGCGACCGGTTTTTCTTTGCTTTCTTGCGCCCCTCTCCCAGCATCGAGAGAGGGAAAAACAATGAACTTCAACCGACCCCTGATTCGAGTTGACTCTCGGTCGGCTCCTCGCGGCGGTGACCATCCGCTGTCGCTGGCGGAGTTGCTCAACGTCAGCTCCAAGACCGCACGGCGACTCGTCCGCGACGGGAAGGTGGACAGCATCAAGGTCGGCGCTCGCCGTCTGGTGCTCCCCGAGAGCGTCGAGGCCTACCTCGCAAGGGGTGGGGACGCCTGACAGACACCCGTCGATCGTCTGGTCGTCGGTCGACTCTGCGCGCCCAAATGTGACGCGTAAACACGCCCTCGTACGGCGACGCTTCTTGAAAACTAAATAGTGATTCCTCGCGCGCTTTCTTCGCCGCTTGCTCGACCCCAGAAACTGCGTCACATTCCGTAGGCTTTTTATTGCGGACAGCAGTTTCCGCAGAAAGGGGTAATCGATGGGCAAGCGTGGACCAGATAAGCAATATGACGTTTCGATGCGTCTGACAGTCACGCACTCGCAAAACGAGTTCTTGGAGGCGATGAGCAACCTTCAAGACGTGTCGAAACAGGAGGTTGTGCGGCGAATGATTGACAGTTTCTTTCCGTACAGCCTCGCTCAGTACGGGTACGAAATGAACGAGAAGGGCTAGTGGAATGCCAGATAACAAGGAGCTCGGTCGAGAGATTCGAGTGCTGCGCGACAAGGTTCGCGAGGGTGAGGACGTCGCGTTGGCTGAGCGTCGACGCGAGGCGGAGTTGCAGGCCGCCTACGGCGAGGCTCGCGCCGCCCGACGAGTTGTGAGGGGGTTCTGAGATGACGTGGCTGGATGCAGAGTTGCAGCGGATCACCGACGATCAGACGGGCAAGTATTCCCACGACGACATTCAGGCTGCTCAGTCGTGGAAGCTCACGTGGGAGAGGCGATGGGAGTCCACCGTCAAGGCGCAAGCCGCTGAGCGTGAGGCAGGCAATCGCGAGAAGCAGGACCGTCTCTACGCCCACGTCCGGGCCTCGCAGAAGCGGGCCGACCAGAACCGAAGGGACCTGGAGAGCGGGGATCTCACGATCACGGAGTTCCTGAACCGAAGTTCGCGCTTGAAGTTGGAAGCCGACGAGTACGAGCGGCGACTCCACGGTCTTGAGAGTGCCGAGTCGTTGATCGATCAGATGCGCGGCGACCCGGTCGGCTGGCAGGACTCGTTCTTTGAGAAGTGGGTTGCCCTCCGGCGGCTCCGGCCAAAGGTTGACGACTGGATTCACGACGCGCGCGTGACACGGCGCAACAAGTCCCGCGAACCAGTCAAGAAGTAGCAGAACCGCGCAAGGTCGGTCCGAGGCTTGCTGACTGCGCGCACCTATCCATCAGAAATGGAGTGGCCCCGCGAGGCACGCGGCAAACGAATCTCGCGGGGCGCACTCGCCAACACAGCAAGGAAGTGTGCGGAATGCCACGCAAGCCTATCGGTCAGCAGCGCGCCCGAACGTCTCAGAACGTTCCGGTCACGTGGCTCGACCTCGTATCCATTCTGGACAGCCACGGCCTCGTCCTCTCTCCCCACGGCAAGGGTCAGCGAAGCGCCGAAGCCAAGACGATCCGCCGTCTCTACAAGGCGTGGGTGAAGAGGGAGAGGATTCGCAAGGGTCCGCCCTATGTGATGCCACTGCGGACGCTCAGCATGACGATCAGTGTGCTGCACCCCGAGTTGATCAGCCGTCCCGGAGGCGGGACGAGTTGGGCGGTCGTGGTCGATGCGATCAACGACCCCAACGGTGGGCTGGACCTCGTCCGACGCCCGTTCGCTCGATCATCCGCGGCCTAACAGAACCGGGCGCGTGGGTGGGCTGTCCTTGTCTCTCGGCTCACCCACGCGACCTCTCCTGGGAGGCCACTAGTGCCGCGTGTCGTAAGTTCCTAGATAGTTGGGATCTGAAATCATGAGGCATGGCGAATCGTCCTGCTCCTGCATTGGTTCTGCGTCCAGGCGATCGCGAGGAGCTTGAGCGGTGGGCCCGGGCTTCGACGGTGCCGGCGTCGGCGGCGAAGCGGGCGCGGATCGTGTTGCTCGCGGCCGACGGGGTGGCGAATACGCGGATCGCGGAGTTGGTCGGTGCGACGGTGACCACGGTGCTGGGCTGGCGGGATCGCTACCAGTCCAAGGGACTGGCGGGGCTGGCAGATGCTCCGCGTTCGGGACGTCCGCGGGAGCTCGATCACCGGGCGATCGTGGCCGAGACGTTGAAGCCGCCACCGAAGAAACTCGGTGTCACGCACTGGTCCACCCGGCTGCTGGCCAACCGGCTGAAGATCTCCCACAAGTCGGTCGCCCGAGCCTGGTCGGCCTACGGCGTCAAGCCGTGGAAGGCGGAGTCGTTCCGGTTCTCCACCGACCCCGAGCTGGTCGGGAAGGTGACCGACATCTGCGGGCTGTACCTGGCGCCGCCGGAGAACGCGATCGTGCTGTGCGTGGACGAGAAGTCCCAGATCCAGGCGCTGGACAGGACGGTCCCGATCTTGCCGATGCAACCGGGCAAGGTCGAGCGCAGGTCGCACGACTACTACCGGCATGGCACCACCACGCTGTTCGCAGCGCTCGACATCGCGACCGGGCAGGTCACCGCGGCGCTCAAGCCGCGCCATCGTCATCAAGAGTTCTTGGCGTTCCTCAAGCAGATCGAGCGGGCCTACCGCGACGTCCGCGACGCCGACGGGCAGCCGGTCGAGCTGCACTTGGTGATGGACAACTACGCCGCGCACAAGCACCTGAACGTGAAGACCTGGCTGGCCGACAACCCGCGCTTCGTCGTGCACTTCACCCCGACCCATGCCTCCTGGATGAACCTGGTCGAGGTCTGGTTCGGCATCGTCGAGCGGCAGGCGATCCGCCGCGGGGTGTTCAAGTCGGTCAAGGACCTCAACGCCAAGATCCGCGCCTTCATCGACGGCTGGCACGAAAGAGCGCATCCGTTCGTGTGGACCAAGACCGCCGATCAGATCCTGGCGAAGGCCAACCGTCCAACAACTTCAAATCCGCGGCACTAGACCCCGAAGGGGACGCACTCAGCCTAAAGAATCCGGCCCCGCTGCGAGGACAACGGGGCCGAAACTCTCGCGGTTAGTGAGACCGCAAATGGTCGAAAGGGATACAAGCAATGACCACGGTCAATTGTGTCACACAAGACCACCCATTCGCAAAGACGAATCGTCTCCCGCACTCATTCACCAAAACAGAGTGACCGTGTTTTTCCGTAGCCTTGTCAGGCGTGGGCTAGTGACCCGCCAATCACAGATAGAAAGGGAAAAGAATGATCAGTAAGGCGGAAGCCCTCGATAATATCCACGAACGCTTGCGGTCGAATGGAAGTAGACGAAGTTCCACGTCGGGTAACGACTGGCTCTGTCCGGTTCACGAGGTCGGTGACGGTCAGCATCACAGCGCCAGTCTCACCGTGAAGGTCGGAGACGACCCCGGGAAGATCGTGCTGCGGTGCGCGAAGTGCGGCACCGACCCGGTCCTCAAGGCGTTGGGACTGACGTTCAGCGATCTGCACTACGACCTGGAGTCGCAGTCGCGAACGCCCATCGGCGAACCTCTCATCTACGACTATCCCGACAAGCAGGGCCAGCCCTACCTCCGAGTGGTCCGGCAACCGATGACCGTGGGGAGGAAGGAGACTCATCAGGAGCACTGGACGGGATCGACTTGGCGCAACGGCCTCGGCGGGAGACATCGAGTCCTCTACCGCCTCCCCCACGTCCTGAAGGCCGCTCGCAAACATCGCGTGATCCATCTGGCCGAAGGCGAGTCCGACGCAGACGCCCTGAACGAGTGGTTCAAGGCCAACAAGGTCAAGGAGTTCGCGACCACACATCCCGAAGGCGCTGGCAAGTGGCGCGACGACTACGCACCGTCGCTCGCTGGGGCCGATCTGGTGGTGATCTGGGCCGACAGAGACAGTCCCGGCTACGCCTGCGCGGAGAAGCGGTTCTTGTCCCTGCAAAGCGCAGGCCACGCGGTCGAGATTCGGCTTCCGATTCCCGATCAGGACAAGGCCGACGTCCGGGATCACCTCAACGCGGGTCACACGCCAGACGACGGCAAGGTGGTCTCGCTCGAAGACCTCGTCGCGCTAACGCCGGAGGGAGAACACGACCCCGAGGTGCTGAAAGCGCTTCGCCGCCTCCAAGTACAAGAACGAGCCCGAGAACTCCATCGTGAGGCGAAGGCCGACGAAGAGTTCCGCCCGCCCGCCAGCGACCTAGATCTGGCCGCTGCTCTCATTCGTGAACGCGAGGCGCTGACCTACACCATCGACCGCCTCCACCCCACGGGCTCCAACTCTCTGATCGCGGCGCAGTTCAAGGTCGGAAAGACGACCCTCATGGCGAACCTGTTGCAGTCGTACGCGGACGGAGATGAGTTCCTCGGGGAGTTCGCCGTCCATCCCGGCCCAGGTCGAATCGCGTTGTTCAACTACGAGCTGACAGAACAGATGCTCTATGACGAGTACCTCGGACCGATGGGCATCGGGAGCCCTGAGCGAGTCGCAGTGCTGAACCTGCGCGGGTCCAACTTCGACCTACGAAGTCCGGCAGCCTTCGCGTTCGCAGTCGAGTGGCTTCGCGAACGCGGCTGCGATGCCCTCGTCCTCGACCCGTTCGGAGCCGCCGCGCGACTGGCTAACGAGAACGACAACAGCGAGGCAAGGAACTGGCTTCTCGGCGTGCTAGATCCGCTCAAGGCAGCAGCCGGAATCCGAGACCTCTGGATGCCCGCCCACACCGGCCGTGGGCAAGCGGAGGAGGGCGAGGAGCACGTCCGCGGCGCCTCGGCCGTAGATGACTGGGCCGACGTGCGGTGGAACTACACCAAGGCCAGAGTCGCTGACGAGAACGGCGGGTCGTGGAGACGCTTTCTCAGCGCCAACGGCCGCGCGGTGGACGTGTCCGAACGCGAGATAGCGCACGACAAGGACGACCACTCGCTCTACGTGAGCCAGTACCTGAGCCGGACCCAACTCCGAGCCAGCAACACAGCAACTCAGGTGGTCGAGGTCGTGACCAAACATCCTGGAATCAACGCCACGGCCCTCAAGGACGCCTTGCATGGTGGTTCTCGCGACAAGGGGCCGGCGATCAGCCAAGCGATGCGCGAGGGTCTGATTCACGTGCGCATTGGAGGCCCCGGTCAGAAGTCGAACGCGAAGCTCTACTACCCCGGTGCGGAGGGTTCTGATGCGTAACCCCATCCCAGCTCATCCCAGCCCATCCCGTCCGCCCTGGGACGGGCACAACAACCCCATCCCAACCCCCTTTAGGGGGATGGGGTGTTGCACGGCCAGCCGGAGCATCGGGTCCCCGTACCAAGTTCCGGCGGAACGGGGGGCGTCATGACGGTGCGCGACCTCGTGTGGCAGTGGCTCGCGTCGCGACGACGGACGACGTTCATGTTCAGCGATCTGACCAAGGATCTATGCGGGCACGGCCGAGTGATCAACCGCCTCTCCCTCTCCCCACGTGACGCGATCCGAGAAGCCCTGCACGAGCTGCAAGCCGAGGGGCTCGTCTCGCTCACGCCGGCGAACGTCGGAAGGTACGGGAGACCTGGACTTCGCATCGAGGTCATCGGCCTCGACTCAACCCATGAAGAGAGGAATCTATGAGCAAGCCGAGACGACGTGGCGGGGTCTATCCGCAGAAGGTCCGATGCAAGGCGACTAACCGCTGGGGCGAGCAGTGTCGCAAGTGGGCGATGAAGGGAAGTGTCGTCTGCAACAAGCACGGCGGAGCAGCACCTCAGGTTCGGAAGAAGGCGCAGGAGCGCATCCTCATGGCACAGGACGACGCGGCTGCGATGCTCATCAAGTTCATGGCCGACGAGAAGGTGCCCTTCTCCGAACGACGTAGATGCGCGGAGTTCCTGCTCAACTACGAGCACCGCAACGAAGTGAAGATCACCCTCGACAAGTGGCAGGAGAACATCGAGGGCATCCTCGTTGACACCGACCACGACGAGATCATCTACGGCGAGATCGTAGAAGAGTCTGAACTCACCTACGAGCCCACCGAATCACTTCCCGGCTTGCTTGACGATGCGCCCCGCTACGGGCGCGGCAACCGACTACAGGGCCGCTAACGCTGGCACGCATTCGGCCCTAGAACGCAGGAACAGACCCCGCACGGGCCAAGGGGCAGAGCGTTGCCCTCTCCCGCGCAAGAGCGCCAAGACCCGACTTCCAGGTTGCGCCGTGGTCGCGCCCGTTGGTCTCCCTCTCTCCCCCACGTCGTCTCCGCAGGTCAGCGCCGATATCGGGTTCGGCTACCTCAGCCGACGTGCGCCTCCCCTGCCTCGACCCGCGAAGTGGAGCACGCGGAGTCGTGTCGATCCGACCCCGAACCTCTGTACGCCTTGCAGCACCCTCGACCGCCGAGGGTCAATCACACCCCAGGAGAATCAACATGGCACCGCGAAAGCAGTACGTCGGCCCCGTGCCCGGTGAGCGAGGCATCCGCTACCGCCACAAGAAGGGCGACCCGTTCACCCTTCGCGGATACGAGGTCCGCTACCGCGATCCGAACACCCTCGCGAGCAACGGCGAATCAATGGTGCGCGGCAAGATCTTCCGCACCTTGAAGGAGGCCAAGGCGTTCCAGATGAGCACCGCGCAAGCGATCAGCAACCGCACGTACATCAGTCCAGAACGAGGCGCGGTCACGTGGGCGACAGTGAGCGCCGAATGGCTCTCCGCGTTCAAGGACACCCTTCGACCGCGGACTATCTCCGGCTACGAACATCTCCTACGGCGACACCTCAGCAGGTGGGACAAGATCGCAATCTCAGACATCACCCGCGAGGACGTTCGCCGGCTGATCGAGGACATCCGCAAGCCCCGACCTCCCCGCCTCTCCCCCACGGGCAAGGTTCTCGCGAAGGGCAAGCCGAACGGACTCAGCCAGGAGACGGAACACAAGATCTTCAGCGTCGCCCGGTCAGTGTTTTCCTACGCGGTCGAGGAGCGCTACATCAACGAGTCACCGACCGACCACTTCCGCAAGCGGCTCCGCAAGATCAGCGCCAAGGAGTTCGAAGCGCGACCTCTCACCAAGGAGCAAGCCGAGTCGATCATTTCCAACTTGCCAGAAGGGCGATACCGACAGTTCGGAACGCTGGCCCTCTGGACGGGCTTCCGACCCGGCGAACTCGCGGGCTTGCGCGTACGAAACGTGGACTCGCTGCGGTGCCGAGTGCAGGTCGAGGACACTATTCAGGAACTGAACGGCGTCCTCAGCGTAGGCATGACGAAGACCCTCAAATCCAAAGGCCGCATCGTTCCGGTGCCGAAGGCAGTCATGGCCTCGCTCTGGTCCTACATCGAGGCACGCGGCCTCGGCCCTGATGACTTCGTGTTCGCCGCTCAGGGCGAGTTCTTCGTCTACAAGATGTTCGCCCGGCGACAGTGGAGGAAGGCGGTCAAGGCTGCGGGCTTCACAGCCGAGAACGCGCCCCGCGTCTACGACCTGCGACACACCTTCGCCAGCCTGCGAGCGATGGAAGGCGTCCCACCGCACGTTTTGAAGGACTGGATGGGACACACATCGATCAAGACAACGATGGACGTCTACACGAAGGTCTATCAAGACGACCCCAACATGGACGCGATCGTGGAGCGGCTGTATGGCACAGCATCCGAGAACGCGGCAGCGTTGCCAGCGGAATCCGAGGGGTCGGGCGATCAAGACACCGCTATGTGAGGTACTTCCACAGGGCAACGGATGAGAACACAAGGGCAGTCGCGAGCGCGCCGCCGACGATCGTCACGAAGAACTGGGCGGCGATGCCCGCGCTGACAGCCACCTTCCCCCAGCCAGGATGCTGTTCCACGACGATGCTTCGCACTCGCGCCGGATAGCCCACAAAAGAGGCGAGTCGTCCTGCCAAGCGAGAGTTTGAATCGTGCCCTGCGTATCGAAGCCATGAGTCGGACCGTAGATGGGCCGACCGACAATCTCCCGCGTCGAGATAGACAGCGGTTCGGCACACCCAGCCGAGGGTCGAGCCTGCCCAATCGAGGCAGGATCGGCCCTCGACCGCGACGAGGCGACCACGGGCACGACCACGCGCGGCCCAGACTCGGCCCGATCCTCTGTGTAATGGGGTGTCCCACACGACCTGAAGGGACACCCCATGAAAGCCAAGGCTCCGACCATCTCCTACGGAGACTCCTACACAGTCGGCCAGATCGCTCAACACTGGCAGAAGTCACACCACTTCGTCCGGCGCATGATCGAGGAAGGCAAGCTCGTCGTGGACGAGCGCGGCCTCGTCTCCAACGAATCACTTCACGAGTTCTACCGCGAGCACGCGCTCGACCTGGACGCCTGATCTCTCTCTCCCCACGTTCCTCCCGTGGGGAGGCGATGGGCGGGGCCGTCGTAGCGATCCTGGCCTTCGTCGCTCCGGCCTCGCCCAGCCCGCTACGAGGTTCGGGCACGTCGGCCGACCACGCCGACGCATTCGGCCCATAGACGCAGGAACGCGGCCCCCTCGGCCCGAGGGGCCGACGCACCATTCTTCACGCGCCAGATCGGCGGTCAGTGTTACTAGACAGGCCCCTAGTGTTTTCACTCAGACTCAAGGTGACAGCAATGAGCGGCTCGACAACGGAGGATTCTGATGTCCAAATACGACGCGCTGCGCGACTTCCTGGAGAAGCGGAGCGGCACAGTCACCGTCACACTCGATGAACTCGACGCCATCGTCCCCGGAGGGTTGGCTCCTTCGGCGCGTCAGTACCCGATCTGGTGGATGAATGACGACCCGACGCACGCGCACTCCAGATCGTGGGGAGAGGCGGGATATGACGCCACACCCGATCTGGAACGCAACCGCGTCACCTTCACTCCACGGAGCGCGAATCCCAACATCTAGTGATCCGACACGGCGCGCCTCCCCATATCTAGTGCTCACTCTCCCACTCTGGAAGTGACCAGAGTGAAGGGAGGTGATGAAGATGCCGAAGGGAAAGAGCAGCGGTGGGAAGTACCGCAGCGCGAAGACGGGTCGGTACGTGACGAAGAAGCACGGCAAGGCCAACCCGTCCACGACGGTCAAGGAGTCCAGATAGGACTCAGCGCGGCGGGGAAGCCGCGCAACCGTCTGACGACCGACTAGGTCGTGCCAAGGGCAGCCCTCGGGTGACGACTCGGGGGCTGTTCCACACATCAAGAGGGGCCAGCCCGTAGGCCAGCCCCTCTCAGAGTTGCGATGTTCAGTTGTGGGTGATGGTGCCGCGCACGAGCACTCGGTCATTGACCAGGAGTGCCCAGCCCAGCAACCTCCGCCCTTCGGAGGTTCGCGCGGTTGCCCACGCGAGACGGACCCTCACGCCTTCGCAGGCTTGACGACGCGAACGATGACCTCCTTGTTGCCCTTCGTCCACGCGGCGTTGTGTTCCCCTGCCTCGACAGCGTGGGCGAGGGCGAGGTTCGTGATGAAGCGTCGGACGGTCGCCACGCTCACGTTCATGGACTCAGCGAGTGAATCGACCGTGCTGCCAGCCTCACGAAGTTCGATCACGGATTCGGCCTTCTTGCGCTCCTCACTGCCCACGGCGAGATAGGGCAACGAGCGAGTCGTCTTGTTGGCGCGCACCTTGATGAGCGACGCCTGCCCGGTCGTGAGCGCTTCGATCAAGTTCTTTGGCTCGGGCTTCGCCTTTGCCTTTGCCTTCGGATTCGTCTCGGCCTTCACGGGCGCGGCCTTCTGCTCCTTCGGAGCAGTGGGCTTCGTCGCCTCGTTGGCGGACTTGCGAGTGCTGGGCTTGCGGGTGGTCGTGGTGCTCATGTCGGGCCTCCTGGCCTCTTGTGGAAACCGCGTCTCGGCCTCCGGTGAGAGCACTACACAGAAGATCGAGCCGGAAGTTCAGACCTCGATCGAGACTGGATCAGCCATTCACCGATCTACCTGCGGAGACTCTCTTTGAGAAAGTTCGCGGTTCCTGAGCAGCCGCGCTAGAACGGCCTCGCACGCCGTAGGTTTGCCTACCCGAGCCGCACGTTCTGCCCAGCCGTACACACGCGAGGACACCGCGCACGGACCCTGATGGAGACGGGGCGGGATGCGCGCACGCGTCAGAACAGGTCGCGGACCTCGCAGCCCAACGCCTCAGCCAGTGCGGTGATCGCATCGAGGCTGACGTTGCGCTCTCCCCTCTCCACGCTCCCCACGTAAGTCCGATGGAGATCGGCCAACTCGGCCAACTGCTCCTGACTCAAACCTCTATCGAGTCGAAGCTCCCGCACCCGGTCCCCAAACGCCCGACGATGACGCCGGTCCTTGGAGGTCGGAGACTGCACGCCTCGACGTTGGCCGAATGATGACTATGCGGCTACAGACGATAAGTAGCATTCGGGCACTCGGGCCTCGAAGTGGCCCGCAATCGAAAGGCCCACGCAGTGAGCGAAACAGAGTCAGACGGTACGAACGCATCAGACGCGAACGACAAGAGCGCCGACTCAGAGGCCAAGCCCTCCATCGAACAGAGAGTGTTCGGCTGGATGAAGCAGCATCCCGTCTGGGCCGTGATCCTCGTTGCCTTCCTTGTCGTGGGCTACTTCGTACAGGAGTCCGAGAAGCCTCCCTCGTCCGAGACGCCAGCCGCGTCGTCGTCTCCGACCCCGAAGCCAACCTCCGCCTCTCCCACTCCCAGCCCCACGGCTGAGGACGGAGAGATCGAGATTCCGGAGGCGTTCAAGGACGACCCCGGTTTGATCACCCGCGACGACCTCGGAGAGTTCTGGCCGCTCACCGTTGACTACGGAGCCCTGTCCTGTCGATCAGCGGTGATCGGAGGCCAGGACATTCAGTCCGTCACCTTCCGCGTGCCGAACATGCAATACGCCGTGAACGGAGCCGCCCAAACGCATTCACCGTTCCCGCCGATCGATGACATCTGGGCAGACGACCCAGAAGTGAAGGGTCTGAAGATTCCGCTCAAGCCCCTCATCGAGCACGGTCTCGCGCTCTGTGACTGAGCGAGGACCACTCTGACCCGCCTCGACCCGTGGTCTCCGCCGTGGTCTCCGGCCTCACTCGCGACAATGCGAAACGGCGGCCCAACCGCGTTTCCGCAGGTAGACCGCCGTTTCCGTTTGGTGGAGCTGAGGGTGTGTAGTTTCACGACATCGTTGATATCTGAGTCGCGTCATCGTTGATATCGGGTCTTGTTCTGACCATGAGCCATGTCAAAGGCACAGGTCATCGTGTTGTCAGTGGTCCACCAGGGCCTCACCAAGGCTGAGGCAGCGCGGCGCTACGACGTGTCTTGGCAGTGGGTCCACACCCTGGTCACCCGCTACCACCAAGGCGGCCTCGAAGCCCTCGAACCCCGCTCCAAACGACCCCGCACCAACCCACGCGCCACCAGCGAGGCCCTACGGCAACGGATCCTTCAGTTGCGAGAAGAACTCGACAACGCCGGGCTGGACGCCGGACCCATCACCATCGCCAAACATCTCGACAACGAAAACCTCCACGTCCCGTCCACCTCCACCATCCGCCGCATCCTGCACACCGCCGGACTCATCACCCCAGACCCCAAAAAGCGCCCACGATCCTCACTGCGCCGCTTCCAAGCCGCCCAACCCAACGAATGCTGGCAATCCGACTTCACCCACTGGCGCCTAGCCGACGGCACCGACATCGAAATCCTCAACTGGCTCGACGACCACTCCCGGATGCTGCTTTCCATCACCGCCCACGACCGCGTCACCGGCCCAGACGTCGTCAACACCTTCGCTGACACCCTGAACACGTACGGACCACCCACATCCACACTCACAGACAACGGGTCCGTCTACACCTCACGCTTCACCGGCGGCAAGAACGCCTTCGAATACCTCCTCGCCGTCCTCGGCATCACCCAGAAGAACGGCCACCCCGGACACCCACAAACCCAGGGAAAGATCGAGCGCTTTCACCGCACCCTCAAGAAGTGGCTCGCCCGACAACCCACAGCAGCCACACTCACCGAACTACAACAACAACTCGACCACTTCAAACAGATCTACAACCACCAACGCCCCCACCGCGCACTCAACGGCCACACACCAGCCAGCCACTACACAGACCACCCCAAGGCACTCCCCCGCGGCACCACACCAGCCGACCCCCACTACCGAATCCGACTCGACCACGTCGACACCTGGGGCAAAGCAACCCTGCGCCGCGCCGGCCGCATGCACCACCTAGGAATCGGCTACGCCCACCGAGGCACACCCATCCTCATGATCATCGACGCCAACACCGTCACCATCACCCACCGCAACACCGGCGAAATCCTCAGCGAACACCAAATCGACCCCACCAAGACCTACTGGCGCAACCAAAAAAGAGAGCCCGGCCGATGGCCGGACTCTCAACCATGACCCGACTCATCTATCAACGATGACCCGACTCACAACATGGTGGAGCTGAGGGGACTCGAACCCCTGACCCTCTGCATGCCATGCAGATGCGCTACCAGCTGCGCCACAGCCCCGTGCTCGCTGCCCGAGGGCAACGAAGAAGAATGTTAGCGGTCTCGTGGTGGCGGACGAAATCGGGGGTTCAGCCCGCGTTGTTCTCGTCTTCGTCTGCCTCAACAGCGGCTGAGAGGTTGTACGCCACCATGCGCCAGCGCGCCGATCCGTACTCCTCCACCTCGATCCAATGGCAGTTCCCCAGTCCGGCGAGACCGGCGTGCACCGCGACTGGCCAACCCAGGAAGTCCACGATCGAGCGCCGCAACGCACTGCCATGAGTCACGACGACCGCACACTCACCGGGGTCCAGCGACGCTGCGACCGCCGAGAAGCTCCCGGTACGAACCGGGCGATCACGTCATCCTCGGTCTCGCGGCCCGGGATCTCGTGCCAGCGCCCCGCCTTGAAGAGCGCGTACTCCTCCGGGAACCGCTCACGCCACTCCGGCACCGTGGTGCCCTCACGGTTGGGGCCAATAGCAAACTCACGAAACGCCGCGTCATGCGATGGCGTCAGCCCGCAAGCCTGGCCGACCATAGCCGCCGTCGACCTCGCGCGTTGCAGATCGGACGAGACGAGACGTACGGGCCGATAGCGCGTCGCGATGATCGGTGCGACCCGGGCGGCCTGCGTACGGCCGGTCTCGTCGAGGTCGATGTCGCGGTGCCCTTGGGCGCGGCCCGAGAGGTTCCAGGCCGTCTGGCCGTGTCGCAGCAGGACCAGCCGACGCAGGGCCTCAGTCACCGGATGCGGCGGGGTTGTTGACCTCGGCAGGCAACGCGATCGTGGGACAGTCGCGCCACAACCGCTCAAGGGCGTAGAACTGGCGCTCGTCCTCGTGCTGGATGTGGATCACCACGATCCCGTAGTCCAACAGCACCCAACGGCCTTCGCGCTGACCTTCGCGGCGAATTGGCTTGGCGCCGGCCTCGCGCAGTTTGTCCTCGACCTCGTCGACGATCGCGTTGACCTGGCGGTCGTTGGCGGCCGACGCGAGCAAGAACGCATCGGTGATCGCGAGTTGGTCGCTGACGTCGAAGGCCACGACGTTGGTCGCGAGCTTGTCGGCGGCAGCGAGCGCCGCGATCGTGATCAGGTCGACGGCTTCGTCGGTGGCGGTCATGCGTCTGCTTCCTCGGCCTGGGCCGGAGACTTAGGGGCCGGAGACTTAGGGCCCGGAGATTGAGGGCCCGGATAGAGGTGGTGCTTGCCGATGTACTGCACGACACCGTCAGGCACGAGATACCACACCGGCTCGCCTCGCTGCTGCCGCTCGCGGCAGTCGGTCGAGGAGATCGCCAGAGCCGGGATCTCGATCAGCGTCACTCGATCAGACGGGATCTTGGCGAGTGTCTCCGGCGGCATCGTGTAGCCCGGCCGCGTACACCCCACGAAGTTCGCGAGCGCAAAGAGTTCGTCCGCGTCGCGCCAGGTGAAGATGTCTGCGAGGGCATCCGCGCCGGTGATGAAGTAGAGATCAGTGTCCGGCAACTCGCGCTTGAGATCGCGCAACGTGTCGATCGTGTACGTCTTGCCGTTGCGGTCGATGTCCACGCGCGACACGGTGAACCGCGGGTTGGCCGCGGTGGCGATGACCGTCATCAGATAACGGTCCTCCCCTGCCGAAACGTCCCTCTCGGACTTCTGCCAGGGGTCGCCGGTCGGGACGAAGATGACCTCGTCGAGATCGAACCACGACTGCACTTCCGAGGCCGCCACGAGGTGACCGTGGTGGATCGGGTCGAAGGTGCCACCCATCACGCCCACGCGTCGAGGGCGGGGCGTCTCCGGGTCGGCTGCGGCGCTCAGGAGTGCTCGCGACCGCCGGCGAAGGCCAGCAGCAGGATCAGCGCCAGCATCAGCAGCCCGAAGGCAGCCAGACCCACGGCGACGGGCGGGATGGCCGGCTCGTTCTCGACCGACTCGGACAACGCAATGACTGCGGTCATCATGGGGCTCAGCATGGCGACATGGTAGCCGGGCTCACCCGCGTACGTGCCCATCCCCCACGATCACGAACTTGGTCGACGTCATCTCCTGCAACGCCATCGGCCCGCGCGCGTGCAACTTCTGGGTCGAAATGCCGATCTCGGCCCCGAAGCCGAGTTCGCCGCCGTCGGTGAAACGGGTCGAGGCATTGACGAGCACGGCCGCGGAGTCGACCGCCGCAATGAACCGTCGGGCGGCCACCTGGCTGTCGGTCACGATCGCGTCGGTGTGCTGGCTGGAATGTGCCCGGATGTGGCCGATCGCGGCTTCCAGATCTGCGACGACGGCGGCCGACATGTCCATCGAGAGGTATTCGGTGGCGTAGTCCTCCTCCGTGGCAACCAGCACCCCGTCGTACGCCTGGAAGGCCTGGTCGCCATGAATCGTGACGCCCGCGGCCTGCAGCGCGCTCACCACACGCGGCACGAACACCTCGGCGATGTCGGCATGCACGAGCAGCGACTCCGCGGAGTTGCATACCGAGGTCCGGTGCGTCTTCGCATTGAGCACGATCGCCAACGCCATCTCAAGGTCCGCACCCTTGTCGACGTACACGTGACAGTTGCCGACCCCGGTCTCGATGACCGGAACCGTCGACTCCTCGACGACCGACCGGATCAGCCCCGCGCCACCGCGCGGGATCAGCACGTCGACCAGCCCACGGGCGCGCATCAGCGCTTTCACGGAGTCGTGGGTGTCTCCGGGGACGAGTTGTACGCAGTCGGCCGGCAGGCCACTGTCCCCCACCGCATCCCGCAGCACATCCACGATCGCCGCGTTGCTGGCCTTGGCCGACGAACTCCCGCGCAGCAGCACAGCATTTCCGGACTTCAGGCAGATCCCGGCCGCATCCGCGGTGACGTTGGGGCGCGCCTCATAGATCATCCCGACCACACCGAAGGGCACGCGCACCTGGCGCATCTCCAGGCCGTTGGCCAGCGTCGAGCCTCGTACGACCTCGCCCACCGGGTCGGCAAGCCCGGCCACATCGCGCAACCCCTGGGCCATCGCGGTCAAACGCTCGGGGGTCAGCCGCAGCCGATCGAGAATGTTGGCGGGGGTGCCGCCCGCCTCGGCGCGAGCGAGGTCATCTGCGTTGGCGGCCAGGATGGTCCCCTGCTCGGCGATCAGGGCATCGGCCATGGCGAGCAGTACCGCGTCTTTTTGCGCGCGCGTCGCAAGCCCTAGTTCGTACGACGCCTCGCGCGCTCGGCGCGCGGCTTCCTCGACCTGCTGGGTCACGTCCATGCGGCCCACCCTAAGCCGGGGTTGAGTGCCCGACTGCGTCGGTCCGTCAGTCGACCAGACCCTTCGCCGAGGTGTACTTCCGGTTCGCGAACGCTGTGCTCGCAGTCGTGGTCACGGTGCCGGCCATGGTGCACTTCAGTCCCGTGGGTTCGCGTACGAGTTCGTCCGGGCGGAAGCGGCGCGGCACCGACTGATAGACCGAGGCGTGGGTGAGGTCCCAGTCGCGCTTGATGTTCTTCAGGCCCTTGGGGCTGTAGAGGATGCTGCCGTCGAGGTTGATCCGGCGAGGCTCGATCTGGAGCATCACGTTGAAGCAACCGTTGTACTTCTTGACGTGCTGGACGATCTTCAAAATCGTCATCGGCACCACCAGCAGGCCGACCTGTCGGCCGATCTCCGTGATCGGATTGAAGCGACGACTCTGCCACGTGATGGCTCGGAACAGCCGACGGATCGACGGGTTGCGCATCAGCAGACGCTCGATCTCGTTGTTGGCCAGTTCCTGCGTCTCGGAGTCGATCTTCTCCCAGAACTTCGACCATGCCTTGTCGTTGGCCATCAGCAACAGCGGCTTGAGCACCTTGCCCAAAGCGACGTCGAGCTCGTCGAGTTTCATCAGCGCGGGTACGAGTTCCTTCGCCATCTTGTTGCCGATCACGATGTTGCAGGCCTCGTCCCCCTTGTCCAGCGTGGGTGCACCCGTGACGTCGCGGAACTTGAACTTCGCCTTGCCGCAGACCATCCCGAAGTCGGCGCCCGCGAACGGCACCTCGTGTGACACCGGCACCTCACCTGTCGGCGGCTTCGGCGTGGGCGTCGAGGTGGTCGGCGCGGGTGTGGTCGTGGTCGGGTTCGGGGAAGGCGTGGCGGAGGTCGTCGCTGTCGTCGTAGGAGTCGAGGTGGGCGTGGCCGTCGGGGAAGGTGTGGGCGTGGCGGTGTAGGTCGTAGACGCCGAACTCGACGTGTATCCCTCGGCATTGCTCGGAGTGAACGCCGCCTGCACGGTGTGCGTGCCGGCAGTGGGCAGTCCCGTCAACGCCGCCTCACCCAAGGTCACACTCCTGGTCACAGGTGCACCACCATCAACACGGAACGTGACAGCACCGCTCGGCTGACCGCCGTTCGACGTCACTACGGCGGTCGCCACCCCATCACTGACGCTCACCGCGGTGCTCGAGGTCGCCTGCACGACGTCGTAGGTATCCACGACATAGCTGCCCGTCCCACTCTGAACGCACAGCACATCTATCAGGTTGAGCAGCCCTCCACCCGAGGCGTTGTAGAAGTGCATGTCGAAGGTGAACAGATCGAGTGTGACGTCTCGCGTACCAAGCGTGTCGGTGCGTACGGGAGAGGAAGTGCCCGCCACGCTCATCGGCACTGCGCCGCTCGCGGGCAGAGCGACGAGAGGGATGGGGGCGTCGACCATGCCGTTGGAAGACGACGCGGTCGACGTCTGCGCCGAGACCGAGCCATCCACGCTGCGCGCACCGTAGGCGTACAGCTGCGAGCGCAGCCCGTCGTCGAGCGAGAAGTTGGACGTGAATCGGGTCGTGACGACCTTGCCGAAGGGGATCGAGGCCGGCAGGTCGGTGTCCGCGACCACAGGGTTGTTGATCGTCTTGTTCAGCGGCGCACCGGTATTGCACACGAACGGCATCACCACACTCGTCGCATCCGCCGCACCATTGAGTCCGGAGATCACCACGGTGGCGATCGCCCCGCCCACGATCCACCGCTTCGTACGTCCCCCCATAGCCGACTCCTCGTCTTCGCCCGCATCCACGGGCCGCAGATTGATCAGCGAAAATCGTACGAACGCCTCCGCGTCGCGGGTGGCGGAATAGCGAAACCATTACCGTCGACCGGGCACATGTGCGCGCGAAAATCACCTCGACCGGGCACAAGTGGGAACTTGGTACTCCCATTTGTGCCCGGTCGGCGGGTTCTAGGCGTGCATTTGTGCCCGGTCAGCGGGCTCGGATCAGCCCTTCGATCAGCCCTTCATATTGGGGCTGACGTCCTGCGGGGCTCGGCTCCAGCGGCGACTGCGTCGCCACCTACGCCTCACTCCTCGGATCAGCCCTTGCGTGCGGTGATCTGCTCGGTCGCCGCCGGCAGCACCGAGTGCAGGTCGCCGACGACACCGAAGTCGACCAGCTCGAAGATCGGGGCTTCCTCGTCCTTGTTGACGGCCACGATGGTCTTCGAGGTCTGCATACCGGCGCGGTGCTGGATCGCACCGGAGATGCCGCCCGCGATGTAGAGCTGCGGCGACACGGTCTTGCCGGTCTGGCCGATCTGGAACGAGTGACCAATCCAGCCCGAGTCCACGGCGGCACGCGAGGCACCGACAGCAGCGCCGAGCGAATCGGCGAGGCCCTCGATCGGCGCGAAGTCACCACCCGTGCCACGGCCACCCGCGACCACGATCGCGGCCTCGGTGAGCTCCCGGACGCCCCGTGGACTGACGCGGCTGGGTGGCCACGATCTGCGCCTTCTTCGCGCTGTCCGACACCGTGACGGCGAACTCCTCCACCGCACCCGCGCCGGCGGCCTCTTCAGGCGCGGCGGAGTTGGGCTTGACGGTGATGATCGGAGTGCCCTGGGTGACCTTCGCCTTGACGGTGAAGTTGCCCGCGAAGACCGACTGCGTGGTCACGCCGCCATCCTCGACGTCGACCGCGTCGGTGATCAGACCGGAACCGAGCTTGATCGCGAGACGGCCCGCGACCTCCTTGCCCTCGAAGGTCGAGGGGATCAGGATCGCAGCAGGCGAGGCCTTCTCGGCCAACTGCTGCAGCGCCTCGGCCTTGGGTGCCACCAGGTAGCCCTTGATCTGCGCGTCATCGATCACGTAGACCTTCTCGGCGCCGTAGGCCTTGACCTTCTCGGCCACCTCGGCGCCCTTCGCGCTGGAGCCGATGAACACCGCGGACGGCTCACCCAGGCGCTTGGCCAGCGTGAGCAGTTCGTACGTCGGCTTCTTGACCGCGCCGTCGGCGTGGTCCACGACAACAAGTACTTCAGCCATGGTTCTTCGGGCCCCTTCTCAGATGAACTTCTTGGCGGCGAGGAAGTCGGTCAGCGCTTGCGCGCCCGATCCGCCCTCGTCCTTGACGATCTCGCCGGCCGTACGCGGCGGACGCTCGGTGGTGTCCTCGACCTGCGACCAGGCGACGGAGAGGCCGACCTGGCCGGCGTCTACGCCGAGGTCACTCAGCGAGTAGGTCTCCAGCGGCTTCTTCTTGGCGGCCATGATGCCCTTGAAGGACGGGTAACGCGCTTCGCCGGTCTGGTCGGTCACCGAGAGGACCAGCGGCATCTGGCCGCCGATGACCTCGGTGGACGCCTCGTTGTCGCGCTTGGCGCGGACCTGGTCACCCTGCGTCTCGACCACGGAAGCCAGCGTGACCTGCGGCAGGTCGAGCCGCTCGGCGAGCATGGCGGGGACGACCGACATCGAGCCGTCGGTCGACGACATGCCGCACATGATCAGGTCGGGCGAGCCGATCTTCTTGATCGCCTCGGCCAGCACCAGCGAGGTGGCGACCGCATCGGAGCCGGCGATCGCGTCGTCGCTGACGTGGACGCCCTGGTCGGCACCCATCTGCAGCGCCTTGCGGACCGCGTCGACAGCCTTCTCGGGGCCGACGGTCAGCGCCGTGATGGTGATCTCCTCACCGTCGCGCTTCTCCTTGATCTGCAGCGCCTGCTCGACCGCGTACTCGTCCAACTCGGAGAGCAGGCCGTCGACGCCGTCACGGTCGACGGTGTTGTCTGACTCGAACTGCCGGTTGGCTGTCGCGTCCGGGACGTGCTTCACACACACAACAATGTTCATGGTGATGGCCTCTGCGGCCCCTCCTCGTGAGTTCTGGGGGTGTCAAGGGCGCCCCGTCCGTGTCAACACTCCGGGCGTGCTGTCGTGCGTACGCACCGGTCGCCGGTTGTCCAGTCGAGGTTACTAGCGAGAAACCCCACCAGGGAACCTGGATTGCGGTGGGGTCTCTCACAGTGGTCAGACCGAGAAACGGGTCAGGCTCTGGCAACCCAGGAAATTCGGTGCGCCCGCAAAGCGTACGAACGCGACGTAGTTCCCCCGCTTGCGGACCTTGGCGAACTTCGCGCGCGCCACCCCGCGAGCGTCGAGCCGGATCCGCTTGGAGCGGACCTGCACGCCGCCGCGACGCAACTCCACACGTACGGCACCCTTCGGCACCCGGCCGTGCGCGGAGACGATGCGGGAGCGGACCACGACGCGTTTCTTGGCCTTGCGGTGACGCACGCGTACGCGAGGGGCAGTCGCGTCCTTGACGACCACAAGCTCGGTCGCCTCGGATGCGGAAGAAGTGAACCGGTCGGGGTTGGCGGGGCGGAAGTTCGCGCTGATCGAGTACGGAGTGGCGGAGACGTTGAGCAACGGGAGCGCGATCCGCGCCCGGTGCCGCTTGGTGATCTCGGCGCTGACGTGTTGCCGCCCGGCGTGCACCGCGATGGTGCCGCTCGGTCTGCGCTTCTTGGTGCGCACGCGCACCGCGGCCTCGGCGACCTGTCCGTACGCGACGGTGGTCGGGGTGAGCGCCACGCGCGTACGCGTCTTCACGGGCGCAGCATTGGCGGCCATCGCAGGGCCGGGCAGCAACGCGGCCGTCACGGCGAGCGCAGTGATCAGGCAGAACTGGGCGGAACGTGGTGAAGGCATGCGATTGATCCTCTCGCGCGCCCCAACACGAGAGGATCAGCCACACGCTCAGATCGTGAACTTGACGACGTTCTTGGAGCGGATGAAGTTGGTCGAGCCGAGGTACTTGGCGATGAGCTTGTAGTTGCCCTTCTTCGCCACCTTGGTGAAGACGGCCTTGGCGTTGCCCTTGTAGGTCAGTCGACCTTGGCCTTGCCGAAGGTCTTGCCGTTGGGCTTGAGCACGAACTTGACCTTGCCCGTCGGCACCTGGCCGTGGGCCGAGGTGACGCCGTGACGGTCTTGTCTCCGATGCTGACGGCCGCGTTGCCAGCGGGCTCGGGGCCCTTCGCAGCATCGACGCTCACCGTGGCCTGCGACAGTGACGGAGCCGACACCTGGCTATGACGTGCTCTCGGGGTTGGAAATCGGGAAACCCCCACCGCGATCGAGTCGCGATGGGGGCCTCCGAGCCGAGGCGTTCGAGATCAGATCTTGAACTTGGCCTTGGCCTTGGACTTGTTGAAGTTGGACGAGCCGGTGTAGTTGGCGTTCACCTTGTACTTGCCCTTCTTCATCTTCTTGAACTTCTTGCCCTTGATGACGAGCTTGGCCACGCCCTTCTTGTTGACCGTGACGGCCTTCTTGAGGACCTTCTTCTTTCCCTTCTTGACGACGAGCTTGACCTTGCCGTCAGGCGTCTGGCCGTTGGCGGACTTCACCTTGACCTTGATGACGACCTTCTTGGCCTTCTTCTTGACGCTGGCCTTGGCCGTCGCAGTCGTGTCGTCCTTGACGACCGTGAGGTTCGCCGGTGCCGAGACGGAGTTCGTCAGACCGCCGGTGGTCGACGTGTACGACGCGGTGATGGCGTGGGTGCCCACGGCCTGGAACGGGATGTCCGCGGTGGCAACACCGTTGGCGTCAACGGTGCCCTTGACGGTGGTGTCACCGACCTTGAAGTCGACCGAACCGGCCGGCTTGAGCTCCGCGACCGCCGACTTGACGGTGGCAGTGGCCTTGACCGCAGCTCCGTACGCCGCCGAAGCAGGCTCGACTGCCAGCGTGGTGGTGGAGGCCACGGCGGCCTTCACGTCCACGGTGTCGGCGAGGTGCGGAACGCCGTCCGAGGTGCAGGTGGCAGTCTCCTGCGGGAGCACGTACGGCGTGCCGTCGGCGTTGTAGAGCTTCAGCGTGGTGTTGAAGTTGCCCGAGCCGAGCGTGTACGCACCCGTGGCGGTGGGCGTGGCAGCAGTAGCGGCGCCCTTCGCTTCGATCACCATGCTGGAGCCGACGGCGGCGGGAACGTCGGTGCGCGCGAAACTCAGCTTGGCCGTCTCCTTGACACCGTTCTTGTACGAGTCAGCGTCGGCCGTGCCGTCGATCTTGCCAATCCCGGCGTTGCGCATCGCGTCCACGAGTTCGGCGGGCAACGTCACCTTGGAGGTGATCGTGGGCGTGAACGACTGACCCAGGTAGACCGAGGCCGGCGCGTCGGTGTCGGTGTCCACGCTGAACGTCTGGGCGCCCAGCAGAGACAGAGTGCAGGTGTAGTCCTTCGGCCCGGTCGCCGCCTGGGCGGGCGCCGCGATCAGGGCACCCATACCGAGCGCGGCCGCGCTCGTCAGGGCTACGAGGCGCAAGCTGTGCTTGCTTTGCGTCATGCTTTTCCTCCATCGATTGGTGAGAGTGGCTTCCGAACAACCACCCATGGACGACCCAACCCGAAATGCGTGGGCCTCACCGCAGTGTGACGCACGACATGGGGGATCGGTTCGCGGCGACCATAACCCGAGCGAGGAAAGATGCAACAGGACGTTACGTCTAGATGCTCATAGTGTGGCAGGGCTCACACTGCTCGCGAGCGTGGTTCGTCAGGTGCGCGGGGTCGACGTACGCAACAGTCCGGCAAGCACCCGGCCGAGGAATACCCATGCGACTGCGGCCAGGCCCCAGTTGACGGTCACGTTCTTGACGATCTCACCCTTGCCGCGCTTGTTCTCGAAGCGGAAGACGCCGTTCTTGCGGTCGAAGACCCCCAGATCGAGCGAGTCAGCGGTCTGCTTGACCCAATGCACCAGGTCGTTGTGACCGTTGCCGCCCAGCGCGATGAACAGCGCCCCACCGACGAGGATCAAGGCGAACAGGGTGCACCCCAACGCCACGATGCGCGCGGCCTTGTTGCGCAGATCAGCGATCTGCGCCGGAGAGAAGGCACCGATCATCGAGGGGCCGGACCGTTCGGTCTCACGCCTTTCGGTCTCGGCAGCCTTGCTGTCCTGCGACGAGTCGGTCTTCATCTCGGGTCTCCCTCCAGTGGCTTCACCGAGCCACACGGGAGACTCAGCGACCGGTGAAGACGGCCTTCCCCGGTCCCTGCTCAACGAAGGACTGCATGCCCAGGACACGGTCTTCGGAGGCAAAAAGTCCGGCGAACTGCTGGCGCTCGATCACCAGGCCGGTCTCCAGGTCGGTCTCCAGGCCCCAGTCGATCGCCTCCTTGGCAGCCCGCAACGCCAACGTCGCGGCGCCGGCGAACTGGGCAGCCCAGGTCGTCGCGGTCGAGAGCACCTCGCTGGCCGGCACCACCCTGTCGACCAGACCAAGCGTGAGAGCCTCGTCGGCCTTGACGAAACGACCGGTGAAGATCAGGTCCTTGGCCTTGCTCGGCCCGATCAGCCGGGACAGCCGTTGGGTGCCGCCCGCGCCCGGGATGATGCCGAGCAGCACTTCGGGCTGGCCCAGCACCGCGTTGTCGGCGGCGATCCGGTAGTCGGCGGCCAACGCGAGCTCGCAGCCGCCACCCAGGGCGTACCCGTTGATCGCCGCGACCACCGGCTTGGGGATGCGTGCGACGGCACTGACCGCCGATTGGACCGACTCCCCCTTCGCGATCATCTCCTGCACGCTGAGGTCGGCCATCTCCTTGACGTCATTACCCGCGGCGAACACTCGCTCGCCGCCGGTAACGACCACCGCCTTGACGTCGTCGCGTGCGGTCGCCTCCGCAGCGGCGGCGCGCAGGCCGTCCTGCACGTCGAAACTGATCGCGTTCATCTTCGGGCGGTCGAGTCGGATCGTGCCGACACCGTCGGCGACCTCAAGGCGTACGTATTGGCTCACGGAATCCAGCCTAGTGCGAGGGGTCACTGGCGGCCCCTTGCCACCGGCCGACACAATGCCGGTCGTGGCTCCTCACACCTTGACCCCTTGGCACTGGCACACGCACGGGCAGGTCGCCCCGGTGTGGCCCGGCGCCCACCAGACGCTGGGCGCGACGTGGTCACCGGAGGCGACGAACTTCGCGGTCTGGGCACCCGAGGCCACCAGCATGTGGGTGTGCTTCTTCGACGACGAGGGCACCGAGACCCGCCACCAACTCACCGAGCGCACCCTTGGCGTCTGGCACGGCGCGATCCCCCAGGTCCCCCTCGGACAGCTGTACGGGCTGCGTGCCGAGGGCCCGTGGGATCCCAACCGTGGGCGCCGCTTCAACCCGTACAAACTGCTCCTCGACCCCTACGCGCGCGCGGTGTCGGGCGTGGTGACGCCGGGTCCGGCGACCTTCTCCTACGACGTGGACGAGCCGAGTCGCGCCAGCACCCTCGATTCCGCCCCCTCGATGCCGCGCTGTGTCGTCACCCACGACGACTTCGACTGGAACGCAGACACCCGGTTGCGCACCAAGTGGCGCGACACGGTGATCTACGAACTGCACGTCAAGGGCTACACCGAACTGCACAACGAGATCCCCGAGGAGTTGCGCGGGACGTACGCCGGACTCGGTTCACACACCGTCACCCGTTACCTGCAGGACCTCGGCGTCACCGCGGTCGAGTTGCTGCCCGTGCATCAGTTCGTCAGCGAACCGGCAGTTGCTGACCGCGGGCTGGCCAACTATTGGGGGTACAACACCATCGGCTTCTTCGCACCGCACGGCGCGTACGCTGCGGCCGGCGATCGCGGTGGACAGATCGCGGAGTTCAAACAGATGGTGAAGAACTTCCACGAGGCGGGCATCGAGGTGATCCTCGACGTGGTCTACAACCACACCGCCGAGGGCGGAATCGACGGGCCGACGTACTCCTTCCGCGGGCTCGACGACCTGGGCTACTACAAGCGAGCTCGCACGATCGGTGACGCGTACTGGGACGTCACCGGGTGCGGCAATACGGTCGACTCGGCCAATGCGGGTGCGCTGCGGTTGATCACCGACTCGCTGCGCTATTGGGTCGACGAGATGCACGTCGACGGCTTCCGTTTCGACCTCACCTCGGCGCTGGCGCGTACGGGACACGACATCGACATGCGCAGTTCGTTCCTCGCGACCATCAGCCAGGACCCGGTGCTGCGGCACGTGAAGCTGATCGCCGAACCCTGGGATGCGTCGATGGACGGCTATCAGGTCGGCTCGTTCCCGCCGCCTTGGGTGGAGTGGAACGATCACTACCGCGACGTCGTACGCGACTTCTGGCGCGGCCGGTCGACCATCCGCGACCTGGCCTCGCGCCTGGCCGGTTCCTCCGACCTCTACGCCGACGACGGGCGATCGCCCTACGCGTCGGTGAACTTCGTGACCGCGCACGACGGCTTCACCATGCGCGATCTGGTGTCGTACAACGTCAAGCACAACCTGGCCAACGGCGAGAACAACCGCGACGGCACGGACAACAACCGCTCGTGGAACCACGGGGTCGAGGGCGACACGGACGACGAGACGATCTCGGCGCTGCGGCGTCGCCAGGCCGCCAACATGCTGGCCACGCTGGCGCTGTCGTCGGGCTCGCCGATGATCACTGCGGGTGACGAGCGAGGTCGTACGCAACGCGGCAACAACAACGCCTACTGCCAGGACAACGAAGTCTCCTGGGTCGACTGGCGACCCGACGATGCCTGGTTGGACGTCTATGACATCGCCAAGTCGGCGTTGCGGCTGCGGCGCGAACACCCGGCGCTACGTCAGCGGCACCACTTCAAGGGCACTCCGACGATCGAGGGCGGCCCCAAGGACCTGGCCTGGATCCATCCGGACGGACGCGAGATGACCGAGCGGGACTGGCACGACGACGACCTCAAGGTCGTCGGCATGTTCGTCACCGGCAACCCGTTGCGCTCCCCCGGCAGGCATGGCGAGCAGCAGTACGACTCGTCGTTCCTGCTGTGGTTCAACGGCGGTGACGACGACGTGACGCTGACGCTGCCGGTCAACCACTGGGTCAATCACGGCGAGGTGGTGTTGTCGACGGCCCCCGACCACGCGGTCGGCGATCCCGTGCACGCCGGCATCACCTTGGAGCTCGAAGGTCACTCGATCCTGGTGCTGCGCGACAACTGACCTCGAGCTTGCTCGACCGGCCTCAGGCGGGCAGGGCGACCAGACCGAGTTCGGCCACGGCGACCAGGCGGTCGTTCTTGGGCACCACGCGCACGGTGTAACCGAACGCCCCGGACGCGTCGAGCGCGACGCTGCCGTCGAAGCGATAGCGGCCACCTTCGTACGACTCGGCGAGCGACAGCGCGTCGAAGTCCGACTCCTGCAGTTGGTCCTCGGCGTCGAGGCGACCGTGCACGAGTTGCACCTCCACCTCGTCGGGGTTGAGGTCACCGAGCGAGACGAACGCGCGTACGGAAAGCGCCGACCCCACCTCCGGGGTGTCGCTGACACCCGAGGACTCGACGTGCTCGACGCGGACCGACGGCCATTCCTCGCGCACCCGCTTCTTCCAAGCGGCGAACGCCTCGGCACCGGCGAAGTCGTTGTTGAGCGCCCGAGCGTTGCTGGCGGCGGGAGCGTAGAGCTCACGCACGTAGTCACGCACCTGGCGGGTCGCGAGCACCTTGGGGCCGAGCGACTTCAGGGTGTGGCGGACCATCTCCAGCCAACGCGTCGGGACGCCGTGTTCGTCGACGGCGTAGAACCGCGGGGCGACCTCGTTCTCGATCAGGTCGTAGAGCGCGCGCGCCTCGATGTCATCGCGCTGGTCCGGGTCGTCGATGCCGTCGGCGGACGGGATCGCCCAGCCGTTCTCGCCGTCGAACCACTCATCCCACCAGCCGTCGAGGATGGACAGGTTGAGTCCACCGTTGAGGGCCGCCTTCATGCCCGAGGTGCCACAGGCTTCGTACGGGCGCAAGGGGTTGTTGAGCCACACGTCGCAGCCCGGGTAGAGCGGCTGGGCCATCGCGATGTCGTAGTTGGGAAGGAACGCGATCCGGTGGCGGACCTCCGGGTCGTCGGCGAAGCGCACCATCTGTTGGATCAACTGCTTGCCGGTGTCGTCGGCCGGGTGTGCCTTGCCGGCGATCACGAGCTGGATCGGGCGCTCGGGATCGGTCAGCAGCCGCTTCAACCGCTCGGGGTCGCGCAGCATCAAGGTAAGGCGCTTGTACGTGGGCACGCGACGGGCGAAGCCGATCGTCAACACGTCGGGGTCGAGCGCCTTGTCGATCCAGGCCAGCTCGGCGGGAGCCGCTCCACGCTTCTGCCACGACTTGCCGATGCGCTTGCGCGCGTCCACCACCAAACGTTCGCGAAGCTTGCGCTTCAGTGCCCAGATCTCCTCGCCGGAGATCTGGTCGACCAGCGGCCAGAGAGCGTCGGTGTCGTCGGAGTCGACGTCCGCGCCGCGAGATGCCGCAAGCTCGAAGATCTCCCGGGCGACCCAGGTGGGGCCGTGCACACCGTTGGTGATCGAACCGATCGGCACCTCGGCCTCGTCGAAGGCAGGCCACAGGCCGTTGAACATCCCGCGCGAGACGTGTCCGTGCAGTTCGGAGACGCCGTTGGCGCGCTGTGCGAGACGAAAGCCCATCACGGCCATGTTGAAGACAGCCGGGTCGCCGCCTTCGTAGTCCTCAGCGCCCAGCGCGAGGATGCGATCCAGCGGCACGCCGGGAACGGCGCCGTTGTTGTTGAAGTACTGCTCGACGATGTCGCGCCCGAATCGGTCGATGCCGGCCGGGACGGGCGTGTGCGTGGTGAAGACGGTGCCCGCGCGCGAGACCTCGAGCGCGGTGTCGAAGTCGAGCTTGGGGCCGTCCTCGGCCACGGTGAGCTCACGGATGCGCTCCAGGCCCAGGAAGCCGGCATGGCCCTCGTTGGTGTGGAAGACCTCGGGGGCGGGGGCACCGGTGAGGCGGCAGAACACGCGCAGCGCGCGGACGCCGCCGACGCCCAGCAGGATCTCCTGGCGCAGCCGGTGCTCGGTCGTACCGCCATAGAGACGGTCGGTGACCTCGCGGTAGTACTGCGGGTTCTCCTCGTTGTCGGTGTCGAGCAGCAGCAACGACACCCGGCCGACCTGCGCGATCCAGATGTAGGCGACGAGTTCGGGACCGCCGGGCAGGGCGATAGTGACGCGCGCGCGAGAGCCGTCCTCCTCACGCAGCACGGTCAGCGGCAGCTCGTCGGGGTCGAGCACGGGGTAGGACTCCTGCTGCCAGCCGTCGCGGTTGAGCGACTGCTTGAAGTAGCCGTGCTTGTAGAGCAGCCCGACCCCGATCAGCGGGATGCCGAGGTCGCTGGAGGCCTTGAGGTGGTCGCCGGCCAGGATGCCAAGGCCCCCGGAGTATTGCGGCAGCGCGGCGGTGATGCCGTACTCCGGCGAGAAGTACGCGATCGAACGTGGGGCGTCTACGCCGCCGCGGCGTTGGAACCAGCGTTCGCCGGTCAGGTAGTGCTCCAGGTCACGGACGGCCTCGACGACGCGACCGGTGAAACTCTCGTCGGCCGCGAGCGCGTCGAGTCGGGCCTGGCTCAGGCCGCCCAGCAGACGCGTCGGGTCGTGGGTGACTGCCTCCCACAACTCGGGATCGGCGGCCTCGAACAGGTCCTGTGTGGGCGGGTGCCACGACCAGCGGAGGTTGGCCGCGAGAGTGCCCAGCCCGGCCAGGGCCTCAGGGAGGACGGGACGGACGGTGAAACGTCGAATAGCGCGCACCAGAGCACCGTAGCCCAATATCCTTGGATCGATCCAAACCCTGGTCGAATCCGTCTGGACCACTCCACGTCGGCTTGCGTGCACGAGCAGCGTTCGCAAGTCTGGGGCCATGGCTTCGGTGAGCAGGAGATCCAAGGCACCCACAACGACCACCAGCATCGGCCGGATCCCGGTGATGAACATCCACCCGGTCGTCGACGCCGGCAGCAACTCCCCCCGACGAGCCGCGAAAGCGACACTGGGCGAGCCCCAGCCGATCTCCGCCACGATCTTTCGCGAGGGCCACGACCGCCTGCGCGCCGAGGTCGTGCTGACCGACCCGTCCGGCACCAGACGACCGCCGATTCCGATGGTCAAGCACGGCGAGATCCCCGACCACTACACCGCATGGATCACCCCGGACCTGGAGGGCGCATGGTCGTTCGAGATCCAGGCATGGTCCGACCCGCTGGGCACGTGGGAGCACGACGCGGGCATCAAGATCCCCGCCGGCGTTGACGTCGACCTGATGTTCACCGAGGGTCGGCTGCTCTTCGAACGGGTGCTGAAGTCACTGCCGAAGACAGGCAAGTCCGGTGCGACCCAGTCCGGCGAGGTCGGCAGGTTGCTCAAGGACGCCATCGCGGTCACCAAGGACTCCAGCCGTCCGGTCGAGGCGCGCCTGGCCGCCCTGCAGGCACCTGAGTTGGTGGCGGCGCTGACGGCCAACCCGCTGCGTGAACTCGTCACCACCGCCGGTCCGTACCCCCTCTTCGCCGACCGGACACGGGCGCTCTACGGCAGCTGGTACGAGTTCTTCCCGCGATCCGAGGGCGCCACCAAGAACGAGGCGACCGGCAAAGTCACGTCGGGCAACTTCAAGACCGCCGCCAAGCGGCTCGACGCCGTCGCGGCGATGGGCTTCGACATCGTCTATCTGCCGCCGATCCACCCGATCGGCGAGGTCAACCGCAAGGGGCCCAACAACACGTTGACGCCGGGACCGGACGACACCGGATCGCCCTGGGCGATCGGCTCCAGGCACGGCGGGCACGACGCGATCCACCCGGACCTGGGCACGTTCAAGGACTTCGACGCCTTCGTGGCTCGCGCGCACGAGCTTGGCCTGGAGATCGCGCTCGACCTGGCGCTGCAAGCCGCACCGGACCACCCCTGGGCCAAGGAACACCCGGAGTTCTTCACCACCCGCGCAGACGGCACCATCGCGTACGCCGAGAACCCCCCGAAGAAGTACCAAGACATCTACCCGATCAACTTCGACAACGACCCCGAGGGCATCTACGCCGAGGTGCTGCGGATCGTGAAGTTGTGGATCAGTCACGGCATCAAGGTGTTCCGCGTCGACAACCCCCACACCAAGACCGTGGAGTTCTGGGAGCGGCTGCTCGGCGAGATCCGGCGTACGGATCCCGACGTGATCTTCCTGGCCGAAGCGTTCACCCGACCGGCGATGATGCGCGCGCTCGGCTCGGTGGGCTACCACCAGTCGTACACCTATTTCACCTGGCGCACCGAGAAGGGTGAGATCGAGGACTACCTGCGCGAGTTGGCCAGCGAGACCGACCACCTGATGCGGCCGAACTTCTTCGTCAACACCCCCGACATCCTGCACGAGTTCCTGCAGTACGGCGGGCCCGCCGCGTTCAAGATCCGAGCCGCGCTGGCCTCGATGAGTTCACCCTCGTGGGGCGTGTATGCCGGTTATGAGTTGTTCGAACACGTGGCGATCAAGCCGGGGTCGGAGGAGTACCTCGATTCGGAGAAGTTCCAGATCCGGATCCGCGACTGGGAGAAGGCGACCGCCGAGGGCCGCACCCTGGCGCCGTACCTGACCAGACTCAACGAGATCCGCCGCGCACATCCAGCACTCCAGCAACTGCGCAACATCACCATTCACCGCACCGACGACGACCACATCCTGGCGTTCTCGAAATCGGCAAGTGGTTTCGAGACGCCCGCTAGCGCGGGCTCCTCAACCACCGGCGGCGCGGGCTCCTCAACAACCGGCGGCGCGCCCGACACCGTCATCGTGGTGATCAACCTCGACCCGCACGGCACCCGGGAGACGACCGTCCATCTCGATATGCCGGCGCTCGGCTTGGAGTGGGACGACTCGTTCGTCGTCCACGACGAGATCACCGGCGACCAGTGGACGTGGGGCGAGCGCAACTACGTACGCCTCGACCCGCATGTCGAGCCCGCGCACATCCTCGCGGTGCGGAACCGATGACGGGGCCTGACCTGGCCGACATCGCCCGCTACCTCGGGGAGGCCCGCTGGTTCGGCGGGAAGGGGCGCCCATTCCGGCTCGTGGAGTCGCGCCCACTGGGCTCCGTCTCGCCGACCGTCTCGGTTGACCTCGTGACGGTTTCGTACGACGACGCGGCGGGCGGCGAGGAGTGCTACCAACTCCCGCTCGTCGTCCATCCCTCGGAGCAACCGCAGCTGGCGCGGGCGCTGATCGGGCGCTCTGGCGAGGCGTGGGTGTATGACGCGGTGCACGACGCGAGCGCGATGGGGGCGCTGTTGGGTGGTTTCGAGACGCCCGCTGACGCGGGCTCCTCCACCACCGGTGACGCTGACGCGGGCTCCTCAACCACCGGTGACGCTGACGCGGGCTCCTCCACCACCGGGGGGTTGGCGTTTCATGCCTTGCCCGGCGCTGCTGTCAGCGGGTTCGGGGCGCCGCGGGTCTTCGCCGGTGAGCAGTCCAACAGCAGCGTGATGTTCGGCGATCAGGCCGTGCTCAAGTTCTTCCGCAAGGTGACGCCTGGTGAGAACCCCGATGTCAGCATTCACGAGGCTCTGACGGTCGCCGGTTCGCCCAGCGTGGCAGCGCTCTACGGCTGGTACGGATCGGGCGACCTGGTGCTCGGCATGCTCCAGGAGTTCCTCACGGGAGCGACCGATGGCTGGGACCTGGCGCTGGAACGCGTCCGCACCGGGGCCGACCTCACCGACGAGGCAGCCGCGCTCGGTCGGGCCGTACGCGACGTCCATGCCGCGCTTGCCACGGCGTTCCCCACCCGTGACCGCACCCCGTCCGACCTGGCCACGCTGTCCGGCTCGATGATCGCGCGACTCGACGCGGCGGTGTCGATCGCCCCGGCGCTCGCACCCCACGTACCAGCGTTGCGCCGCACCTACGACGCCGTGCGCGACCTCCCCGGGGACCGGATCACCCGGATCCACGGCGATCTGCACCTGGGTCAGACCCTGCGTACGGACTCCGGCTGGAAGATCGTCGACTTCGAGGGCGAGCCCGCCAAGACGCTCGCCGAACGCCTTCAACCCGACTCCCCTTGGCGCGACGTCGCCGGCATGTTGCGCTCGTTCGACTACGCCCCCAAGGCCGATGCCATGCAGCACGGCTCGGCCGATCTGCAGGCCGCTACCGCGTGGTCGGCACGGCATCAAGAGGCGTTCTTGGCCGGCTATCGCGCCGGATCCCACGAGACCGACGCCGAGCAGCGCCTCCTCGCGGCGTACATCGCGGACAAGGCGGTGTATGAAGTGGTGTACGAGGCGCGCAACCGCCCCACCTGGATCTCGATCCCACTCGCGGCGATCGCGGAACTGACCTCCCCGGAGGGAGAACCTTCATGACTGATGGCACTCGCATTCCCCTCAAGCCGGCCGACGCCGCCGAGCTCGACCTCTTGATCCGTGGCGAGCACGGCAGTCCGCATTCACTGCTCGGCGGCCATGTGTACGAGGGGGCTGTCACGGTGCGGGCGTTCCGTCCCTTGGCCAAGTCGGTGACGGTCAAGGTAGGCGACGAGCGCTACCCCCTGGAGCACGAGTACGACGGCATCTGGGCCGGGGTGGTCGCGACCGGGGACGAGGCGACAGAGGTCCCCGACTACCGCATCGAGGTGACCTACGACCAGGACCTGCGCCTGGTCCAGGACGACCCGTACCGGTTCCTGCCGACCCTGGGGGAAACCGACCTGCACCTGATCAACGAGGGTCGGCACGAGAACCTCTGGGAGGTGCTCGGGGCGCACGTGCATCACTACCAAGGTCCCCTCACGACAGTCGTCGGCGCGTCGTTCGCGGTGTGGGCGCCCGGCGCCCGCGGCGTACGCGTGAAGGCGGACTTCAACGACTGGGACGGCCGCCAGCATCCGATGCGCCAACTCGGCTCCTCGGGCGTGTGGGAGTTGTTCGTACCCGACGTGGGCTCGGGCACCTGCTACAAGTACGCCGTGCTCGGCGCGGACAGCGTCTGGACAGAACGTGCCGATCCGATGGCGTCGTACGCCGAGGTGCCGCCGCTGACCGCCTCCGTGGTCTACGAGTCCCGCTACAAGTGGGGTGACGCGGACTGGATGCAGGCCCGCACGGAGAAGTCCGCGGTGGCCGAGCCGATGTCGGTCTACGAGGTCCACCTGGCGTCGTGGCGACGCCACTGGGACGGCACTCCCCTGGGCTGGGGCGAGTTGGCCGACGAACTCACCACGTACGTCACCGACCTGGGTTTCACCCACGTCGAATTGATGCCGGTGATGCAGCACCCGTTCGGCGGCTCGTGGGGATACCACGTGACGTCCTATTACGCCCCCGACTCGCGTTTGGGTGATCCCGACGGCTTCCGCTACTTCGTCGACCGGATGCACCAGGCCGGCATCGGGGTGATCCTTGACTGGGTCCCCGGGCACTTCGCGACCGATGAATGGGCGCTGCCCCGGTTCGACGGAACGCCGTTGTACGAGGACCCGAACCCCCAGCGCGGCTGGCATAAGGGCTGGGGTTCACACATCTTCAACTTCGGGCGCCATGAGGTGCGCAACTTCCTCTACGCCAATGCGATCTATTGGTTGGAGGAGTTCCACTGCGACGGCCTGCGCGTCGACGCCGTCGCCTCGATGCTGTATCTCGACTACGACCGCGAACCCGGCGAGTGGACGCCCAACAAGCACGGCGGGCGCGAGAACCTCGAGGCGGTGCAGTTCCTGCAGGAGATGAACGCGACCGTCTATCGCCGCGTGCCCGGAGCGGTCACGATCGCCGAGGAATCGACCTCATGGCCCGGTGTGACTCGCCCTACCGATTTCGACGGTCTGGGCTTCGGGTTCAAGTGGAACATGGGCTGGATGAACGACACGCTGCGCTATCTGGCGCGCGAGCCGGTCCACCGCGGCCACCACCACGGCGAGATGACCTTCTCCTTGGTCTACGCCTTCTCGGAGAACTACGTGCTGCCGATCAGCCACGACGAGGTGGTGCACGGCAAGGGCTCCTTGCTGCGCAAGATGCCCGGCGACCGCTGGCAGCAGCTAGCCAACCTGCGCGCGTTCTTGGGCTTCATGTGGGCGCACCCGGGCAAGCAGTTGCTGTTCATGGGCTCGGAGTTCGGCCAGGAGTCCGAATGGGCCGAGTCACGCCAACTCGACTGGTGGTTGTTGGAGCACGTGGAACACCAGGGCGTGCAGAGTCTCGTACGCGACCTCAACGCGCTCTACGTCTCCTCCCCCGCGTTGTTCGCCACCGACAATCAACCCGAGGGTTTCCAGTGGCTCGACGCCGATGACGCGGGCCGCAACACGTTCTCGTTCCTGCGGCGCACCGAGGACGGCGACGCTAGGGAGGGCGACGAGTTGGTCTGCGTCACCAACTTCTCGGCCATGCCGCATGGCGACTTCCGCCTCGGCTTCCCCGCAGCCGGAGAGTGGCGCGAAGTGCTCAACACCGACGCTGCGGCCTACTCCGGGTCGGGTGTCGGCAACATGGGTGCGGTCATCGCTGCCGAAGACCCGTGGCAGGGCCAGCCTGCCTCGGCCACGATCACAGTGCCGCCGCTGGCAACCGTGTGGTTCAAGCGGGCGTAGGGGCATTGCGCATAGCGCGCAGAACCCGGGTGGCTGCCGCGCACCGCGCAAACCCGGTCATCGTGTGGACATGCCCAAGATGATCGACTACGCCTCGCGATTCGAGTTCCTGCACGAAGGCGCCCTCGAGTGGGTCCTCGACCACGGAAACAGCGCGTTCAGCAGGCGCGCGTTCGCGAAATATCTTGGCATCTCAGACATCAAGATCCGTCGCCTCGTCGCGCCCGAGGCTGACCTGCGGGGCTTGGCAGCGACAGCTGTATGCAACCGTCGCCGCTTCGCCAGTCGAGGGCGAGGTGGTCGGTTCGACCCGGCAGAGTCTTCGTTGCAGGAGCGCATCGAGCAGGCAGTGGTCGTGGCTGCGGGCGCGCTGCCGGACACGCCCGACCTGATCCCGATGGAACTCGTGGGCCTTCAACTCAGCCTGTCCAGACCGCTGAGCAGCGAGGTGCCGCGTTCGCCGTACGACCATGAGGGCACCATCCGTCAGCGGATGCAGGTCGCCGAGCGAGGCTGGGCTGATCCCGAACCAGTGCCCCGGCCGGGCGCTCTCGGCGCGACTGACAAGACTGCTGAGCACGAAGAAGCGCTCGACGACCTCGAGACGCTGCTCGAAGGGATCACCGTCCGCATCGTGCTCCAGGAGATCACGGGTGAGGAGGGGCTGAGCACCGCTCGACGATGGCTCACCGAGACCGCCACGCGGATTGCGCCCCGCATGCCATGATCGCGACGTGAGCCCACCGGAGCCTGCATCCGAGCACCCCACTCTGACTGACGGGACCGTCACCCTTCGCCCGGTCAGCGACGACGGTGTCGCCGGCCGATTCGAGATCGAGGTCGGGGACGACGTCGTCGGCGAACTCGGTCTCCAGCGGCTCGACCCGCACACGGTCGAGTTGTCGTGGCGGCTCAACGAGGCAGTACGCAAGCGCGGGTATGCCACGCGCGCCCTTCGCACGCTGGTCGACTGGGCGCTCACCGACACCGACGATGGCGGTTTCGGTATCAGCCGGGTGCAGGCCAGGGTCGCCGCCGACAACACCGATGCGCTCCGGCTCGCCACCCGGGGTGGGATGAGCCGCGAGGGCACCCAACGGGTGGTCCCTGGCACCGGCGATCGCGAGGAGACGACGGAGTACGTCGTGTTCTCCCGGCTGGCCACCGACCCGCCCTTGAGCGATCCCAGCAGTTTTCGCAGCCTGCTCAACGCGATGCTGCCGCGCAAGCGCGCCATCGGGCAGATGCTGGTGAGGGACCCCGACGGGAGGGTCCTGCTGTGCCAGTTGACGTACAAACGCGACTGGGATCTGCCGGGCGGTGTCGTCGAGGTCGGCGAGAACCCCAAGGAGGCCGTCGCCCGGGAGGTCACCGAGGAACTCGGGCTCACGATCGACGCGGGCGACCTGCTGATCACCGACTGGCTGCCCCCGTGGGGAGGCTGGGACGATGCGCTGTGTCTGGTCTTCGACGGCGGCACCCATGCTCCGGCGATCCTGGCTGGCATGGTCACGCAGGTGCGCGAGATCCGTACGGCCGAATTCTGCACGTTGGAACAGATCGACGAGCGCTGCACGGACTTCACCGCGCGCCGGATTCGCGCCGCGCTGGCCAGTCCCGGGTCGGTGTTCACCGAATCCGGTCGCTGACCCCTAGACCCGCCTCCCGCCCGGGGGCCGACAATGACAAGATCAGATCATGGGTACTCAGGGTTACGTTCACGACTTCCGCGATGGTGACAAGGATCAGAAGGACCTGCTCGGCGGCAAAGGCGCCAATCTTGCCGAGATGACCCGACTGGGACTGCCTGTGCCGCCCGGTTTCACGATCGACACCGAGGCCTGCCGGGCGTACCTGCGCGAGGGCCACGAACCCGACGGACTCGCCGAGCAGGTCACCGAGCACCTGGCCCGGCTTGAGCAGGACATGGGGCGCAGACTCGGCGACGCGGACGACCCGCTGCTGGTGTCGGTGCGCTCGGGGGCAAAGTTCTCGATGCCCGGCATGATGGAGACGGTGCTCAACATCGGCCTCAACAACGAGTCGGTCCAGGGCCTGGCGAAACAGTCCGGTGAGCGGTTCGCGTTGGATTCCTACCGCCGACTGATGCAGATGTTCGGCAGCACCGTGCTCGGCATCGACGGCGACCTCTTCGAGGAAGCCCTCGACGAGATCAAGCAGGCCCGTGGCACCACCGAGGACACCGACCTGGACCCCGCAGCGCTGCGCGAACTGTTGGATCGCTACCGCTACATCTATCGCCACCAGGTCGATCGCGACTTCCCGCAGGACCCCCGCGAGCAGATGGACCTGGCGATCCGCGCCGTATTCGATTCGTGGAACACCGATCGCGCGCGGCTCTACCGACGCCAAGAACGCATCCCCGAGGACCTCGGTACGGCCGTCAATGTCCAGGCGATGGTCTTCGGCAACACCGGCGAGGACTCGGGCTCGGGCGTCTGCTTCACCCGTGACCCGGCGTCCGGCGACCAGGGTGTGTACGGCGACTACCTCCAAAACGCCCAAGGTGAGGACGTCGTCGCAGGCATTCGCAACACGGTGCCGCTGGCGGACCTGGAGCAGATCGACAAGAAGTCGTACGACTCGCTGATCGCGATCATGGACAAACTCGAGAAGCACTACAAGGACATGTGCGACATCGAGTACACCATCGAACGCGGCAAGTTGTGGATGTTGCAGACGCGGGTCGGCAAGCGTACGCCCGAAGCCGCCTTCCGGATCGCGGTGCACATGGCCGACGAGGGCCTGATCGATCTCGACGAGGCGCTTACCCGAGTGACCGGAGCGCAGTTGGCGAACCTGATGTTCCCGCGCTTCGACGACAACGCCCAACGCAAGCTCATCGCGAAGGGCATGAACGCCTCCCCCGGTGCCGCTGTCGGCAAGGCCGTCTTCGACTGGGCGACAGCCGTCGAGTGGGCCGAGCGCGGCGAGGACGTGATATTGGTGCGCAAGGAGACCACGCCCGACGACCTGGCGGGCATGATGGCTGCGCGCGGCATCCTCACCTCGCGCGGGGGCAAGACCTCGCACGCGGCGGTCGTCGCCCGCGGCATGGGGCGTACGTGCGTATGCGGGGCCGAGTCGTTGGACGTGAACGCCAAGAGCGGCCACTTCGTCGTGCGCGACGGTTTGACCGTCCGCGAAGGCGACGTCATCTCGATCGACGGATCGACCGGCGAGGTGTTCCTCGGTGCGGTGCCTGTCGTGGACTCCCACGTAGTGCGCTACTTCGAGGGCGAGGACGTCGACGACCCGCTGGTGGAGGCCGTGGCGCGATTGATGGATCACGCGGACTCCAAGCGTCGGCTCAAGATCCGCGCCAACGCCGACAGTCCGGAGGACTCCAGCCGCGCGCGCCGCTTCGGAGCTCAAGGTGTCGGCCTTTGCCGCACCGAGCACATGTTCCTGGGCGAGCGTCGCCAACTCGTGGAGAACCTGATCATCGCCGAAACTCCCGAGGAGCAGGACGCCGCGCTCGAAGAGTTGCTGCCGCTGCAGCGCCAGGACTTCATGGAGATCCTGGAGGCGATGGACGGTCTGCCCGTCACGATCCGGCTCATCGACCCACCGCTGCACGAGTTCCTGCCCGACTTCACCGAATTGTCGGTGACGATGGCGGTCGCGGAGATGCACGGCCAGCGCAAGAAGCACCAGCGCAGACTGCTGGATGCGGTCCGACGCCTGCACGAGGCCAACCCCATGCTCGGCATGCGCGGCGTCCGGCTGGGGATCACGATCCCGCACCTGTTCACGATGCAGGCCCGCGCGATCCTGGAGGCCGCGGCGGCCCGGATCAAGGCCGGCGGTGACCCCCGGCCCGAGATCATGGTGCCGCTGGTGGGCACGCACCGCGAGTTGGAGGTCGTACGCTCCGAGATCCTGCGGATCGCCGAGGACGTGCAGGCCAGCTTCGGCGCGGAACTACCCGTGCACATCGGCACCATGATCGAACTCCCGCGCGCGGCTGTGACGGCCGATCAGATCGCGCCGTCGGCAGAGTTCTTCTCCTTCGGCACCAACGACCTGACCCAGATGACGTGGGGTTTCTCCCGAGACGACGTGGAGGCGTCGTTCTTCTCGACCTATCTCGAGCACGGCATCTTCGCGGTCTCACCGTTCGAGAGCATCGACGTCGAGGGGGTCGGCTCCCTGGTCAAGCGTGCTGTCGAACTCGGACGAGGTGCTCGCCCCGACATCCACCTGGGTGTCTGCGGCGAGCACGGCGGAGACCCGACCTCGATCCACTTCTTCGACGAGGTCGGGCTGGACTACGTCTCGTGCTCGCCCTTCCGGGTCCCCGTGGCCCGTCTGGAGGCAGGCCGCGCCGCCCTCACCGCTGGTTGAGGAGAGCCCTCACCACTGGTTGAGGAGAGCCCTCACCGCTGGTTGAGGAGCGGCCGCAGGCCGCGTCTCGAAACCACCTCGAAACCAACCTCAGAACAACGCGGACGCCAACGACTGACGCCCCTTCAGCACCCGGGCGTCGTCGCTGCCGACCGCGGCGAAGAGGCCGAGCAGGTGATCGCGAGCGGCCGTGCGTTCGTCACCGGACGTACGCCGCACCAGGTCGATCAGTCGCAAGAACGCATCCTCCACGTGACCTCCGAGCAGGTCGAGGTCGGCGACCAGAGTCTGCGCGGCCACGTCATCGGGCGCGGCAGCCGCGGCGGCGCGGGCCTGATTGAGATCGGCATTCATCGCCCGCTGCAGCACCTTGGCCATCGCCAGGCCCGCGACTGCTTCCTGGTCGGCGGGATTGGCGTCGACGAGTTTTTGGTACTCCACCACAGCGGCGTCGATGTCGTTGCGCTCCAGCGCATCCTGGGCTGCCGCGTAACGCGGGTCGGGCGCAGGCTCCGCGTCCTCGTCCACGGGCACGGCGTCGGCCCGAGGCTGATGACGTCCGGTGATGCCGGACGCGGTCAACTGCTGTCCCAGTTGCTGCAGCAACATCCGCAGATCCTCGGCAGGCAGCACACCCGGGATCGGCTGGGTCGCCGGGCGGCCCTCCAAGATCACCAGCAGCAGGGGCACCTGCTGGATCTGCATCGCCTGCGCGATGGCCGGCTGGGCGTCGATGTCGGCCAGCGCGGCCAGGAAGCGGCCGTCGTACTCGCCCACGACAGCCGCGACCTCGCCCGCATAGTCGGCGGTCTCGGGCGCGCGAGAAGGCGAATAGAAGACCAGCAGCACCGGTGCGGTCATCGACGACTCGAGGACCGACTGGAAGTTCTGCTCGGTCACCTCGATGTCGTACGCACCGCCTGCCGCGCGACTGGGCGCTGGCGCACCACTCGCGCCGGAAGGAGGCGGGGTCCGCTTGAGCGCGGACAGGTCGACGGCACCGGGACGGCTGAAGGGAACCTGCGTCATAGGCGCAATCCTAGGGATCGACTCACGCGAGTCCGAGTGCGGCGGCCTCTTCCCACAACTCGTCGCGTACGGACGGGTGCGCTGCCTGGTCGATCAGTTCGCGCGCTTGCGCCTTCTGGTCACGTCCGAAAACCTCTGCCGTGCCCTGCTCGGTGACCACGGCACTCATCTGGAACGACGTCACCGGCTCGTCGACCAGCGGCACGATCGTGGAGCAGTCGGCCTTGGGGTGCCACGACTTCAACGCGATCACGGCCTGCCCACCCTGGGAGTGCAGCGCACCCACGATGAAGTCGGTCTGGCCACCGAAGCCCGAGTGGATCCTTGCCTTGATTCGCGACGCGTTGGCCTGACCGAACAGGTCGACCTGGAGCGCGGTGTTGACGGAGACCATCTGCGGGTTGCGCGCGATCCGCGCAGGGTCGTTCGTACGCTCCGTGCGGACCATCTTGATGCGCTCGTTGCCGTCGACCCAGTCGAGCAACTCCGGGGACCCGAACAGGAAGGAGGAGCAGATCGGCACCGCCAGGTCGAGAGCACCGGCCTCCTCCAGCGCCAAGACACTGTCGCTGAACATCTCGGTCCAGATCCGCAGCCCGCGGCGTCGTGTCAACCCGTGCAGGGTCGCGTCCGGGACGGCACCGATGCCGGCCTGGAGGGTTGAGCCATCCTTGACCCGGGAGGCCACCAGCGCACCGATGGCCGCGGAGGACTCGTCGATCGCGCCCGCCGGAGCGGTCGGCAGCGGGGCGCTGGCCTCGACCAGCAGATCGAACTTGTCGACCTTGATCTCGGCGTCACCGAAGGTCCACGGCATGTGCTCGTTGACCTGGGCGACCACCTTGCCGCCGTTGCGTCGGCACGCCTCGATCGCCGCCGGCAACACGTTGACCTCGACTCCGAGCGATACCCGGCCGTTGCGCGGTTTGGTGGTGTGGACGACCACCAGATCCGGCACCTGCGGGCCGTGGAAGAGCTCGGGCACCAGGCTGAGTCGGCAGGGCACGTACGCCAGGCGGGAACTGCGGCGCTGGCCGGGGCCGACGAAGGAGGTCTCGAGGGTGACGCCCTCGCGGTCCGGCAGGCCGTGCTGACCGTTGAGTGCCCAGAGGCGATAGGACGCGAGTCGCTGGTCGATCTGGGCGAGTACGGCCGACGGGGTCGCATGGTTGCCGGAGATCACTATCCGGGGGTTGTCAGGCAGCGAGTCGAGCACGGAAGCGAGCGCGGTCATGTGGATATTCGATCACCTGAACGGCGCTGGTGCCGCATCGGGGGCGATTCGTCACCGAAGCCGACTTCAATGCACACGCGTCGAGCAGACGCGAGTCCGTGGGGCGGAAAGTTTCCGCCAGATTATCCCGCAACTCACTGGCAATAGTTGCCGTTCTCTGGATTCTGACAGTGGAGGGTTTTGGAATAGTTGCCAACTGTTGTTTAGGGTTCAACAGCCAGTCCGGGTCGCCGGGCGGGCGCACTGCATGTCATGCCGGCACCCCCAGCGTCGGTCGGCTGGACCCGAAATCCCCCCACTCCACCCCCCTAGGGTCCCAGCCGAGATCATGAGCAGCAGTGCAGCGAGAGGCAGCAACTGCCACTCACGGCGGCGCCGCACGATCCCCCATTTCGTGCGTCGCCGCCGTTCGGCATTTGCCGGTTGACGACCAGCTTGGGGTGTGAGCGGCCAGATCGTGTGCCCGCATCAGCTGCGCGCGTCCAGCAGTCGGTCGGCGGCCGCGTAGGGGTCGAGCACCCCGTCGGCGACCTCGGTGGCGAGGTCGGCTGCCACCCCTGCGCCCGCCGGCGACCAGGCAGCTCTGAGTCTGGCGATCGCAATCGCCTCGATCTCCTGGGCAGCGCGCACCGCGCGTCGCCTGCTGCGCTCCCCTGTCTCCTCGAGCCACCTCAGGTGCGTCGCGAGCGCATCCGCGACCGCGTCAATACCCTGCCCCTGCGAGGCCACGGTCGCGAGGATCGGTGGCTGCCAGTCGTCGCGAGCCGCGCCCATCCCCAGCATGCGGCGCAGGTCGCGGCGTACCTGAGTCGCGCCGTCACGGTCGGCCTTGTTGACGACGTAGACGTCACCGATCTCCAAGATTCCGGCCTTGGCCGCCTGGATGCCGTCCCCGCCACCCGGCGCCAACAAGATGACGGTGGTGTCGGCCTGGCCGGCGATCTCGACCTCGCTCTGACCCACGCCCACGGTCTCGACGAGGATCACGTCGCAGCCCGCCGCATCGAGCACCCGGATCGCCTGCGGCGTCGACCACGCGAGTCCCCCGAGGTGTCCGCGCGAGGCCATCGAGCGGATGAACACACCCCGATCGAGGGCGTGGTCGGCCATCCGGATGCGATCACCCAGCAGTGCGCCGCCCGTGAAAGGTGACGACGGGTCGACGGCGAGCACACCGACGGTGTGACCGCGGGCACGCAGTTGGCCGACCAGCGCGTTGGTCGAGGTGGACTTGCCCACACCCGGCGGCCCGGTCAGGCCCACGACGTGGGCTCGCCCAGCCAGCGGTGCGAGTGCAGCCATCAACTCTCGCAGCAGCGGGGACTCGTCCTCCACGAGCGAGATCGCCCGTGCGACCGAACGAGGGTCGCCGGTGCGCAGTCGTGCAACAAGATCGGGGACCGACGCCGCGGTGCGGCGCCGATCCCCGGATCCAGAAGCAGTCACGAAGCGGTCAACCCTCAGGCAGACGGCACGCGGATGATCAGCGCGTCGCCTTGGCCACCGCCACCACACAGGGCCGCAGCACCGGTGCCACCGCCTCGGCGCTTGAGTTCGTGGGCCAGGTGCAGCACGATCCGCGCACCCGACATCCCGACCGGGTGGCCCAGTGCGATCGCGCCACCGTTGACGTTGACGACGTCGTCGCCGACGCCGAGGGCCCGAGCCGACTCGATGCCTACGGCAGCGAAGGCCTCGTTGAGTTCGAAGAGGTCGATGTCGCTGACCGCGATGCCTTCCTTGTCGGCCGCGGCCTTGATCGCGTTGGCGGGCTGCATCTGCAGCGTCGAGTCAGGGCCTGCGACCTGGCCGGACGCTCCGATCTCGGCGAGCCACTCCAGACCGAGTTCTTCGGCCTTGGCCTTGCTCATCACCACGACCGCGCACGCGCCGTCGGAGATCTGCGAGGCGGAGCCGGCCGTGATGGTGCCTTCCTTGGAGACCGGGCGCAGCCCGGCGAGCGTCTCGGCGGTGGTGTCGCCGCGCACGCCCTCGTCCTGGGTCACCTCGATGTCTCCCTTGCGGGTCGAGATCACGACCGGGACGACCTCGTCGTCGAACACACCGTTCTTCCAGGCCAACGCGGCGCGCTGGTGCGATTGGGCCGAGAACTCGTCCTGCTCCTGGCGCGTCAACGCAGCACCCGAGGCGTTGTGCCCGTCGGTGAGGTTGATCATGGCCTGCTTGGTGAACTGGTCGTAGAGCGCGTCGTAGGCCATCGAGTCCACCAGAGCCGTGTCGCCGTACTTGAAGCCTTCGCGCGACTTGGGCAGCAGGTGCGGCGCCTGGGTCATGGACTCCATGCCACCGGCCACCACCACTTCGTGCTCACCGGCGCGGATCAGCTGATCGGCCATCGCGATCGCGTTGATGCCCGGAGAGGCAGACCTTGTTGATGGTGATCGCCGGGACGTTCATCGGCACGCCACCCTTGACCGCAGCCTGGCGGGCGGCGATCTGGCCGGCGCCGGCCTGGATGACCTGGCCCATGATCACGTAGTCGACCTGGTCACCGGTGATGCCGGCCTTCTCCAGGGCGCCCTTGATGGCGACGCCACCGAGGTCGGCGGCCGACTGGTCCTTCAAACCGCCGAGCAGGCGGCCGATCGGGGTGCGAGCACCGGCGACGATGACGGATCCGGACATGAGTCCTCCAAGAGTTCGTACGAATTCAGACGTTGTCGCGACGACTACCCACCGCTCTGCGCGCCCGGGAGGCTCGTTGCGAGATCGTCTGCGAGGAATAAGTCACACGACCGCAGGTGGCCTCCTCGCGCGACGGCGTACGACCATGGTTCCTATGACGACTCCACTGGACATCCCCGAGCACTTGTTCACCGCATATCGACCACGTTGGGATCGCGGTTCCCGACCTGGACGTGGCGATGGCCTTCTACCGCGACACCTATCGGCATGACGGTGCTGCACGAGGAGGTCAACGAGGAGCAGGGCGTACGCGAGGCGATGGTCGGTGTCGGCGACTCCGGCTCGCTGCATCCAGCTGCTCGCGCCCCTGTCGCCGGAGTCCACGATCGCGAAGTTCCTGGACCGTTCCGGCCCCGGGCATCCAGCAGTTGGCGTTCCGGGTGACCGACGTCGAGCAGGTCGCGGCGATCCTGCGCGCGCGGGGCGTACGACTGCTCTACGACGCTCCGAAGCGTGGGACCTCCGACAGTCGCGGTCAACTTCATCCACCCCAAGGATGCGGGCGGCGTGCTGGTCGAACTCGTGGAACCGGCGGCGAGCGGACACTGAGCCGATGACGCGCGTTGACCCTCGCGATATGACCTTCTCCACAGACGCGGTGCGGCACAGTTACTAGCCGGTAGCCTCGCGCCCAAGCATGATCTGAACCATCGACGTACATCACTAGCCAGGAGCAGCACGTGCAGCACATCCTCGAAGCCATCCAGTCGGGCACCGCGACCAGCGAAGACTTCGCCAGCCTGGAGGTCCCCGACCACTACCGCGCGGCCTTCGTCAAGAAGGACGAGGTCGGCATGTTCGAAGGCGTGGCCTCGCAGGAGAAGGACCCGCGCAAGTCACTGCACGTCGACGACGTCGCCGCTGCCCGAACTCGGCCCGGGCGAGGCTCTGGTGGCCGTGATGGCCAGCGCGATCAACTACAACACCGTGTGGACCTCGATCTTCGAGCCGGTGTCGACCTTCGGCTTCCTGGAGCGGTACGGCCGCAGCTCTCGCCGCTGAGCCAAGCGGCACGACCTGCCCTACCACGTGGTCGGCTCGGACCTGGCCGGCGTCGTGCTGCAAGCACCGGCGCGGGCGTGCAACGCCTGGCAAGCCCGGCGACGAGGTCGTGGCGCACTGCCTCTCGGTCGAGCTCGGAGGCCCCGACGGCCACAACGACACGATGCTCGACCCGCGAGCAGCGGATCTGGGGCTTCGAGACCAACTTCGGTGGCCTGGCCGAGATCGCGCTGGTGAAGTCCAACCAGTTGATGCCCAAGCCCGCGCACCTGACCTGGGAGGAGGCCGCCTCCCCCGGCCTGGTCAACTCCACGGCGTACCGCCAGCTCGTCTCTGCCAACGGCGGCAACATGAAGCAGGGCGACAACGTGCTGATCTGGGGCGCCAGCGGCGGCCTGGGCGGCTTCGCCACGCAGTACGCACTCAACGGTGGCGCGCAGCCCGATCTGCGTGGTGTCCAACGAGGAGAAGGCCGACGATCTGCCGCTCGATGGGCGCTGAGCTGATCATCAACCGCTCCGAGGAGAACTACCAGCTTCTGGAACGACGAAGGCACCAAGCAGGACCCGCGCGAATGGAAGCGTCTCGGCGCCAGGATCCGCGAGCTCACCGGCGGCGAGGACATCGACATCGTCTTCGAGCACCCGGGTCGCGAGACCTTCGGTGCGTCGGTGTTCGTGACCCGCAAGGGCGGCACGATCACCACCTGCGCGTCGACGACGCGGCTACATGCACGAGTACGACAACCGCTACCTGTGGATGAACCTCAAGCGGATCATCTCCTCGCACTTCGCCAACTACCGCGAGTCGTGGGAGGCCAACCGCCTGATCTCCAAGGGCATGATCCACCCGACCCTGTCGCAGACCTACCCGCTCGACCGAGGTCGGCCAGGCCGCGCTCGACGTGCACCAGCAACGCCCACCAGGGCAAGGTCGGCGTGCTCTGCCTGGCCCCTGAGGAGGGCCTGGGCGTCCGCGACCACGAGATGCGCGACAAGCACTTGGAGTCGATCAACCGGTTCCGGGGCGTCTGAGGTCGGAGAGCGCGCAGCGCGGGTCCGGCCGAAGCGCCAATCCCAAACCGCGTCTGAGGTCGGAGAGCGCGCAGCGCGGGTCCGGCCGAAGCGCCAGTCCACCAGCGCGTCTGACCACGCAACCGCTGGCCCGGTTTGGGATGCTTGAGGTCGAGCACTCGAATCCAGCCATGGGGAGGCACGCATGAGCGGCGACGTAGGACTGTCCATCTTCGACGAGGACGACAACAACTCACCGAAGAAGTCCGAGGCGAGTCCGTCGGCGACGCCCCAGTCTCGCGACACCGAACCCACCAAGCAGGTCCCGGTCGTCGCGCCCAAGGCTGCGCCGAACCCTCCCGGCGTACCTCCCGCTCCCGTGTCGCCACAGCCGGTGTGGAGCGGCGGGTGGGGCAGCAAGCCGCCCCAGGGCAAGGGGTTGTTCCCGGTCGTGCGCAAGGGTGGCTACGACCCGATCGAGGTGGACAAGCAGGTCGACGGCCTGCGATCCGAACGCGAGGGGTTCCTCGCCGAGCTCACCGAGTTGCGTGAGGCCAACGCCGGACTGAGCAAACAACTGCACGCGATGGAGGCCGACCTGGCCGAGCGCGAGGCGCCGTCGTACGCCGGGCTGGGCGACCACGCGGCCGGCATGCTGCGGATGGCCGAGGAAGCGGCGGCCAAGGTGCGTGGGACCGCGCAGCGAGACGCCGACGAACTGCGTTCGGCCGCGCAACGTGACGCCCAGGCGACGCGCAGTGCGGGCCAGAAGGAGGTCGAGGACCTCCGCCTGGTCCAGACCCGAGAGATCGAGGAGGCCCGAGCGCGCCTGAAGGCCGATGTCGAGCAGGAGCGTACGCTGGCCGCAGGCGAGGCAGCCGACACGATCGCGGCGGCCAAGCGCGAATCCGATCAGCTCCGGATGGCCGCGCAGCAGACCAACAACGAGGCGATCACCAACGCCAAGCGTGAGGCCGAGAAGATCCTGGCCGCAGCCGATCGCGAGACCCAGGAGGCCCGCCGGGTGCTGGCCGTGGAGCGTGAGCGTCTGGCCAAGGAGGCCGCGGACCACCACGCGGCAGCATCCGCAGAGACCCAGCGGCTGGTCGACGAGGCCGAGTCACGCGCCGCGGCAGCCGAGGACCGTGCCCGAGTCGCGACTCAGCAGGCCACCCGTCACCGCGAGCAGTCCCAGGTCGAGGCCGAGGCGATCGTGAGCCGCGCCCGCCGCGAGGCCGAGCAACTCCTCGAGTCGGCCCGGTCCCAGGCCGAGTCGATCACCAGCGAAGGCCATGCAGAGCACCAGCGCCAGGTGGCCAGCCTGTCCGACGAGGTCAGCCGCCTGACGGGCCGTCGCGACGAGATCGCTGCCCAGCTCGGCTCGTTGCGCGACGTGATCGGCGGATTCCCGGACCAGGCACGCACGAGCGAGCCGACACAGGACGGGGAGTGAGGTTGCCGAGGCGCCGTACGGCGGAGCACGCGAGCATGGCCGAACAGGCGGCCGAGTCCGCCGAAAGCGCCGCTCTCGACGCCAAGGTCGCCGCCGAGAGCGCCAAGCGGGCGGCACCCGATCTGGGCGAGCCCGGCCCGCCGTTCGAGCGGCGCTCGCCCTTCTTGATGGGCTTCCTCGGCGGGCTGGGGTTGCTGCTGGCGTACTTCTTGGGCACCCAGGTGCTCAAGGTCGGCTCCTATCTGATCCTGATCGTGGTCGCGCTCTTCCTCGCTGCCGGACTCAATCCAGCGGTGCAGTGGTTCGAGCGTCGCGGACTCAAGAGGTCGTGGTCGGTCCTCGCGGTGATCAGCATCGTGCTGGTGCTGCTGACCGGCTTCGTGGTCACGCTCGTGCCCGTGATCAGCGACCAGGTCGCCGCGATCACCAAACAGGCGCCGGGCTGGCTGGACGAACTGCAGACCAACCGCATGATCGAGCGGCTGGACGACAAGTTCGACATCATCGACAAGATCCGCAGTTATATCGAGGACGGCGACTTCCTCTCCGGCCTGTTCGGCGGGGTGCTCGGCTTCGGCCTCAAGGTCGTGTCCACCCTGCTCAACGCCTTCCTGGTCGTCGTCTTGACCCTCTATTTCCTGGCGGGCCTCGACGCGACGAAGAACGCGCTCTACGGCCTGGCCCCCGCCTCGCGGCGCGATCGGGTGACCAAGCTCGGCGATCGCATCGTGCAGAGCGTGGGCGGCTATGTCTCCGGCGCCTTCATGGTGGCGCTGTGCGCGGGTATCACCTCGCTGGTCTTCTTGTTCCTGATCGGTTTGGGTGAGTACGCCGTGGCGCTGGCCTTCGTGGTCGCGCTGCTTGATGTGATCCCGATGATTGGCGCGACGATCGGCGCGGTGCTGGTGAGCGCGATCGCGTTCGCGACCGACGTCAAGATGGGGATCGCCTGCGTGATCTTCTACTTCCTCTATCAGCAGATCGAGAACTATGTGATCTATCCCCGGGTGATGAGTCGCTCGGTGGAGATCCCCGGCTCGGTCACGGTGATCGCGGCGCTGATCGGTGCGGGGCTGTTGGGTGTGGTGGGCGCGCTGCTCGCGATCCCGACGGCGGCAGCGATCCTGCTGCTGACCCGCGAGGTGTTCATACGACGGCAGGACGCTCGCTGAGCGTGGGCTCGGCACGGGGCGCCGGCTCCCCCAGTTTGACGATCACGATGCCGAGCAGGATCAGCGCACCGCCGAACAGTTGCAGGGCGCTGGGCATCTCCGCGACCAGGATCCAGGCGAAGAGCACGGAGAAGACGACCTCCAACAACGCCAGGAACGACGCGAGTCGAGACCCCAGACGGCGCCCGGCCGCGATCCCGGTCGTGTAGGCCATCGCCGCCGAGACCACACCCAGGCCGAGCAGCGGCCACCACCACGCCACGGTGCCGAGTTCGTAGGTGACCGGCGTACGCGCGAAGTCGAGGCGCACGAGCCCCGCCAGGGAGGCAAGGCTCAAGGTCACGGCACCGGCGAGCAACCCGAACGCCCCCAACGCCATCGGCGGGAGTTGGGTGTCGGTACGCGCCGACAGCACGAAGTACGACGTCGCGCCGAGCATCGCCAAGAACGCCCAGCCGACTCCCACCCAACTCACCGAGCCGACGTTGAGGACGTCGAGCATCAACAGCAGCCCTGCCGCACACCACAGCGTGCCGAACGCCGTGCGTCGAGTCGGGCGTACGCCATGGCGCAGCCACAGCCACGCGATCACACCCACTGGTGCGGTGTATTCGATCAGCAGCGCGAGCCCGACCTCCATATGCGCGATCGCGTTGAAGTAGAACAGTTGCGTCGCCGCGATCGGCGCCGCGCCGTAGAGCGCGATGATCTTCCACTCGGCACGCAACAGCCCGAGCCGGCCGTTGATCGCGTAGAGCCCGAGCGGCAAGAGCGCCACCGAGGCGATCCAGACTCGGCCCAGCACCACGGCGCCCGGGCTCCACCCCGCGTCGAGAAGTCCGCGGCCGAAGGCTCCGGCCGTGCCGAAGGTGAGAGCTGAAGCCAGCGCGAAGGCGAGTCCACTCACCTGGGTATCCCGCTGCTTCATGATGCGAAACTAGGGTGGCCTGAAGTAATCTGTCAAAATGCTTTTTGCCCATGACACCGAGCTCAATCTGCTCTGTGCTGTCGCCTTGGCAAACTCGGGCCAGGGAGATGCGTACGGCTCGGGGGACTCGCTGACCTCCCTCGAAGAACTCGACGCCTTCTTCCGCAGATGGGGATTCTCTCGATGGAGCCACCGCAGGCGCGCCGACCTGGATGCGATCCGAGCCCTTCGGCCGGAGTTGCGTGAACTCCTCCTCTCCTCACGCGACGACGCGGTGGGGATCGTGAACAGGTGGCTGGCCCAGACCTCCGCGCTCCCCCGTCTGGTGCGCCACGACGACCTCGACTGGCACATCCACGCCATCGCCGACGACGCCCTCCTGGCCGACCGGATCCGATCCGAGACGGCGATGGCGATGGTCGACATGATCCGAGCCGACGAGATGGGGCGCCTCTCGGTCTGCACGGACGAGCGCTGCTCGGGCATCGTGCTCGACCTCTCGCGCAACCGCTCGAAGCTCTTCTGCTCGACCGCGTGCAGCAATCGGCACGCGGTGGCCGCCTACCGCGCTCGTCAGCGCGGAACCGACGCCTAGTCCAGGAACCGGCGCAAGACCTCGGTGAAGATGGCGGGCTGCTCCGAATGCACCCAGTGACCGGCGCCCTTGACGGTGACCCGGCGTACGCGTGGGAAGAGCGCTGACATCGCCTCGGCGTGCACGGGGCGTACGTAACCCGACTCGGCGCCGCCGATCCACAGAGTCGGCCCGTCGTACGGCGGGAGCGAGGAGATCGCCGCACCCGGCCAGTCCCGCAATGCCTCCAGGCCCTCGCTGAGAACCACCAGGTTGGGCTGCCAGCGCCACCCGGACCCGTCGCGACGCAGATCCTGCAGCAGGAAGGCTCGTACGGTGTCGTCCGGCACAGCCTCGCGTAGGCGCTCGTCGGCCTCCTCGCGACGCTCCAGAGTGTCGAAGTCGAGCGCGAGCATCCCGTCGATGAAGCGGCCGAATTCCTCCAGCGAGCGATAGGACACCGGAGCTGACGTCGACCACAGCCAACCGCTCCACGCGTTCGGGATAGGCCAAGGCGACCAGCATGGCGATCTTGCCGCCCATCGAATGTCCGACCAGTCTCACCGGATCGTCGGAGGCGAGTTCGCCCGCCACCAGGTCGGCCGCTCGCAGGTAGTCGAACTCGTCAGTCCAAGGCGACCTGCCGTGATCGGGCATGTCGAGCATCGTCACCCGGTGGGTAGCGGCGAACTGCTTGGCGATCTGGGTCCAGTTCTTGCCCTGGCCGAAGAGTCCGTGACAGAAGACCAAGCGGGGGCCCTGGTCCCCCAGATGCGTGGCGTGCAGGCGCCCGGCGGCCATGGTCAGAAGTCAAAACCGTCGAACATGTCGCCGATGCCCCCGAAGACATCGCCGATCCCGTCGCCGATCCCCTCGAACACGCCACCGACCCCTTCGCCGATGCCCTCGGCCATCGCACCGATCCCCTCGCCGAGACCGTCGAAGGCGCCGAACATCAGCCCCATGAACATCCAGTCCATCGGCGAGAACGCGCCGAAGTAGCCGTACGCGTACGGCCGGTAGGCGGGTCCGCCCTGCCAGTAGGGCACTCGCCGCGACCCGACGAGCACCTTGCGTACGTCCGGCTCGGCGCCCGCACGCACCCGCTCGGCGTCCAGCGCGCACGCGGGGACGTCGCGGGGAGTGCCGCCGGCCGGGGCCCACTGCACGTCCATCACGGACAGGCCGTGGCGAGGGTCGAAGAAGCAGGGCGGCCGACGAGTCGGCAACGGCCTGCCCGCGACCCGCGCACGTACGCACTCCATCGCATAGCGGCCGTCGTCGAGGATCTCGGTGACGTGCTTGATGTCGTCGGGCTTGTTCATGGAGTCGCCCGCGGTCTTGGCAGCCTCGTAGGAGTCCAGCGCGCGCTGGTAGTCGGCGTTGGCGCCCTGATCCAGTTGCCGACCCGCCAACTCGAGGTCGAGGTCTTGCAGCTCGACGCCGAGCGCGGTGATGTCCTCGTACGCCAGCTTCTTCACCGGCTCCAGCTCGGCGGCCTTCTTGTCCGCTTCGCGGCGCTGGCTGACGCGCAGCGCGGCGACGATGGCACCCAAGCCGCCCAGGATCACGGCGCCGTACAGGGCAATCTCCCACATGGGGAAACCCTAACGCCCGCGCCTAGACCGCGGCGGCGGTCAGCGAGCGGTGTAGTCGCGGAACCCGCGCCCGGTCTTGCGACCGAGGTAACCGGCCGTGACCAGGTGCTCCAGCAGCGGTGCCGGCGAGAAGCCCGGCTCGCGGAACTCCAGGTAGAGCTCCTTCTGGATCGCCAGCGAGACGTCGTTGCCGACCACGTCGAGCAGCTCGAACGGGCCCATCGGCAGCGCACAGCCCTGCTTCATGGCCGTGTCGATGTCGTCGGCGGTGGCGTAGTGCGCCTCCAGCATCTTCACCGCGTCGTTGAGGTAGGGGAAGAGCAGTGCGTTGACGATGAAGCCGGCGCGGTCACCGCACTTGACCGCGACCTTGCCGACCTTGTCGCACAGCGCCAGCACCGTCTCGGTCACGTCCTCGTCGGTCGCGACCGTGGAGACCACCTCGACCAGTTTCATGATCGTCGCCGGGTTGAAGAAGTGCATGCCGATGACGTCCTGGGGACGTTTGGTCACCTTGGCCATCGAGATGATCGGCAGGCTGGACGTCGTGGTCGCGAGGATCGCGCCGTCCTTGCAGATCTCGTCGAGGTTTTCGAACAGCGTCGTCTTGATCGCGAGGTCCTCGGCGATCGCCTCGACCACGATGTCGACATCCTTGAGGTCGTCGAGGCTGGTGGTGCCACTGACGCGGGCCAGGGTCTCGGCCTTGGCCTCCTCGGTGGCCCGACCGCGCTGGATCTGCTTGTCGAAGTTCTTGGTGATCGTGGCCAGCACGCCGTCGACCTTGTCCTGACCACGACCGACGAACAGCACGTTGAAGCCGGACTTGGCGAACACCTCGACGATGCCACTGGCCATCGTCCCGGTGCCGACGACGCCGACCAGTTTGATGTCGTGCTTGAGTTGCGGCGCGTCGTCCGCGCTCGGGGTCTGGGCATCGGCGACGACCTGGTTGCTGTCGGGCTCGGCGTAGGTGTAGAAGCCACGGCCGGACTTGCGACCGAGCAGGCCCGCGGTGACGTACTGCTTGAGCAACGGCGCGGGAGCGTGCAGGCGGTCGCGGCCCTGCTTGTACATCGTGTCGAGGATCTCGTACGCCGTGTCGAGACCGATCAGGTCCAGCAGCGCGAGCGGGCCCATCGGGTAGCCGCAGCCGAAGCGCATAGCGGCGTCGATGTCCTCGCGGGTGGCGTACTTGCCCTCGTACATCGACACCGCGTGGTTGAGGTAGCCGAAGAGCAGGGTGTTGGCGATGAAGCCCGCCTTGTCGCCGCACACGACCGGGTTCTTGCCCAGGCGACCCACGAGAGCCTGGACGTCGGCCAGCACCCCGGGCTCGGTGACGACCGTACGGATGATCTCGACGAGGTTCTGCACCGGAGCGGGGTTGAAGAAGTGCACGCCGATGACACGACCGGGCTTGGAGTTGGCGGTCGAGATCTCGGTAACCGACAGCGACGAGGTGTTGGTCGCCAAGATCGCCTCGGGCGAGACGATCTGGTCGAGGCGCCGGAAGATGTCCTTCTTCACGTCCAGCGACTCCACGACGGCCTCGACCACGAAGTCGGCGTCCTTGAGTGCGTCCAGATCGGTGGCGAAGCTGATCCGGCCCAGGATCTCGGCCTGCTCGGCTGCGGTGATCTTCTCGCGCTTGACAGCGCGGCCCGTGGACGCGTCGAGGTGCTGGCGGCCCCGCTCCACGCCCGACTCGTTGAGCTCGACCCCGATGACGGAGAAGCCGTGGCGTGCGAACACCTCCGCGATGCCGGCACCCATGGTGCCCAGTCCGATGACGCCGATGGTCGTGAATTCGCGCGAGGTCTCACTCATGGGCGCATTTTCGCATGACCGGCGGGTAACTTGGCCGTGGGAAATTTCACGCGTGCGCAGTTTGCTCAGGGGCGCTGGACGACCACTCGGTCGCCTACGCGGATCGCACCCTCCTCGACCACCTTGGCGCACAACCCGCGCAGCCGTCTCGGCTTGCCTTCGGGTCCGTTCACGAAGGCCATCGCGTCCTTGCCGAAGCGGGCGATGAACTTCGCGCAGCCCGTGTGGGGCTGCGCGGTCACCTCGATCACGGCGTCGGCTCCGATCTCCAGCCGGGTGCCCGCCGGCAGGTTGTCGTGCGAGAGGTCGAGGTCGAGATAGAGCTGGTCGCCGGCCAACGGTTCGCGTTCGCGGTCTTGGGCCAGGAACTGGACCATCGGGTGGCTCATCACGTTGAGTTGCATGTCGGGGTGCGCGGTGTTGTCAGGCGTACGACTGCTCGGGCGGTCGATCCAGTTGTCGCCGACGACGCCCACCCTCACGTCGAGTTGCGCGACGTCGAGCACCTCACGCTCACCCTCCGCCGGGCGCCGCAGCACCAAGCGCAACGTGCCCGCGTCCTTGGGCGTCGCGTCAAGGGTGCTCAGGAAGTCGGTGAGCTCGGCCGTGGTGCGATGCTGGCGCAGCGGCCTCCGCATCAGGATCCGTCTCCCGAACCGGCCCAGTCCGAGCTCCTGCTCGCGCTGAACCGCCCGCAGTTGCAGGGCCGTACGCGGGTCTTCGGGTGGCACCTCGACGAAGCCGTGTTTGGCGTAGAAGGGACCGTTCCAGGCCAGGTCGGCGTACGTCATCAACGTCACCGCGCCGAAGCCCTTGGCGGCAAGGCGTTCGCAGACTGCCTCGATCAGCGCGCCACCGATGCCTTGACGCCCGTGCTCGGGGTGTACGGACAACTGCTCCAGGTGCGCCTGCCCGTCGATGAGCAGCACGTGAGCGAAGCCGATCGGCGGGTCCCCGGCGACCAGGATGAAGCCCGGCTTCTCGGCACGCTCCTGTCCGCAGTCCGCCTTGGCTGCCAGCGCCGTGCCCGTGAGATCACCGAGCGCAGACTCGAAGAGGGGCAGGCCGGAGTCCTCGATCGCACCGAGGTGCGCAAGGTCGCGGGTCCGGGCCGGGCGGATATTGAGGTCGAGCACGACCGGAACGGTAACCTCCCCGTTCGTGAGACTCGTGGTGGCGACCTGTCAGGTGGACTACGCCGGACGGCTGACTGCCCATCTGCCGATGGCGACGCGGGTGCTGATGATCAAGGCCGACGGCTCCGTTCTGGTGCACAGCGACGGCGGGTCGTACAAGCCGCTGAACTGGATGTCGCCGCCGTGCCAGTTGCGCGAGAGCGTCAGCACCGACCCGGCCGACGACTCGCGCGAGATGATCGAGTGGACGGTCACCAACCCCAAGACCGACGACACGCTGCGGATCCTGATCGAGGAGATCCATCACGACTCGGCCCACGATCTGGGGATCGACCCCGGTCTCGTCAAGGACGGCGTCGAGAAACACCTGCAGGAGCTGCTGGCCGCCCATCCGGCCACGCTGTCGGACGGGCTCACGCTCGTACGCCGGGAGTTCATGACCGCGATCGGGCCCGTCGACCTGATGTGTCGCGACGCGGCCGGACTCTCCGTGGCCGTGGAGATCAAGCGCCGCGGGGAGATCGACGGCGTGGAGCAACTCACCCGCTACCTAGAGCTGCTCAACCGCGACCCCCTGCTGTCGGCCAAGGGGCCTGTACGCGGGATCTTCGCTGCGCAGGAGATCAAGCCGCAGGCGCGCGTGCTCGCCACCGATCGCGGCATCGCCTGCGCGGTGGTCGACTACGACGCCCTGCGCGGACTCGACGACCCGACAGACAGGCTCTTCTGATGCACATCTTCCACATCGCCAAGCAGTCTGATTGGCAGCAGGCGCGAGCCAGCAAGTCGTACGAGATCTCCACACTCGGCCGGACCCTGGCCGAGGAGGGCTTCATCCACGCGTCGCGGCGCGAGCAGGTCGAGCCGACGTTCAAGAGGTTCTATCGCACGGTCCACGAGCCGCTGGTGCTGCTCACGATCGACCCTGCGCGGTTGAAGTCCGAACTGCGTGAGGACCAGGTTGACGACGACACGTACCCCCACATCTATGGCCCGCTCAACACCGACGCCGTCATCCGCGTCTCACCGCTCAACCGCAAGGGCGGCACGGAGAGCTTCACCTCACTCTTCGTCAAGGAGATGTTCGTCCGCGTAGCCGTGGCGATGGTCGCGATGCTGGCCGGCTTCGCCGGGGGCGCGCTGGGTCGCCGGACCGATTGGGAGTGGGGGCCGTTCGTCGGGGCCGTGCTCGGAGTGCTGCTGGTGGCTTTGGTGACGTACGCCTGGACCAAGCGCCCGAGGTCGGCCTAGAGATCCAGCCCCGGCCACTCCAGCGCGAGCCAACCGTCGCCGTCGCGCTCGAAGCGGGCGTACGCAGTGTTGGCCAGATGCTGGCCCTCGATGTCGCGGATGCGCATATTGCGCGCCAAGGCGGGCAGCGCCGCGCACATCACGCCGCCGTGGCTGATCACGAGGACGGCTTCGCCGCGGTGCAGGTCCGCGATCTCGTCCAGGGTGTCCCCCAGCCGCGAGATCACTTCGTGGCCGTTCTCGGCGCCGGGGATGCGAGCGTCGAGATCCCCGTCGGCCCACTGAGCGAAGATCGGTCGAATGGGGTCGGGCTCACTCGGGAGCCCGGCGTAGTCACCGACCGAGACCTCGAGCAAGCCCTCACGGACCGTGACGCCCACGCCCAATGCGGCGGCTGCGATCTCGCCGGTCTGCACGGCCCGGGAGTACGAACTGGCGTACACGTGCGCGATCCGTTCGCCGCGCAACGAGTCCCCCAAGGCGCGAGACTGCTCGCGCCCGGTCGGCGTCAGGCTGCCACCCTGGTCGACGAGGTCGTGGGACTCGTACGCCGCCTCCGCGTGCCGCGCCACGATCAGCCGGGCGGGGCACTGGAGGTCGCTCATGGCGGTGCGTGATCAGGGCTCAGGCGCCGGCGATCGGCGGCGCGGTCGGGTCGGCGCCCTCGGCTCCCTGCTCGCGCGCGACGTACTCCTCCAGGCGCTCGAGGTTGTCGAGGTTGCGGCTCACGACAGTGACCAGGTCGCTCATCGTGGCGACTTCTTCGACCTGCTCCTTGACGAACCACTGCATGAACTGTTCGGAGGCGAAGTCACCCTCCTCGCGGGCGGTCTTGAGCAGGGCGTTGATCTGCTCGGTAACCCGCTTTTCCTGCTCCAGCGCGAGTTCGACCGGAGCGAGCACGGAGTCGAAGTCGTTGATCGCGGCCTCGATCGCCGGGATCTTCGCCTCGGCGTCGGTGTCGAGGAGGTAGCGCACCATCATCATCGCGTGGTCGCGCTCCTCCATCGCCTGGCGATAGAAGAAGTCGGCTGTCTGGGGCAACGTCTGGGCGTCGAAGTAGATCGCGCAGGCGACGTACTGATTGTGCGCGGCGAGCTCGTTGCCGATCTGCTCGTTGAGTTGAGTGACGAAACGTTCGGCAGGCACCTGCGTACTCCTCAGTTGATCTGGTGTTCCCGGGTCTACGATCCCACAACCCCACGTCCGCGATTACGCGGCCTTCTTGAGGCGCTTCTTCGAGACCTTCTTGCCGTCGACGCGCACGAGTGCACGCTTCTTGACGGTGTAGCCGGACGGGAGCGTGCCCTCCTTGAGCATCTGGATGGGGCAGCGGTCGCAGCGCTTCTTCGACACGCAGCACTTCACCTTCGGAAGCTTCGCGACCTTCTTGGACTTGCCCACGAGCCGAAACCCTAGCAGGAGGGTTTTAGGCTTGCCTAACCTAAACCGTCAGCTGAGATCGTGGGCCTTGCGGATCACGTCGACGATGCCGCCCATGATCTCGGTGAGGCCGAAGTCCTTGGGGGTGTAGACCGCGGCGACGCCGAGTTCCTTGAGCCTGCGCGCATCGGAATCGGGGATGATCCCGCCCACGATGACCGGCACGTCATCGACGCCCGCGTCGCGCAGGCCGTCGAGCACTGACGGAACCAACTCCATGTGGGAGCCCGACAGGATCGACAATCCGACGCAGTGCACGTCCTCGGCGATGGCCGCCGCCACGATCTGCTCGGGCGTCAACCGGATGCCCTGGTAGATGACCTCGAAGCCCGCGTCACGCGCGCGTACGGCCACCTGCTCGGCGCCGTTGGAGTGTCCGTCGAGGCCCGGCTTGCCCACCAGCAGCCGCAGCCGCCCGCCGAGTTCGTCGCCGGTCTGCTGCACCCGTTCGCGTACGGTGCTCAACTCGGCGCCAGCCTCGGCCACGCCGACCGCGTCAGAGACACCCGTCGGGGCGCGATATTCACCGAACACCTCGCGCAGCGTACCGGCCCACTCCCCCGTCGTCGCGCCCGCGCGAGCGGCGGCCAGGGTCGCCTCCATCAGGTTGGCATCGGTCTTCGCGGCAGCGGCGAGATCGGCCAGCGCCGTGGCGACCTCCCCCTCGTCGCGCTGGGCCTTCCACGCGTCCACGGACTCACGAGCCGCCTTGTCGGCCTCCGGGTCCGCAGTCTGGATCGCGGCGTCCAGGTCGGCGGTCAGCGGCGACTGCTCCGTGGTCTCGAACTTGTTGACGCCGACGATGATCTCGTCACCGGCCTCGATGCGACCGCGGCGAGCAGCGTGGGCCGACACGAGCTCGGACTTCATGTAGCCGGATTCGACGGCCGCGATCGCGCCGCCCATCGCCTGGACCCGGTCCATCTCGGCGCGAGCGCCGGCCACCAGGTCGGCAACCTTGGCCTCGATCACGACCGAGCCCTCGAAGATGTCGTCGTACTCCAGCAGGTCCGATTCGTACGCCAGCACCTGCTGCAGCCGCAGCGACCACTGCTGGTCCCACGGCCTCGGGAGGCCGAGCGCCTCGTTCCACGCAGGAAGCTGGACAGCGCGAGCACGTGCGTTCTTGCTCAGCGTGACACCGAGCATCTCCAACACGATGCGCTGCACGTTGTTCTCCGGCTGAGCTTCGGTGAGGCCGAGCGAGTTGACCTGCACGCCGTAGCGGAAGCGACGCATCTTTTCGTCTTGCACGCCATATCGCTCTCGGGTGATCTCGTCCCACAATTGGACGAAGGCGCGCATCTTGCAGGTCTCCTCGATGAAGCGCACGCCCGCGTTGACGAAGAACGAGATGCGGCCGACGACCTTCTCGAAGTCCTCAGCGGCGACCTGCCCGGAGTTCTTGACCTGGTCGAGCACGGCGATCGCGGTGCACAGGGCGTACGCGAGCTCCTGCTGCGGCGTCGCGCCCGCCTCCTGCAGGTGGTAGGAGCAGATGTTGATCGGGTTCCACTTGGGGATCTCGTTGACCGTGTAGGCGATGGTGTCGGCCGTCAGGCGCAGCGAGTGCTCGGGCGGGAAGACGTACGTCCCGCGGGAGAGGTATTCCTTGATGATGTCGTTCTGCGTCGTGCCGGCGAGTTGGTGCGCGACGTCGCTGGGGCCCTGCTCGGGGTTCTGCTCCTCGGCGACCACCTGATAGAGCGCCAACAGCCACATCGCGGTGGCGTTGATCGTCATCGAGGTGTTCATCTCCACCAGCGGGATGTCCTCGAACAGGCGGCGCATCTCGCCCAGGTGCGGGATCGGGACGCCGACCTTGCCGACCTCGCCGCGACTCAGCGGCGAGTCGGGGTCATAGCCGGTCTGGGTGGGCAGATCGAACGCCACACTCAGCCCGGTCTGCCCCTTGGCCAGGTTGGTGCGATAGAGCGCATTGGAGGCCGCAGCGGTCGAGTGACCGGCGTACGTCCGCATCACCCAGGGGCGATCTTTGACGGGTCGGGTGGCACTGCGCTCGGGGCTCTGCTCCATGGAGCGAGCGTAGGCGCTCGGTTACCGGTCGGTCATCGGCTCGGCATGTGGGGTTCTCCACAAGGTCAGGCGGTGGCGATGCGCCGCTCCATGTCGACCGAGCGCGCGAGATGGGCGATGTGCATCAGACGGCGTACGGACGGGCAGCACCCGCGCAAGGTCAGGCGGCGACCCGCGCGTACGGCCTGGCGCGTGGCCACGGCCAGCACCCGGATCGCGGTGATGTCGATGTTGGTCACGTCGGTCATGTCGATCACGACGTCGCGGTCCGAGCCTTCGAGCAGGTCGTAGATCGCGGTGCGCACCTCAAGGGTGCTGCGCACGTCGAAGTCGCCCGAGAGGACCAAAGTGGATCCGTCGGTCAGGATTTCCATACGTCGCCTCGCTCCTGCCGACCCGAATCGGCGGAATGAATGTGGGGGAAGATCACATTTGCTTGCGCTGTCACTCACTATGACGCGTGTCACGTCCATTCGGTTGCCTCCCTAGCGGTGTGTCCTGGCAACTTTGTTGTCACGTGTGCGTTCGGTGGGCAGGGCCGTACGGTGGCCCCATGGTCAATCTGACGCGGATCTATACCCGCACTGGCGACGATGGCAGCACTCGGCTCGGCGACATGAGCCAGACCCGCAAGACCGATCCGCGGTTGGCTGCGTACGCCGACGTGGACGAGGCGAATGCGTCGATCGGAGTGGCTTTGGCGGTGGGCTCGTTGGAGGACGACGTCGCGGCGATCCTCCAGCGGATCCAGAACGAACTCTTCGACGTCGGTGCTGACCTGTCCACGCCGGTCGTGGCGGAACCCGAGTTCCCCCCGCTGCGCGTCGAGCAGGATTACATCGACCGGCTTGAGGGTTGGTGCGACCACTACAACGAGCATCTGCCGAAGTTGCGCTCGTTCATTCTCAACGGTGGCACCGTCGGCGCCGCGCACCTGCACGTGAGTCGTACGGTCGTACGCCGCGCGGAGCGCTCCGCGTGGGCAGCCGTCGAGGAGCACGGCGAGACCGTGAACCCGCTGGCGGTGAAGTATCTGAACCGGCTCTCCGACCTGCTGTTCATCCTGGCGCGGTATGCGAACCGGGCGGTCGGGGACGTCCTGTGGGTGCCCGGCGGGGAGCGCTCGCAGCGGTAGCGGAGAGCGTGAGCCGCCAATTCAGGACAGCGGGGAACGCTCGCAGCGGTAGCGGAGCGCTCGCAGCGGTAGCGGAGAGCGTGAGCCGCGCCCGGGGAGAGTCAGCCGCGCTTGGCCTTCTTCTTGAACTTGGCGAACGGGAACTTCTTGCCCCAGTCGCCGAGTTTGACCTGCTCGTCGATCGAGAAGCTCGCGACGCCTGCCTTGATCTCGACACGCGCCGGCAGACTCGTCTCCGGGTCAACCACGGCCGCGAACTTGTCGACCGTGAGCTGCATGCCCATCACCGGGATCGTCAGCGCGGTCGGGCAGGAGAGCGCCACTCCGCCCTTGACCGCACCGGCGCTCGTCATCGAGGCGCACGGCTGGAGAGCGGCGAGCACGGCGGGGTTGGACAGGCCGCCCTTGATCTGCTCGATCGCCGCTTTCACCTGCTCGACGATCTGGTTGCGCTGCTCGTCGCTGATCTTGTCCCAGCCCTTCGTCTTGCCGGGCACCTTGTAGTAGGCCGCGTTGGGCAGGACCAGGACACGGACGCCCTTGGGCAACTTGGCGAAGGCCTTGAGGCCATCGGCGTACGACACCCAGGCCGTGGCCTTGAGCGTGCCGGTCAATGTGGCCCGCACCGACTTCGCGTCCTTGACCGCCTGGGCGACACACATCGCCAGCGCGACCGTGTCGACCTGGGCGCCGCTGGTCTCGGCACCATTCAGGGCGGTGCAGGTGGCGGCGGATCGCTCGCGTACGGGCAGCGCCTGCGCGGCGGGGGCGATCAGCGCGCCGCCGAGGGCGACGGTGCAAAGGAGAGCAGCAAGACGGGTACGCATGGCGAAATGTTAACCCTCCTCGAAGCCGGACTGGTCAAACTTCAAGGTGTTGGCGTTCTCCGAGATCGTACGGATCTTGGCGTCGTCGAAGCCGCTCGGATGATCGGCCTCGATCTCGACGCGTACGGACACGTGGGCACCCGACGCCACCAGGTGCGAGATCACTTCGTCGGCGATGTTCTTGAAGTCGACTGCGTAGCGCTCGGCATTGAGTTCCTTGGAGCCGAAGAAGCGATCCTTGGTCTTGCGGTGATGGACCCCGGGGTGCTCCGGATCCTCCACGAACCGCTCACCGGCGGGTGACAACGACTGCGTGGGCGCCTCGGCAACCTGGGCTGTCTCGGACTCCAGTTGGCGCTGTGCCGCATCGGGGCGTACGAGCAGCAGTGCGTCGGTGATCGCAGGTGCGGACGTTCCGGTCGAGGGCGTCCACAGCCCGACGTAGCGTCCAGCAGAGGCGTCATACGAGTTCGCCAGCGCGAACGCGTCGGTCTGCCAGAGCAGCGGCATGTCCAGCACTCCGTCGTCGAGCACCTTCCGGTCCCGCAGCCGGGGCATGTAGGGATAGGTGCCGAAGAGCGTCCACAGCGCGCCCAACGACACGTGCCCGTCGGCCCAGATCTGGGGCACACGCTGAATCGCCAGCCGAATGTTGTTGGCGGCCTGACGAGTCGCGAGCACACCGTCATTGCCGAGTTTGCGCGACACCCGCTCGGCCACGGCCGGGCTCTGGCCCTCCACCTTGACCTCGCGGATGGTGAACGGCGAAGTCGGGTCGGGCTGTTCGGGCACCAGCGCCCAGATGAAGGTCTGCAACAGGCGCGACGCAATCGTCTCGTCCGCCTGGGCGCGGCGCTGGGTCGCCTGATTCTTCTGGTTCACGCTGAGGTCGAGTTCGGCCTCGTTCTCCAACACGTGGGTCCACCCGAGGTAGTCGCGCACCGCGTTATCCAGCTCCCCCAACCGGTCTTCGTCCGCAGCCAGGAAGACCAGCATGTTGCGGTTGACGCGATTGGCCGAACCCTTGTGCTCAGTGGCCGCGCGCGCGAACTTCATGGCTTCGGAGTCGGGCGTACGACGCTTGTGCGAGACCTTGGGATGCAAGATCACCAACCGCGCTTCGTCCGTGTCCGGGATGTCGCCGCTGTCGTCGGGGCACACGTGCACGCCGACGAAGTCACCGCGAGTCTTGCTCTGGCCCGAGAGCCGGCTCGCGATCTCAGCCCAGACGTCCTCGCGGTGCAACCGCTCGGCTTGGTCCTTGGCAGTGCGCGTGATGTTGGCCTGGAGGTCGTACCAATACTTGCCCTGACCGGAATAGAAGTACGTCGCCCGATCCGCCAGCGCATTGAGGGCCGAGTGGAAGTTGCCCGGGATGTCGCCGGGGACGGCCGTGCCCAGGAAGACCCGCTGGGTCTCGATGCCCTTGTGCGATGACCCGATGGTCGGCGCGGCCCCGAAGAATACCGTGCGCGCCAGCCGCTTGGTCAAGGCCCGCTGACCGAACGTCGGGCGGCTCTGGTCGATCTGCGCGGGCTGGGAGTTGGGGCCGTCGACGTCGGCGTCGATGACGCTCTTCCATTGGTCTGGCAGGTATTGCACCAACTCGGGATTGACCTTGCCGTGCGCCAGCGGGATGGATGCGGGCATGATCAACGGCGAGGAGTCCTCCCCAAGCCAGAGCGCGTGGATGACCGTGCTCATGAGCCGCAGCACGCCTCTCGTACGTTGGAACCGCTCCAGTGACGACCACTCCTCATAGAGCGTGTCGAAAAGCTCGGGGTGGATCGGATAACTGCGCTTGATGCGGTCTTCGTACGCCGCGTCACGGCTGGTGCTGGGGAAGTCGCCGGTGTGCTTGCGATACATCTCCACGAACGCGCGGGCCGTCTGGTTGATGCTGGCGATCTGAGCGGCGTCGGGCTGCACGAAGAGTCGCTGCTTGACGATGTCGTACGCCTCCGCACTCGACGCTGGTCGCCACTGGTCCGCGACTCGTCTGACCACGTTCTGGAGACGCTTGAGTGCTTCGAGACCGTGAGCGCCACCGACCTCCTCGGCATTGCCGGCCGCGTCTTCGTTGCCGGTCCGGCCCGCCTCACTGGCCGGGATAGAGATAGCCAGCAACACTCCCGGGGTGCCCTTGGCGACCTCGGTCAGTTGTTGGGCGAAGGTGAACTGGTCGTCGAACGTGCCCCCGGCCAGATCGTCGCGCCCAACCAGAGAGCGGGCGTACGCCACCCACTCGTCGATCAGGATCACGGCAGGGGCAAATTGCGCGAGCAGGTCGTGCAGTGCCTTGCCCGGCGGCGTGCGGTCGCGGTCGGCGTTGGCGACGATCTCGTACGCCTCCGCTCCCCCGAGCTGCCATGCCAGCTCGCCCCAGATCGTGTTGACGTGCGTGCCGTCGTCCTTGGTGTCTCCGGCCGGAGAGAAGTGGTTGCCCACGATCGCGACGCGCTTGGCCGGTGTGCCGGGGTAGCCACTCTCCCCCAGCAGCTCCTGCGTCTCCTGCGGGAAATCGCCGAGCGGCAGCCCAGCCGCGACATGCCACAACGCGAGCATCGAGTGGGTCTTGCCGCCACCGAAGTTGGTTTGAAGGTTGATGACCGGAGCCGCATTGGCGTCGCCGCTAAGTCTGCGTACGGCACGACCGATCAAGTCGCGCAAGCCTTCGGTGAGATACGTACGTCGGAAGAACTCGACGGGGTCGGCATAGTCGGCGTCGCCCTCGGTGCCGGTCGCCACCTTGTAGAGGTCGGCCGCGAACTCACTGGCGTGGAAGTTGCCGGTCGCGACGTCGTCGTGGGGCCGCAGCACTTCGCGCCAGGGTCGCAGCCCCGACGACTCGGTCTTGACGACTGCTTCTTGCAACGTCTTCTTGTCGGCCTTGTCGGAGGTGACCCGACGCAGGTTGAGGCGGATGGCGCGCACCTTCTCCGCGGCCGCCGCCTGCTTGACGCCTGCCAGCAGCCGCTCGGCCGTATCTAGGGCGCGATAAGCATCGTCATCGCTGAACGTCCCGCCGTGCGCCCAGTCGTTGCGTACGTCGCGCAACTCGCTGGCGTACGACTGGTGCACCTTGCTCAACTGCCCGTCGAAGGGGAACCAACCGGGCTTGAGTTGATGCGGGATGTTCTCGGTGAGCATGCGCAACTGCAGTGACGGGTCGAGGCGCTCATAACTCTTGCCGGAGATGCCGTTGCGCGCGTCCTTGGCTGCGACCAGGAAGGTCCAGTCCTTGCCCTCCGGGATCTCGGATCCGAGCACCTCAGTGATGAACGAATCCAGTGGCTCGGCAAGTGCGTCGATCATCTGGCCGATGCGGTCTCGGTTGGAGAGTGCCATGTCAGTCGTCCTCGAAGTCGAAGGCATCTTGGGTGCTGCTGGGGCCGCCGTCGGCGCGGCGCATGGCGTCGGTGATGTCGGGCCAACTGGTGGCCAGGCCGTTGAAACTGATCGCGTCCTTGGCCCAGCCGTTCTTCTCCGCGAGTGAGAACAGCAGGAACGCGAGCTCCTTGACGAGGTCGAGTTCGACCGCGCCGTCGGGTCGGCTGGTGGCGTCGTTGAGGAAGTCGCCCGCGGGCGCGATGCCGTCGCGCTCCAGCACCTTGACGGTGTGGTGCAGCGCCTCCCACGTGGAGGTGTGGTCGTCCTCCAGCACGTCGTAGTCCCAGTCGAGATCGGACGGCTTGATCAACTTCACCTTGCCCGCGCGGCTGGTCAGGATCTCATCGCGGTCCATCGTCGCCACGCTCGTGTTGCGTGCCCGCGCCAGGTTGTCGGCCTCACCGAAGGCACCGACGCCATAGCCGTGCTGGCGATACCACGCCACCGCGAACCGGGTGGTCGCGTCGAAGTCGCCCTCCTGCTCGTTGAGCACCTGGTCGAGGATCTCGTTGATTCGGGCCAGCGCCGATCGGACGGTCATCTTGGTGCCGTCGGGTTCGAGCACGGCGCCGTACCTGCTGAACACCGTCATCCCCGGCCCGATTGCCGCCTGCGGCAGGTCGACGGGGGCGATGTGGCCTTGTTGGAGGTCTCGCAGGGCCTCGGGGAGTTCTTGTTGCAGTGCGTCGATGAAACCGCGCCGATCCGTCGTGGGTGCGTCCTCGCGGCGGGGGCGGAGGGATAGGACGATCGAGGAGGCGAGGGCGTTACTGCCAAGACTTCTCATTCGATTGCCGAGTTCGCTCCTGCTGGGCCAGGTTGCCGTGATCACCCAGCCTGCACGAACCATTCCCTCAAGCAGGGTCTCCCAGCCTGACGATGCAGTCCCTGAAGCATCAGAATCGGACTGCTTGAACGCATACCAGACCGTGATCGGGTAGTCCGGATTCGCAGTACCTCTCGCCCTGGCGAAGACCCTGCGGAAGCCGTCCTCGAAGAACTCCTTGGCTCCGTCCTTGCCGTCGTGGCGATAGGGGTTGGCGACAAGCTCTTCCGCTTTCGGTACGAGCAGCGTGCTGAGCAGTTCGGGGTGGATGGGTCGCAGCGAGCGGCGCAACCAGACGTAGAAGAAGTCGGAGAGGTCGGAGTAGCCGATGTTGTCGTAGTACGGCGGGTCGGTGGAGATGACCACCCCTGCATAACTCCTGCTCGAAGCATCCGCTTGAACAGGTCGGGCTAGGGGGCCGCCAGAGTCCTTGATCGCCTTGACGATGCTACCGAGGCTGACCTCGTAGGACCCGGCCGCCTTGCCGAATGGCGGCGCCTCGGCGAAGTCCCACACCATCGGGATTGCTTGGCGCGAGAACAGGTTACGAACCTGCGTCTTCGTGTTCTCCCACCGCGCGAGTCCGTTTGCGATGTCGGCCAGTCGGCTGACGCCCATGCCCAAGTACGTCGCCACCGCGTCGGCGTACGCCTCTGCACCGGAGCCACCGACCTCCAGCCGCTCCCCGGGCTCCGCCCTGGTTTCGAGACGGGCTCGTTCCTCGCCCTCCTCAACCACCGATACACCGGTGGTTGAGGTGCGAGCGCAGCGAGCCTCGAAACCACTCGCCAGCGCATCGGCGAGCACCCGCTCCCGGGCCTCGCTCACCAGGTCGCTGAACGTCGTGAGTGCCGTCAACTGCCGCGGCGTGAACAGGTCGGCCCATTGGCGCAATCCGTACGCCTGGATTCGCAACCCAAGTGCCTGATCAGGGATTTCGCCGGGGGGAATCGACACAGGTCGCGCGACCTCTGCGGCTGATCGTTGCTCGTCATCAGGGGCCAGGTAGACCCGCGAGCGATTGCCTTCAGCAACCGTCGCCATCAGAGAAGCACCCATGCGCCCGGCCTTTGCCTCGGCTCGCACATACTTCAGGTCCACGGCAGCGTCGCAGTTCACGCACACGGCACCAGTGCGCCCCACCGTCCCGTCGGTGTCCGCGCTAGGCGCTGCCGCCACGTCATGCCCGATCTCGAACTTCACCCGCAGCCCACTGGGGTGACTCGAGTCGCCCACCACGCTCGGGACGACGTACGCCTCCTTGCCCTTCTTCTTGCCCAACCACCACGAGCGCACCAGCGGCATCTCGATCCGGCAGGCCGGGTTTGGGCAGGTCACCGTTCGCGCCCAGATCCACGCGATGACGGTTTTCCCGTCCGCGTCGGGATAGAGGTGGCCGATCCGCTGCTGCGCTTCGTCGCGCATCCACGCGCCATAGGCGCGTACGTCCGCCGCCAACCCTTCGGCGCCCTGCCAGGACGAGCGCTCGCCTGCTGCACCCGGGAACACCGGCGGCTGATCGCGGAACTTAGGCGGGATCTCGATCAGCGCCTTGTTGATCAAGACCGCGACCGGGTTGAGGTCGGAGGCGTGTGCCTCCAGGCCGAGCCGCTGCGCCTCCAGGGGGATCGTGCCGCCGCCGGCGAACGGATCGAGGATCGCGGGCGGATTGCCGTCACACGACTTCATGATCTCGGCGCGAGCCTCGGCCAGCAGCCGCTCGTCCCTCACGTTCTCCCAGACGACCAGCCGCTCGATGATGCCGTGGAGTCGTTCACGCTCAACACGTTGGGCTTCCTCGCCCACGAAAATGTCCGGGTGACTGCTCGGGTCATCCACCAGTTGCGCGAACAGCACCGCCCGCGCTGCGGCCAGCGGTCGCCTGGCCCACCACAGATGGAGCGTCGACGGGTGGCCGTGCCGGATCGACTTCTCCCGCGCCGACTCCCGATTGATGACCTCCAGTGGCAACGCCACCTCGATCAGCTTGCGCTTCGGCGCCACGCCTTTGCCTCGCTTTCACCCAACTTGTTGGGCTTCTGGAACCACATGAACGCGCCACCACCGAATTGCGAGCGCAGCGCGAGACACCCAACGTGTTGGGTTTGGGTTCACCCTGTCATGGCCCACCGACAAGCGCAGCCGGACCTGCCCAATCAGTTGAGCGGACCTAAATAGCTTCTCGCCTTAGCGTTCGGTCATGGCCGACGCGGACCGGGCGTACGTCTATCCCACTGACCGGAAGTGGTCAGCCTTCCTGCGCGCCCGGCCTCACCTGACCGAGGTGAACTTCTGGACGCCTTCGGGCGCGTCCTTCAAGAGCTTGGAACGCAATCAAAGGTTCCTGTTCAAGGCCAAGGAGGCCGATGGCGGTCAACTCATCGGCGGTGGACTGTTCAGCCACTTCACGAAAGCAACCGTCTCGATGGCCTGGCGCGCGTTTGGGGAGGGCAACGGCGTGGCTTCCTCACGCGAGTTGCTGGACGCGGTGAATCACTACCGACGCAGGCACGGTCACCCGGACTCCCCCGACCCCGAGATCGGCTGCGTGATCCTGCACGGAGCCTTCTTCGCCCCGGATGAGGGACGCGTACAGCCACCGGTGGACTACCGGGCAGCCGGAGCTACGCGCGGACGCAAGTACTCACCCGTCGACGTGGGCTGGGCCCAAGTCGAGGCTTCGTTCGACTACCTCGCCCGCAACGCCGGCGCCGATGTCCGCCCTGACGCCGATCCTGATCTGGTGTCGTGGATCGGGGGCGCCACCATGAGCGAACTGCGCGAAACCACGCGGCGGCACCGTCTGGGGCAGGGCGAGTTCCGAGTGCGAGTGGCTTCCAACTACACCAACCGGTGCGCGATCACGGGCAATCGTGTGACGCTCACGTTGGATGCGGCGCACATCAAGGCGATCGAGGATGGCGGGGAGCACCGCTTGGATAACGGACTCCTATTGCGCACGGATGTCCATCGTCTCTTCGACGCTGGCTATCTGGGCATCGACACCGATCATCGACTGCGCGTGAGCAAGCGCCTGCGCGATGACTTCGGCAATGGCCAGGAGTTCTATGACCGCAACCACCTTGAGCTGGCTGTGCTCCCAACCCGGGCGGCAGATCAGCCCAACCGCGAGTTCCTGGAGTGGCATATGGACTCGCGCTTCAAGTCGGCCTAACGGGCGCCCTCGGCCGCTGGTTTCGGGTGAAAACGCCACTTACTCTCCACAGGCGCGTCGAAAACGTGCGCTTTCCACAGGCCGCTCTGGTGTCACCACAAATGTCGGTGGTCAGTCATAGAGTCGAACGCATGTTCACCAGACTCCAGGCGCAGCACCGCCGATCACGGCCAGTCACCGAGGCCGCGCTCGACATCGCGATGCTGCGCCTGGAAGTCACGGCGGTCGCTCCCGGCCATCGGGCGCGCGACCTAGTGGATCAGATCGATGAGTTGGAGCGGCTCAAGGCGAGCATCGCAGCGAAGCAGGCGAGACTGACCCTCGACCTTCATGACATCCGCCAGCACGAGCATGACGAGCGCCAGCTCCGCGATGACCCCGCGCTCCCCCGCCGGACGCCCAATCCCGACGCGAGCACAGGTCGCGAGATTGGCCTGGCCCGGCGCGAGTCGCCTTACGAGGGCCGGCGCGAGCTCAACGTGGCGCGCGCACTCCTGCACGACCTGCCGCTGACGCTCGCCGCGCTCGAACGCGGCCACCTCAACGAGCGACGCGCGGAGATCATTGCCACCGAGACCAGCCATCTCCGCCACGAGTTGCGCCGGCAAACCGACCGGATGCTGCATGAGCAGTACGACGGCACCTTTGACGGAGTCGGCAACGCGGAGTTGCGCAACTCCACCCGGCGTCTGGCGATCAAGCTCGACGAAGAGGGCTACCTAGCGCGGCGTGAGCGAGCCCTCTCCCAGCGTCATGTCACGACCCGCCCGCTGCGTGACGGCGTGAGCCAGATCAGTGCCATTGTCGACTCCTTGAGCGTCCCCGCGATCATGGAGTCGCTTCGGGAGTCCGCTGATGCTGAGTTGGCTGACGATGCCCGCTCCGACGCCGAACAGCGGACGCGGACACAGGTGATGGCCGACCTCTTCGTCGAACGTCTCGGCGGCTCCTTGTTCACCCGCCGCGTGCCCGTGGCACTCAAACTCCTCGTTGGTGCCGAGACGTTGCTCGGCGAATGCACGGAGCCGGGCTATCTGATGGGGTCGGGGTTCATCCCAGCGTCGGTGGCACGCCGGCTGGTCGCGCATGGCGTCAACGCCCTGACCTCCAGCATCCAGCGACTCTTCCAAGCACCCGGCGATGGAGCGATCGTGGCGATGGAAAGCCGCTCAAGCCTCTATCAACACAGTCTCGGAGAGTTCATCGCCCTGCGCGACCGAGAGTGCCGTACGCCCTATTGCAACGCCCCCATCCGGCACAAGGACCACATAGTCTCGCGCGCGCAAGGCGGCAAGACCACCGATGTCAACGGTCAGGGCCTGTGCGCGGGATGCAACTACGCCAAGGAGTCCCCGGGATGGCAGCACCAGGTGGTGCCCGGTGACCTGACCGACCCCCACGAGGTCGAGGTGCGGACTCCGACAGGCCACCGACATCGCAGCCGGGCCCCATCCCCGCCTGCGAGATTAGAGCCACCGACCCCGCTGGAGTTGGACATCACGCGACTGGTCCTCGTGCGCTAGTGCCGCGGATTTGAAGTTGTTGGACGGTTGGCCTTCGCCAGGATCTGATCGGCGGTCTTGGTCCACACGAACGGATGCGCTCTTTCGTGCCAGCCGTCGATGAAGGCGCGGATCTTGGCGTTGAGGTCCTTGACCGACTTGAACACCCCGCGGCGGATCGCCTGCCGCTCGACGATGCCGAACCAGACCTCGACCAGGTTCATCCAGGAGGCATGGGTCGGGGTGAAGTGCACGACGAAGCGCGGGTTGTCGGCCAGCCAGGTCTTCACGTTCAGGTGCTTGTGCGCGGCGTAGTTGTCCATCACCAAGTGCAGCTCGACCGGCTGCCCGTCGGCGTCGCGGACGTCGCGGTAGGCCCGCTCGATCTGCTTGAGGAACGCCAAGAACTCTTGATGACGATGGCGCGGCTTGAGCGCCGCGGTGACCTGCCCGGTCGCGATGTCGAGCGCTGCGAACAGCGTGGTGGTGCCATGCCGGTAGTAGTCGTGCGACCTGCGCTCGACCTTGCCCGGTTGCATCGGCAAGATCGGGACCGTCCTGTCCAGCGCCTGGATCTGGGACTTCTCGTCCACGCACAGCACGATCGCGTTCTCCGGCGGCGCCAGGTACAGCCCGCAGATGTCGGTCACCTTCCCGACCAGCTCGGGGTCGGTGGAGAACCGGAACGACTCCGCCTTCCACGGCTTGACGCCGTAGGCCGACCAGGCTCGGGCGACCGACTTGTGGGAGATCTTCAGCCGGTTGGCCAGCAGCCGGGTGGACCAGTGCGTGACACCGAGTTTCTTCGGTGGCGGCTTCAACGTCTCGGCCACGATCGCCCGGTGATCGAGCTCCCCGCGGACGTCCCGAACGCGGAGCATCTGCCAGCCCCGCCAGTCCCTTGGACTGGTAGCGATCCCGCCAGCCCAGCACCGTGGTCACCGTCGCACCGACCAACTCCGCGATCCGCGTATTCGCCACCCCGTCGGCCGCGAGCAACACGATCCGCGCCCGCTTCGCCGCCGACGCCGGCACCGTCGAAGCCCGGGCCCACCGCTCAAGCTCCTCGCGATCGCCTGGACGCAGAACCAATGCAGGAGCAGGACGATTCGCCATGCCTCATGATTTCAGATCCCAACTATCTAGGAACTTACGACACGCGGCACTAGCTCACGTACCCAGGATCAGTGCGGGGCGGAGCCGCGCGCCCACGTCTTCGCCCAGTTGCCGCGTACGCCCTCGGCCGCGAAGTCGCCCATCGACATGTCCCGGAATGGATCATCGACATAGCGCAGCTCGTCGTGCTCGGGCCCGCGCGGGTCTACGCGGACCAGTGCCAGGCGATAGTGCGGCGTGGCGTTCTGCCCGAAACGCACCTCGGAATGGGTCACGAAGAAGTCTTCGGCCCCGTCAATGCGCGCCTTGACCTCCAAGAAGACCAGCGGCTCGTCGCCGGATGCCGAACGCACATCGAAGCCCTTGTTGTTGTGTGCCATCTCCTCCGGTTCGCGGCCCAACGCCCGCTCGGCAGCGAGCACGGCGTCGACGCCTCGACGTTCGACCTCCTGGGTTTCGACCGCGTGCATCGGTGAGACAGCCGCGACTTCGTCGGAGTGCGCGGCGAATGGCAACACCAGCGCGGCCGCGACGATGCGAGGCGGCTTGGTGGAAAGCCGGCCTTGCTTGTCGAGCTCAGCGAGCCGGGCGTCCAGTCGCTGTTCGAGCTCGAGCCGTTTGCGGGTCAACGACTCAGAACCTTCGCGGACCCGCAAACCGCGTAACTCGCGATCTTGTGCAGCCATCGCCTCCCCCGCGAGTCGATTGATCTCCTGATTCATCCGAGCAGCGACTTGGGTACGCAGTCGCGACACCTCTGCTCCACGCCCCACGCTCACGTCGTGCAGGAACTCCGGCAACCGATGCGCCACCAGCCAGTCCTGCCCGAGCCGCTCCACTCCCGCGAGCCATCGCATCCCAGCAGCCGCAGCAGCGCCACCCGGAGCAGCCACACAGTCCAGGCACGGGGCGGGGCCGGCGTCACGGACGGCTCCTGCCTCGTTGACGTAGGCATAACTGAAGCGTTTGGCGATGCTCTCCCCCGTCGCGTCGGCGATCTCCTCGATCACGCCGACCAACACCTCCGGCTCGGTCACCTTGGTCGAGATCAACACCGAGCCCCGCTCCAAGGAGTCACCCCAGCGCGACAGCGCCACCTCGAGCACAGCGTCATGCAGCGGATGTCCGGGCGCGATCAGTTCGGCGCGAGAGAGTTCCGCGCCTTCGACTCGATCGAGTTCGAAGGTGATCCGTTCATAGCGTGTCGGCACCGGCCCACGGGCCTCGTGACGGACCTCGGCGGGCACCTGGGTGATCTCCCAGCGCCCGGCTTCGCGGCGCGACATCCGACCGCCCAACCGCTTGAACGCCTCACCGAACGCGTCGGCGATGAAGTGCGGCTGGAGCCTCATGGCCCGCGCCTCCTCCATCCGTCTGCGCAACTGCGCAACGGTAGCGGTGGTCATGGCATTGTGCGCGAGTCCTCGTTCCGCAATCAGTTCGCGCAATCCGTCGGACACCCGATCGTCGATGACCTGGTGCATCCGAGCACGAGTCTCCGGTAACCCGCCGTAGCGCACCGCCTCCATGAGCAGGCTGCGCAGAGGCGTGTTCTCGAAGGCGGCGCCCAGCACATCGAAGACCTTGCCGCCGTAGGCCTTGCGCTGCTCCTCGATCTTGTCCAGCAGACGCGCGAAGACCTCACCTTCGCGGGTATTGGTGGCGACGAGATTCCACAGCCGGCACACCTCGAGCTGCCCGATCCGGTGGATGCGACCGAACCTCTGCTCGATGCGGTTGGGATTCCACGGCAGGTCGTAGTTGACCATCAGGTGCGCGGCCTGGAGGTTGAGCCCTTCTCCTGCGGCGTCGGTGGCGAGCAGCACGCGTACGCCGCGGTTGTGGGTGAACTCCTCCGTGATCTCACGGCGCATGGAGCGCCGCACGCCACCATGGATGGCCACCACCGCCTCGGGACGCCCCAGATAGCTGGTGATGCGTCGGTGCAGATAGTCGAGGGTGTCCCGGTGCTCGGTGAAGACGATCAGTTTGTCGACGCCGTGCTCTTCCAGGATGGAACGAAGCTCGGTCCACTTGCGGTCGGTGTCCTGACCGCGTACGCGGGCCGCGGTCCGGATCAGCCTGCGCAACGCGACCAACTCGGTGTCGAGTTCCTCGACCGTGCGCGCCGCCGTCGCCGCATCGACGAGTTCGTCCTCGAGTTGCTCGATGTCGTCAGCAGCCCATTCGTCGGCGTCAGCGAGGGCGGAGGCGTCGATATCGTCGTCGCGTACGCCGACCCCGCGACTGAGGTCGTCTCGCCGCTTCTCCAATCGGGCGGCGCGACGGTTGAGCGACTGATAGATCGCCTCGGGGCTGGAAGCCAGGCGCCGCTGCAGCACCGTGAGCGCGAAGCCGACCGTGTTGCGTCGCAACTTGTTGTCGAGAGCGTCCGCTCGGTTCATCTCGTTGCGGACATACTCCGTGACCTCGTCATAGAGCAGGATCTCGTCACCGACGAGTTCATAGGGCAGCGTCTCGGCGATCCGTTCGGGGAAGAGGGGCTTGCCCTCGAACGTCAGCAGGTCCTCCTTGATAGCGCGCCCCATCACCGGCTCGGCGTCGATCACGGTGCTGCCGCGACGGAACTTGCCTTCGAACAGATCGCGATCGAGCAGGGAAAGGAAGAGTTGGAAGTCCTCGTCCTTGCCCGCGTGCGGAGTCGCGGTCATCAGGAGGAAGTGCCGCGTACGCTGCCCGAGCACCTCGCCCAGTTGGAACCTCAGACTCTTCTTGACCTCGCTGCTGAACGCATTGGCCGACATCCGGTGCGCCTCGTCGACGATCACCAGATCCCACTCGCACTCGCCGAGATGGGTCATCAGTTCCTCGTTGCGCGCCACCTGGTCCATCCGGACGATCAGGCGATTGTGAGCCTCGAAGACCGAACGACCCAACGCCGCCTCCGCGCCGGCCGCGGTCAGGATCGCGAACTCCAGCCCGAACTTGAACCACAACTCGTCCTGCCACTGGTCGACCAGCCCGCCGGGCACCACGACCAGGCAGCGGCGCACGTCTTCTCGCAGCATCAACTCCTTGATGAACAGTCCCGCCATGATCGTCTTGCCCGCGCCCGGGTCGTGCGCCAGCAGATACCGCAGCGGGGATCGGGGCAGCATCTCCTCATAGACCGCGCGGATCTGGTGCGGCAGCGGGCGTACGTCACTGGTCGCCACGGCCAGCATCGGATCGTGCAGCCCCGCCAGTCGGATCCGCTGAGCCTCGGCTGCCAGACGGAAGTCGTGCGCGGGAGCGTCGAACGGCCGTGCATTCGCGGTCGCGTTCGCAAGAGTCTGCTCGCTGTCGCGATACACGATCTGGCGGCCAAGATCGCCCGTCGCCGACTCGTACGTCAACGAAACCGCATCGGGACCATGCCACGCCACGGCGAGCACGTTGACCACCTCGCCGGGGACGATCCCGGCCACCGAGAGACCCTGTCCAAGTTCTTCTAGACGCACGCGGCCATCGTGCCCGACATTGCCCAACTTGTTGTGCGGACTCGGGCATCGCTGCCCAGCAGATTGGGCGGGTGCCCGAACGTCGAGTCTCCGAGGACTACTTGCGGGCATCTCGACTGCTCGGCATGAAAGTGCGCGCCGCGCGCGAGTCGATGGGGCTGACCCAGGAACAATTGCACGATCTGACCGGCATCAGCCGCAATCAGATCCAGAACATCGAGCACAGCCGCAACAACAGTCGCGACTCCAAAAGTGGCCGTCCGGGTCCTGGCAATGCCCGACTCGACACGATCTTCCTGCTGGCCGAGGCGCTGAAGGTCGAGGTCACCTACTTGATCGACCCCACACAGCCGATCCGCGACGCCCGCTAACCCCGTTGCGGCTCCCGGGCCGCGAAGATCGCCAACGTCGAGGGCACCAGGAAGATAGCCACGAACAGCAGCGCCTTCAGCGTGCCGGTGTGGTCGGCGATGTAGCCGACCACCGGAGGGCCGGCGAGGAACGCGCCGTACCCGATCGTGGAGACCACGCTCACCCGTGCGGCCGAGCGCTTGGGGTCGTCGGCGGCGGCACTCATACCGACGGGGAAGCCGAGCGAGGCGCCCAGGCCCCACAGCAGAATGCCTGCGATCACGAACACCGGCCCGGTGCCGAAGACGATCAGCATCAGGCCCGCGATCGCGCTCACGGCGGTGACGAGCAGGACCCGGACGCGACCGTACGCGTTGAGCGCCGAGGTGCCGACCAGACGCCCGAGCGTCATCGCGGTCACGAAGGCCGCGTAGCCGAGTACGCCGACCGCCTTGCTCACGTCGTGGCCGTCGACCAGTGCCAGGGCCAGCCAGTCGTTCGCGGCGCCCTCGGTGAGGGCGAAGGCCAGCACCATCAGCCCGATGACCAGCGTGCGCGGCTCGCGCCATGCCGTCCAGACCGACGGACCGGACGCCTCTTCCTCTGCGTCGGTGTGGCCGGGGATGAAACTGCGTACGCCCCACAGGATCAACGCGAGGCCCACGAGCACCACCCCACCGAGGTGCAGGATCATCGGGACGTCGAGCGCGACGAGACCGGCACCGATACCACCACCGGCGACCGTGCCGAGCGAGAAGGCGGCATGGAAACGCGGCATGATCGCGCGATCGAGTTCCTGCTCGACCGCGACGCCTTCGACGTTCATCGCGACATCCCACGAGGCGGTGCCGGCTCCGTAGAGGAACGCACCGAGACTGGTGACGACCACCGAGGTGAGCAGCGACCCACCGGTCGCCAACAGCATCATCGCGATGGTCACGGCGACGGCTCCGGCGACGACGACACGGGCGGTGCCGAAACGTGAGATCAGCGCACCCGTGGTGGGCAACGCGAGCAGCGAGCCCAGGGCCAGAGCCAACAACAGCGTGCCCAGCTCGCCGTTGCTCAGCGAGAGGTCCTCACGCACCTGCGGGATCCGCGACACCCAGGAGGCGAAAGCGAATCCGTTGAGGAAGAAGGCGAGAGCGGTGGCGTTGCGAGCAGCGGTGGCGGAGAACCCGCTCACAGGTTCATCACGGGACCCGGCGGGCCTGCCTCCAGCCACGCCTGGAAGCCGGTCAGGGAAGACTCGGTCATCGCCAGCTCCAGAGGTTCGGAAGAGTAGGTACAGGCTACGACGACGTGGTCTGCGTACAAGGACATGCGCTCAGGTCCGGCAGGTTCGCGACGCCCTGCGTACGCCAGCATGTTGCGCTGCCACACCACCTTGGGGCGCGGCGACAGCGAGAAGACACGGAACCATTCGAGCCGGTCACCGTCGTAGCGGCCGATGCCCAGCAACCAGCCGCGCCCGTCCTTGTCGGAACGGGCGCGGTAGGAGAGCTCGAAGGCTCCGCCTGGTCGGGTGAGCAGGCGGCGGCGAAGGATCAGGGCGAGGCCGAAGGCCAGCAGAAGGAAGAGCAGGACGCCGACGGCGTCAAGGATCAACTCCCACAGCGGCAACGTCCCACCCCTCTCGGCCGATCAGACTCGCTCGGCGGCGCGGATCCGCGCTTCGGCCAGTCGCAGTGCCTCTTGCGCCTCGTCGTCGCCCTCACCGGCGGCCTGAGCACGCTCCAGGTCCTTGCGCGCCTTCTCCAGGTCGATGTCGTGGGACGCCTCGGCGTACTCCGCGAGCACGGACACCCGGTTATGCGCGACGGACAAGAACCCGGCGCTGACCGCGGCCACCCACGTCTCACCCTCGACGGTCTGCACGTCGACGACACCGTCGATGAGCAGCGAGAGGATCGGCGCGTGGCCGGGCAGGATGCCGACGTCACCCTCGGTGGTGCGGGCGATGACCATCGTGGCCTCGCCCGACCACACGAGCTTGTCGGCCGAGACGACCTCGACCTGAAGGATCTTGTCGGAGTCGGCCATCAGAGGTTCTTCTGGATGTCAGCCCACTTCTGCTCGACGTCGTCCAGACCGCCGCACATGAAGAAGGCCTGCTCGGCCACGTGGTCGTACTCGCCGTCCGCGATCTTGTTGAACGCCTCGATCGTGTCGGCGACGGGCACCGTCGAACCCTCGATGCCGGTGAACTGCTTGGCGACGTAGGTGTTCTGCGACAAGAACCGCTGGATCCGGCGCGCCCGGTGCACGATGAGCTTGTCCTCTTCGGAGAGCTCGTCGACACCGAGGATCGCGATGATGTCCTGGAGTTCCTTGTTGCGCTGCAGGATCTGCTTGACGCGGATCGCGCAGTCGTAGTGCTCCCGGCCGACATACTGCGGGTCGAGGATCCGCGAGGTAGAGGTCAGCGGGTCCACGGCCGGGTAGATACCCAGCGACGCGATCTCACGCGAGAGCTCCCGTGGTCGCGTCGAGGTGCGCGAACGTGGTGGCAGGAGCCGGGTCGGTGTAGTCGTCCGCGGGGACGTAGATCGCCTGCAGCGACGTGATCGAGTGACCACGCGTCGAGGTGATGCGCTCCTGGAGCTGGCCCATCTCGTCGGCCAGGTTGGGCTGGTAGCCCACGGCGGAAGGCATCCGGCCCAGCAGCGTGGAGACCTCGGAACCGGCCTGCGTGAAGCGGAAGATGTTGTCGATGAACAACAGCACGTCCTGCTTCTGCACGTCGCGGAAGTACTCCGCCATCGTCAGCGCAGCCAGCGCGACGCGAAGACGCGTGCCGGGCGGCTCGTCCATCTGACCGAAGACAAGCGCGGTCTGGCCGATGACGCCGGCCTCTTCCATTTCGGCGATCAGGTCGTTGCCCTCACGGGTGCGCTCGCCGACACCGGCGAACACCGACACACCGCCGTGGTCGCGCGCCACGCGGGCGATCATCTCCTGGATCAGCACGGTCTTGCCGACACCGGCACCACCGAACAGGCCGATCTTTCCACCCTGCACGTACGGGGTCAGCAGGTCGATGACCTTGATGCCGGTCTCGAACATCTGGGTCTTGGACTCCAGTTGGTCGAACGAGGGCGCCTTGCGGTGGATGCCCCAGCGCTCCTTGACCTCCAGCGTCTCGCCCTCTTCGAGGTTGAGGCAGTCGCCGGTGGTGTTGAAGACGTGACCCAGCGTGATGTCGCCGACGGGCACGCTGATCGGGCCGCCGGTGTCGGTCACCGTGGCGCCGCGCACCAGGCCGTCGGTCGGCTTCATCGAGATCGCGCGGACCATGCCGTCACCGATGTGCTGCGCGACCTCGAGGGTGATCTCGTGCGACTCACCGCCGAGTTCGAACTTCACCTTGAGGGCGTTGTAGATCTCCGGCATGGCGTCGGAGGGGAACTCGATGTCCACCACCGGGCCGATGACGCGGGAGATGCGGCCCACGCCGCCCGAGGCACCCTCGGTCTTGGTCTCTTCAATCGTTGCAGTCATGTCTCTCACTCATTCCCTGCGGAGGAGTCGGCCAGCGCGTTCACGCCACCGACGATCTCGCTGATTTCCTGGGTAATGCCGGCCTGGCGGGCCTGGTTGGCGATTCGCTTGTACTTCTTGATGAGCTCGTCGGCGTTGTCCGTCGCGGACTTCATCGCCTTCTGGCGAGCGGCCAGCTCGGAAGCCGCCGCCTGCAGCAGGCTGAAGAAGATGCGCGACTGGACGTACTTGGGCAGCAACGAGTCGAGGACGTCGGCGGGCGACGGCTCGAACTCGTACAGCGGCAGCAGCTCGGACGAGTCCGGCTTCTCCTCGCCCTCCACGACCTCCAGCGGCAGCAGGCGTACGGCGGTCGGCTCCTGCAGCAGCATGGAGCGGAACCGCGTGTAGACCACGTGGACCTCGTCGACCGCGGGAGCGACCTCGACGTCGTTGGGCGTGTGCTCGCCGGCCAAGAACGCCTCGATCAGCGTCTTGCCGATGTCGGCGGCCACGTCGTACGTCGGCTGGTCGGAGAAGCCCGTCCAACTCTGCACCACCTTGCGCTGGCGAAACTTCATGTACGCCTCGCCCTTGCGGCCGGTGACGTAGAGGTCGACGTCCTTGCCCTCCTCCTTGAGGCGCTCAATGAGGCGCTCGGCCTCCTTGATCACGTTGGAGGAGTACGCCCCCGCGAGACCGCGGTCGGATGTCACCAGCAGCACGGCCGCACGGTCCGGGCTCTCCGGCTCCGTGGTCAGCGCGTGGTCGACGTTGGAGAACGTCGCCACGGCGGACACGGCTCGGGTGAGCTCCCGGGCGTACGGCGCGGCGGCCTGAGCCCGCTGCTGCGCCTTGATGATGCGCGACGCAGCGATGAGCTCCATGGCGCGCGTGATCTTCTTCATCGACTCGGTCGATCGGATCCGCGCGCGATACTCACGCAGCGATACGGCCACGGTCAGCCCCGCTTCTGCTTGACGATCTGCTCCTGCTCGAGCTCGTCGTCTTCCATCGCCTCGTGCTCTTCCTTGCCGACCTTGAGCGGCTGGCCGTCGGAGGTCTCGAACTGCTTGAGGAACTCGTCGTACGCCCGCTCCAACTCTTCCTCGCCCGATTCTTCGAGACTTGGTGGTCTCACGGATGCCGCTGAGGATGCCCTCGTGGCTGCGGCGCAGGAAGTCGAGGAACTCGTGCTCGAAACGGAGCACGTCCTCGGTGGGCACCCGGTCGAGGCGACCGGTGGTGCCCAGCCACAGCGAGGCAGTCATCTCATCCAGCGGGTACGGCGAGTACTGCGGCTGCTTGAGCAGCGCCATCAGGCGCTGACCGCGGTCGAGTTGCTGGCGCGACGCCGCGTCGAGGTCGGAGGCGAACATCGCGAACGCCTCCATCGCGCGGAACTGCGCCAGGTCGACCTTGAGCGAACCGGTCACGGCCTTCATCGCCTTGGTCATCGCCGCACCACCCACGCGCGACACCGAGATGCCGACGTCGATCGCGGGCCGCTGGTTGGCGGCGAACAGGTCCGACTGCAAGAAGATCTGGCCGTCGGTGATCGAGATGACGTTGGTCGGGATGAACGCCGAGACGTCGTTGGCCTTGGTCTCGATGATCGGCAGACCCGTCATCGAGCCGGCGCCCATGTCGTCGGAGAGCTTCGCGCACCGCTCCAGCAGGCGCGAGTGCAGGTAGAAGACGTCACCGGGGTACGCCTCGCGGCCCGGCGGGCGACGCAGCAGCAGCGACACGGCACGGTAGGCCTCGGCCTGCTTGGTCAGGTCGTCGAACACGATCAGGACGTGCTTGCCGTCGTACATCCAGTGTTGGCCGATGGCCGAGCCGGTGTAGGGCGCGAGGTACTTGAACCCGGCAGAGTCGGACGCGGGGGCCGCGACGATCGTGGTGTATTCGAGCGCACCGGCCTCTTCGAGGGCGCCACGCACCGAGGCGATGGTCGAGCCCTTCTGCCCGATCGCGACATAGATGCAGCGGACCTGCTTGGACGGGTCACCCGAGTCCCAGTTCTGCTTCTGGTTCATGATCGTGTCGATCGCGATCGTGGTCTTGCCGGTCGCGCGGTCACCGATGATCAGCTGACGCTGGCCACGGCCGATCGGGGTCATCGAGTCGATGGCCTTGATGCCGGTCGCGAGCGGCTCGTGCACCGACTTGCGCTGCACCACCGTGGGCGCCTGGAGCTTCCAGCGCCCGGCGCTCGGAGCTCTCGATCTCGCCGAGGCCGTCGATCGGGTTGCCGAGCGGGTCGACGACGCGACCGAGGTAGGCGTCGCCCACGGGAACCGAGAGGATCTCGCCCGTACGGCGTACGGTCTGGCCTTCTTCGATCTTCTCGAAGTCACCCAGGACCACGACGCCGATCTCGCGGGTGTCGAGGTTCAGCGCGATGCCGAGGGTGCCGTCTTCGAACTCCAGCAGCTCGTTGGCCATGGCCGACGGGAGACCGGAAACTCGCGCGATGCCGTCCGCGGCCTCGGCGACAGTGCCGACCTCTTCCTTGCTCGCGGTCTCGGGCTTGTAGTCCGACACGAAACGCTGCAGCGCGTCACGGATCTCGTCCGGACGGATGGACAGCTCCGTCATTTCATCTCACCTGTTCTTTGGGGTCTGCTGAAGTTGATGGTTGGGGTCAGCCGGCGAGCTTGCGCTTGGCGGCGTCAAGGCGACTGGAGACCGTGCCGTCGATGACGTCGTCACCGATCTCGACGCGGATGCCACCGATGACCTCGGGGTCGACGACGACGTTGAGGTGCACGCTGCGGTCGTACTGACGCGCCAGCGCCGAACGCAGCCGCTCGGTGTCGGCGTCCGAGAGCGGCTTGGCCACCCGTACGGTCGCCACACCCTGGCCGTGGACCTCTGCCGCGACCTTCTGATAGGTCGTAAGCGCCACGCCGACAGTGCGGTAGGTGCCGGCCAGCGACTGCTTGGCCAAGGTCACCGTCGCAGGCAGAGCCTTGCCTGCCAGCAGGCCTTCGACCAGGCCCGCCTTGTCGGCGACCGAGCGAGCCGGGTTGGACAGGGCGTCGCGCAACTCGGGGCTGTGCTGGACGACCTGGCCGAACTCGAAGAGTTCGTCGGAGAGCCGCTCGGTGTCGGCACCGGCAGACTTGACGACCGCGATCTCGGAAAGGTGCTCCAGCACGTCACCCAGATCACGGGTCGCGGTCCACCGCTGACCGAACGCCTTCTCGATCACCTGCAGCGCAGCCTCGTCGACCTTGCCGGCGAAGAGCTGGCGGGCCAGGTCACGCTTGGCATCGGCCGCGACCGACACGTCGGTCGCCACCCGTCGCAGCGCCGGCTCACCGCGCAGCAACTGCGACACGGTGAAGAGGTCGTCCCCGACGCGGGCTGCGTCGGAGCCGGCCAGTGCACCGTCCAACTCGCCGCGCAGCGCGGCGAGAGAGTCGGCGGAGGCACCTCGAAAAGACATCAGTTGACGCTCCCGGCGGTGTTGCCCGACTCCAACTCGGCGAGGAAGCGCTCGACCACGCGGCTCTGGCGAGCCTCGTCGTCCAGGCTCTCCCCGACGATGCGACCGGCAAGACCGGTCGCCAGCGTGCCGACCTCGGCGCGCAGCGACGTGACCGCCTGCTGACGCTCCGCCTCGATCTGCGCCTTGCCGTGCTCGACGATGCGCGCGGACTCGGCTTGGGCCTGGTCACGCATCTCGGCGACGATCTGAGCACCCTGCTCACGTGCTTCCTCACGGATGCGCGCGGCCTCGTGCCGGGCCTCACCGAGCTGCTTCTCCAACTCGGCCAGCTTGGCGTCGGCCTCGGCCTGCTTGGTCTCGGCCGCGGCCAGGCCGCCCTCGATGGCAGCCGTCCGCTCGGCGAACGTCTTCTCGAAGTTGGGCACGACCCACTTCGCGACCGCGAAGTAGAGCAGGCCGAACACGACCAGCGAGAGGATGATCTCGATGGTGTGCGGGATGAGCGGGTTGAGCTCGCCCGCCGCCATCACAGTCGGACTCGTCATGAGTGGTCCTTTGGCGTCGTGGAACTGGTCAGAGGACGAACGCGAGCGCGATACCGATGATCGCGAGCGCCTCGGCGAGCGCGAAGCCGAGGATCGCGATCGACTGGAGGCGGCTCTGCGCCTCGGGCTGACGGGCGACGCCGGAGATGTAGGCGGCGAAGATCAGGCCGATACCGACACCGGGGCCGATGGCGGCAAGGCCGTAGCCGATCATGTTGGCGGAGCCGTCGATAGCCATTGCAAGCACGGCGATTTCCTTTCGGTTTCTTTTTCTATTTCAGCTCTCAGTGCTCATCGGAGATGGCACTGGAGATGTACATGGCGTTGAGCAGAACGAAGACGTACGCCTGGAGGAACTGGATCAAGATCTCCAGGAAACTGATGGCGATGAACATCAACCACGCGAGCAGGCCGACCGGCTTGACCAGCGTGGAGCCTTCCAGCAGCAGGTATTCGCCACCGAGCGCGAACAGGATCAGCAGCAGGTGGCCGGCCATCATGTTGGCGAACAGACGCAACGCCAGTGTGACGGGGCGCACCAAGATGTTGGACATGAACTCGAGCGGGATCAGGAGCAGCAGGATCGGGCCGTTGACGCCGGCCGGGACGCTCTGGTGCTTGAGGTAACCGATCACGCCGTGGTGCCGCATGCCCGCGACGTTGTAGATGACCCAGCTCAACGCGGCCAGGCCGTAGACCATGCCGGAGCGGGAGAACGTCGGGAACTGGAAGAAGGGGACGCTGGCGAGCAGGTTGTTGATCAGGATGAAGAAGAACAGCGCGAAGAGGTACGGCGTGTACTTCATGAACTCCTTGCTGCCGATGATGTCGCGCGACAGCGAGTTGCGTACGAAGCCGTAGCCCTCCTCTCCGACGAACTGGAAGCTTGCTGGGCACCAGCGAGCCCTTCTTGGACGCGGAGTAGAAGAAGGCGAAGACCAGCAGAGCGACGAACACCAACTGCACCATCGGCTTGGTGATGCCCGCGACGATCGGCGGAAGGTCGAAGTCTGCGGGGCCTGGGGGCGTGAAAGTGTCCCCGGACAGCTTGATCACCGCGGTCGCGACTGCGCTCACCAATTCTCCTGTGTCTGCTTCAGTTCTGCTTCTCGGGATTCTCGGCGCTGTTGAACCTCTTGAACGTCATATAGAGGCCCAACGCGGCACCCAGCAGGATGCCCACCACGACGAACCCGGTCGTGCCGAGCCACCGATCTAGAGCCCATCCACCCAACCCGTAAAGACCTACGCCGGAGACCAGGTAACCGTACGCGTGCCATGGGTCCCCCTGCGGCTTTTGGTCCTCAGGAGAGTGGTTGGACATCGCGTTCGAAACCCTAGCAGCGAAGAGCCCTAAGACTCATTTCGGGAGGGCTCGTCGTAGACGGGGATGCGCGTACGCGTCGCGACCGCGAGGTGTACGACGGTCCAGGCCAGGGTGGCGACCACCACTCCACCCGCGAGCCAGGCGCGTTCGGAGCCGGCACCGAAGGCATTTGAGCGGTGCAAAGCGGTGAAGATCACGATCAGGGCCAGCAATTGCAAGGCGTACGTCATCAGGGCGACGAGCAGCGACAACGAGGGTGTGATTCTCGCCACGAGGTTGACCGCGACAGAGCCGAAGAGCAGCACCCCGATCGCGATCGCGGCCCCCACACCGGCACCGGTGGCGCCCGCGCGACCGTCGGCGAGCGCCGCCAGAGCGACGAAGGCGACGGCGATCAGCACCACGCCGCCCGCCGCGCGGAACAGGATGCCGCTCATGAGGTTGCCTCCGGAGGGGACTCTGCGCCCCGGCGCACCTGGGGCCTGCTGATCACGGGCAGGACGAAGGTCGCCACGACGCACAACAGCAGCGCCAGCGCCAGTCCGACGTACGTCGGCATGCCGGCGAACAGGCTCAACAGCACCACCGAGCCACCCAGCAGGGCGGCCCAGAGCCACAAGATCACCACCGCGCGCCGATGCGTGTGACCGAATTCGAGCATCCGGTGATGCAGGTGCTGCTTGTCGGCGGCGAAGGGCGAGCGTCCGGCTCGCGTACGCCGGAACACTGCAGCCACGAGATCGGCGAGAGGCACGATCGCCAGCGAGATCGGCAGCAGCATCGGCAACAACACGATCCGAGCACCACCGATGTCGGCGCCGGCGAACTGGCCGGTGAAGGTGATGATCGAAGCGGCCAGCACCAGGCCGATCAGCATCGACCCCGAGTCACCCATGAAGAGTCGCGCCGGGTGGAAGTTGTGCGGCAGGAAGCCCGTGCAGACACCCGCCAGTGCGGCCGAGAGCATGGCTCCCCCGGTCGCCAGGGTGAGTTCGTTGAGTCCGGCGGCGTAATAGCAGAACAAGAACATCGAGGCCGCGCCGACACCGACGATCCCGGCAGCCAGGCCGTCGAGGCCGTCCACGAAGTTCACCGCGTTGACCGTGATCACCACCATCAGCACTGTGCCCAGCGCGCCCTGCGCCGGATCGATGGTGCTGATGCCGCCCGCGAAGTCGGGTCGGTAGTAATACTGCACCCCGAACGCGACCAGCAGGCTCGCCGCCAACACCTGTCCGCCGAACTTCGTCAGCGCGTCGATGTCGAAGATGTCGTCGAGGACTCCGACCAGGCAGATCACCGTGCCCGCGATCAGCACTGCGCGCGCCTGGTCGAAGATGAAACTGTCGGCGCGCGAGAGGAACGGCAACTTCCCCGCCACGGCGTACGCGGACCACAACCCGCCCAGCATCGCGACGCCACCCAGATAGGGCACCGGCTCGTCGTGCACGTCTCGGTCGCGCACCGGCGCGAAGGCGTTCGTACGCAGCGCCAACTCGCGCGCGATCACCGTGAACAGGTAGGTGGTCGCGGCGGCGACCAGAAAGACGACGAGGTATTCGCGCATCAGTCCTCGTCGGCGAGCGTGACGTCGAGTTCGGCTAACGCCTCGTTGAGGGTCTCGACGCTCAGCGCACCGTGCCGCAGCACCCGCGGTGGGTCGACGGTGGCATCGATGATGGTCGACGCCTCGGCACCGGGGGTCTCGCCGCCGTCCACGAAGACCTCGACCTCAGCACTCAGCATGTGTTCGGCGGCCTGGACCGACGTCGCGGCAGGCTGGCCGGTCGTGTTCGCGCTGCTCACCGCGAGCGGACCGGTGCGTTCGAGGATCGCCAACGCCACCTCGTGGTCGGGCATCCGGATCGCGACCGTGCCGCGGGTGTCCCCCAGATCCCATTGCAGCGAGCGCTGCTGGTGGGCCACGACGGTGAGCGGGCCGGGCCAGAACTTCTCCATCAGGACCCGAGCCGCCTGGGAGAGTTCGCGGGCCAGACCGTCGGCGGTGAGCGGGGAACTGATCAGGACCGGCGGCGGCATGTCGCGTCCGCGTCCCTTGGCGGCCAGCAGCCTGGCGACGCTGTCCTTGTCGAACGCGTCGGCGGCGATGCCGTAGACCGTGTCGGTGGGCAACACCACGAGTTCGCCCTTCGAGATCGCCGTCGCGGCGGCCTCGACGGCCTGCTCGCGGTCCTCGTCGGAGCCGGTGGAGTAGCGCGCCATGCGGGCTATCGTGCCAGCCTGGCCGTCACGAAACGCGGTCGACCCGCGAGGTCGCGCCGGTCGCGTACGTCGGTCCAGCGCCCGCTGGTGGCAAACAGCGACACGACCGCCTCGGACTGGACCTCGGCGTGCTCTGCCGCCAGCAGCCCACCGGGACGCAGCAGTCGCGCCGCACGAGCTTCGAGGATCCGGAACGCATCGAGCCCGTCGTCGCCGGAGAAGAGTGCCAGGTGCGGGTCGTGGTCGCGGGCCTCCGGAGTCACCGACTCCCACGCTTCGAGGGGGACGTACGGCGGGTTGCAGGTGACCACATCGGAGCGTCCGAGGAGGTCGTCGAACGCGGTCGCGAAGTCACCCGCGCGCAGATCTACGCCGGTGCCGGCCAGGTTGCGCTGGGCGTACGCGACCGCTGGGGGGTCGAGTTCGACCGCGTGCAGGATCGCGCCGGGGATCTCGTCGTGCAGTGCCAACGGGATGGCCCCCGAGCCCGTGCACAGATCGACGATCCTGGGTCGCTCGACCGAAGCCAGGGCCTCGACGACCCAACCCACCAGGGCTTCGGTCTCCGGCCGGGGCACGAAGACACCCGGCCCGACCGCCAAGGTCACGTGCCGAAAATGCGCCACTCCGGTGAGGTGTTGCAGCGGTTCTCGACCCGCGCGCCTGGAGATGAGGTCGTCGTAGGCTCGCTCCTGCGCAGGTGTCGGCGGGTCGGCGAGGATCAGCCGGCCTCGCGCGGTGCCCAGCACGTGGGCGAGAAGTTCGTCCGCGTCGAACTCGGGCGAGGCGACGCCGGCTGCACGCAGGCGAGCGGCGGCTGCTTGGCGCAGCCGTCTCACTCGATCGCCTCGAGGCGCGCGGTCAGATCCGCCTGTACGCACGAATCGAGCACCGGCTGGAGGTCGCCGTCGAGCACCGCGTCGAGGTTGTAGGACTTGTAGCCGGTGCGGTGGTCGGAGATGCGATTCTCCGGGAAGTTGTAGGTGCGGATGCGCTCGGAGCGGTCGACGGTGCGGACCTGGCTCTTGCGGGCGTCGCTGGCCGCGGCGGCGGCCTCCTCTTCGGCGGCCGGCAAGCAGACGGGCTCGCAGGATGCGCAGCGCCTGTTCTTTGTTCTGCAGTTGCGACTTCTCGTTCTGACAACTCACCACGATGCCGCTGGGCAGGTGGGTGATCCGGACGGCCGAGTCGGTCGTGTTGACACTCTGGCCCCCGGGACCACTGGAGCGGAAGACGTCGATGCGCAGGTCGTTGTCGTCGATGCTCACGTCGACCTGCTCGGCCTCGGGCATGACCAGCACCCCCGCGGCGCTGGTGTGCACGCGACCTTGCGACTCGGTGACCGGCACGCGCTGGACGCGGTGCACGCCACCCTCGAACTTGAGCAAGGCGTACGGCGCCTCGCCCGGCGCGGGCGTGCCCTTGGCCTGCACCGACACGGTGACGGACTTGTAGCCGCCCAGGTCGGATTCGGTGGCGTCGAGGATCTCGGTGCGCCAGCCGCGCGTCTCGGCGTACCGCGAATACATCCGCAGGAGATCGCCGGCGAACAGCGCCGACTCCTCGCCACCCTCCCCCGACTTCACCTCCAAGAGCGCGTCCTTGGAGTCGGCGGGGTCGCGCGGGACCAGCAACTGCTGCAACCGCTCGGCGGTGGCGTCGCGCTGACCGACGAGGGCCGACGCATCCTCAGCGAAGGCGGGGTCCTCGTCGGCCAACTCGCGGGCTGCCTCGATGTCGTCGCCGAGTTGGCGCCACTGGGCGTACGCCGCGACGATCGCGGACAACTCCGCGTACCGCTGGTTGAGCTGCTTGGCCAGCCGCTGATCGGCATGCGTGGCCGGCTCGGCGAGCCGGCCCTCGAGCTCGGCATGCTCCTCGACGAGGCCGTCGACGGCCTCGAACATCAGGAGTTCTTCTGGACCTTCTTGTAGCGGGCCTCGAAGCGGGCCACACGACCGCCGGTGTCGAGGATCTTCTGCTTGCCCGTGTAGAACGGGTGGCACTGCGAGCAGACGTCGGCGTGGAGCACGCCGTTGGCCGCGGTGCTGCGCGTCTTGAACGAGGCGCCACAGGTGCAGGTGACCTCGGTGACGCGGTAGTCCGGGTGGATGTCCTTCTTCATGGCTTTCCCTTTTCTGTAGGCGGTCGCCGGGTCGCTGTTCGGGATCGAACCCTTCCGCGTGAACCGGAACCAATGGGCGATTGTGCCAGTGCGGACAACGTACGACGCAATCCCCGTATTCCGCCGCGCAGTCCTCAGCCGCGCTGGACGGCCGTCAACAACTCGATGTTGCTCTGCGTGCCGCTGATCCGGCGCAGCAACTCCTCCAAAGCGGCCTGCGGATGTTCTTGATCCAGCGAACGTCGCAGCCTGGTGAGGATCGCGGTCTCCTCGCGGCTCAACAGCATCTCCTCACGCCGGGTGCCCGAGTGCAGCACATCGACGGCGGGGAAGAGATGCCGCTCGGCCAGGTCACGCCGCAGGCGCAACTCGAGGTTGGCAGCGCCGTGGAACTCCTCGAAGATCGACTCGTCGATCGGCGAGCCCGACTCGACCACGGCGGTGGCCAAGATGGTCAGCGAGCCGCCGTTCTCGATGTTGCGCGCAGCGCCGAAGAACTTCTTCGGGGCATAGAGCGCGGCCCCGTCCACCGCGCCCGGGAGCGCACGTCCGGCTGTGGACGCGGCCAGGTTGTGGGCTCGGCCCAGGCGGGTGAGGCCGTCGAGCAGTACGACCACGTCGTGACCGAGCTCGACCAGGCGCTTGGCGCGCTCGATGGCGAGTTCGGCCAACGTGGTGTGGTCCAGCGGCGGCCGGTCGAACGCGGAGGCGATGACCTCGCCCTTCACGCTGCGCTCGAAGTCGGTGACCTCTTCTGGGCGTTCGTCGACCAGGACGACCATCAGGTGGCACTCGGGGTTGTTCTTGGTGATCGCCGCCGCGACAGCCTGCAGGATCCGCGTCTTCCCGGCGTTGGCCGGAGACACGATCAGACCGCGCTGACCCTTCCCGACCGGCGTCACCAGATCGATCACCCTGCCGATCGTGTTCGTCGCATCGGTCTCCAGCCGCAGCCGCTCACTCGGGTGCAGCGGGGTCAGCTTCTCGAACTCTCCGCGGTGCAGGGCCGAGTCGGGCTCGGCACCGTTGACGCTGTCGATGCGCACCATCGGGTTGAACTTCTCGCGGCGCTCGCCTTCACGGGGCTGACGCACCTGGCCGACGATCGCGTCACCACGGCGCAGGCCGTACTTCTTGACGATCGACAGGCTCAGGTAGACGTCGTCGACACCTGCGAGATAGCCACTCGTACGCACGAACGCGTAGTTCTCCAGCACGTCGAGGATGCCCGCCGCAGGGACGAGCACGTCGTCGTCGAGGATCTGCGGCTCGGGGTCGCGGCCCCCGGCCGTACGCGTGCGGTCGCGGCCCCGGCGGCGACGGTTGCGGCGCGAGCCGCCCTCGTCGTCGGTGTCGGTGGTGTCGCCGTCGGCCGGCTGGGCCTGCTGGGACTGGGCCTGGGGGGATTGGGCCTGGGGGGATTGGGCCTGCTGGTTGTCCTGCTTCTTGGCCTGGTTCTTGTCCTGCTTGGCGCCGGACTGGTTCTTCGGCTTCTCGGGCTGAGACTTCTCCGGCTGAGACTTCTCCGGCTGCTGTTTGTCCTGCTGGGCCGCGCGCTTGGCGTTGCGCGTGCGGGTCTTGACCTGGTGTTGGACCGGCTTCTCCTCGGCGGCCGGCGCCCCAGCCGGTGCCCCAGCCGGTGCCTCGCCCTGGGGAGCCTCAGCCTTCGCCTCGCGCTGCGGCTTCGCCTCGCGCTTCTGCTCCCGCTGGGCGTCGGTCGACCTCGCCACCGGCTTGTCGCTTTGGTGGGCGCGGATCGCGTCCAGGATCTGTGCCTTCTTCATGCTCGAGACACCAGAGATCCCCAGCGCACCCGCGAGCTTCTTCAGATCGGGGAGCAGCATGGAGTTGAGACTGCCTGCACGCTGGGCGGCAGTCGGTTCGGAGGTTTCGCTCACGTGAGCCCTTCCACGTCGTGGCCGGTGCGAGTTCATCCAGGACATGCGCCCAGGTCGCGGAGACCGGCAATGAGTCATGCGCCACAGCGGCGCGGCGTCAGGCTAGCACCGCGCAGTCCAGCACCGGGCGACGAGGCTCAGCCTGAGATCTCCTCGGCGGCGCCGCGAGAGTCGACAGCCAACGCGAGTGCGCGCCAACCGTCCGGGGCGTAGGCGATCAGCACCTGCGGGTCAGCACCGAATGCCAGCACGGTAGGTCCGGCTCCAGAGATCACCGCAGGGATTCCCGACGACCGAAGCTGACGTACGAGAGCCAAGGTGTGCGGCATGGCCGGCTCCCGGTAGTCCTGGTGCAAGAAGTCTTCGGTCGCGACGAGCAGGTGTTCGGGGCGACCGGCCAGAGCGGCGATCAGCAAGGCCGTACGGCCCGCGTTGGCGGCTGCGTCTGCATGAGAGACCTGCCTGGGCAACAGCCCCCGCGCCTTGGTCGTCTCCACGCCATCGGGCGGAATGAACGCGACGGCGGCGATGCGCGGGTCGACTCCGGACTGGACGGCGAACCAACGCTCGTGAGCACGACCCGCGATCACGAAACCACCCAGCAGCGCTGGGGCGACGTTGTCGGGGTGGCCTTCGAGATCGGCCGAGAGTTGCAGCAGTGCATCGTCGTCGAGCAGCAACTGCCCCCCGCGTACGAGCGCCCGAGCCAGGACCAGACCTCCCACGATCGCGGCCGACGACGAGCCGAGACCGCGCGCGTGCGGGATCACATTGGTGCAGCGCAGCCACAGCCCAGGCGGTTGCTCGCCCATCCGCTCGAAGGCCGCCCGCATCGCGCGTACGACAAGGTGGCGCGCATCGAGCGGCACCTCGCCTTCACCCTCGCCCTCCACCTCGACCGTCAGGCCGTGGTCTTGTACCTGCGCGGTCAACGTGTCGCGCAAGGACAGCGCCAGGCCAAGGGTGTCGAAGCCGGGGCCGAGGTTGGCCGAGGTAGCGGGCACCGTGATCGAGACGGGACCGGTGACGAAGTTGGTCATGGATCAGGCGAGGCCTGCGGCGCGGGCCGCCTGGTCGGCATCGGCATCCACGACGGTGTCGACGATGCTGCCGATCCCTTCGAGCGCGGTCGCGGTGTCCTTGAGGCCGTTGCCGGTCACGGTGATGACGACGGTCGAACCGGCGTACGACTCCCCCTGCGCCAACTCCTGCAACATTCCAGCAATGCCGGCAGCGCTAGCCGGTTCGACGAACACTCCGTCGCGGCGGGCGAGTTCGGCCTGGGCGGCAAGGATCTGCTGATCCGAGACGGCTGCGAACCGGCCACCCGACTCTTGAGCCGCTGCCTCGGCGAGTTTCCACGAGGCCGGGTTGCCGATGCGGATCGCGGTGGCCTTGGTCTCGGGGTCCGGGAACGGCTCACCGGTCACCAGCGGCGCCGCGCCCTCGGCCTGGAAGCCGCGCATCACGGGGCGTTTGGTGGACCGGCCCAGGTCGGCGTACTGCTCATAGCCCATCCAGTACGCCGAGATGTTGCCCGCGTTGCCGACCGGCAACAGGTGGAAGTCGGGCGCGTCACCGAGGTAGTCGACGATCTCGAAGGCGGCGGTCTTCTGGCCCTGCAGACGCACCGGGTTGACGCTGTTGACCAGCGCGACCGGGTAGTTCCAGGCCAACTGCTTGGCCATCTCCAGGCAGTGGTCGAAGTTGCCGCGCACCATGATGATCTGCGCGCCGTGCAGAATCGCCTGCGCCATCTTGCCGGCCGCGATCTTGCCTTCGGGGATGAGGACGAGCGGCTTCAGTCCGGCCTTGGCTGCGTACGCCGCCATCGACGCGCTGGTGTTGCCGGTCGACGCGCAGACCACGGCCTGCGCGCCCTCGTGCTTGGCCACCGAGATCGCGGTGGTCATGCCGCGGTCCTTGAAGGAGCCGGTGGGGTTGCTGCCCTCGACCTTGAGGTGCACCTGAGCCCCGGTGAGGCCCGAGAGCCACTCGGAATGCACCAGCGGAGTCCCACCCTCACGCAGCGTGATCGCCTCCATGCCCTCGGGCAGCAGGTCGATCAGGTCGCGGTATTCCTCGATCAGGCCGCGCCACTGTGCAGAAGTCATTCGTCGACCCCTTCCACCCGCATCACCGAGGTGACGTCGCGGACCATGTCCATCGACCGCAACTGCTCGACCGTCGCGCTCAACGCAGCATCGGTGGCGGCGTGGGAGACGACCACGAGTTGGGCATCATCACCGCGCCCCTCCTGGCGTACGGTTTGAATCGACACGTCGTTGTCGGCGAACGCGCTCGCGACAGCCGCAAGCACGCCCGCTCGGTCGTCCACGTCGATCGCCACGTGATAGCGCGTGCGGGTCTCCCCCATCGGCAGCACGCGACGGTCGGCGTACGCGCTCTCGCCCACACCACGGGTGCCCGCAAGCCGATTGCGCGCCACCGTGACCAGGTCGCCGAGCACCGCGCTCGCGGTCGGCGAGCCGCCCGCGCCGGGGCCGTAGAACATCAACTGACCGGCAGCCTCGGACTCCACGAAGACCGCGTTGTACGCCTCTCGCACGCTGGCCAGCGGGTGAGTTCTGGGAATCATCGCCGGGTGTACGCGCACCGAGATGCCGTCACCATCGGAGAGTTCGGCGATCGCGAGCAGCTTCACCACCGAGCCCATCTCGCGCGCGCTCTGCACGTCGGCTGCGGTCACCTCGGTAATGCCTTCGCGGAACACGTCGGCCGCGGTGACGCGCGAGTGGAAGGCCAGGCTGGCCAGGATCGCAGCCTTCGCGGCGGCGTCGAAGCCCTCCACGTCGGCGGTCGGGTCGGCCTCGGCGTACCCGAGGGACTGCGCCTCCTCCAGTGCCTCGGAGAAGCCGGAGCCCTGGGTGTCCATCTTGTCGAGGATGAAGTTGGTGGTGCCGTTGACGATGCCGAGCACGCGGGTGACCTTGTCGCCGGCCAGGCTCTCGCGCAGCGGCCGCAGGATCGGGATGGCACCGGCCACAGCCGCCTCGTAGTAGAGGTCGCGCTCGGCCTGGTCGGCCGCTTGGTAGAGAGTCGCGCCGTCCTCGGCCAGCAGCGCCTTGTTGGCGGTGACCACCGATTTGCCGCTTTGCAGCGCGGCCAAGATCAGCGACCTCGCCGGCTCGATGCCCCCGATCACCTCGATCACCAGGTCGATGTCCTCGCGCGTGACCAGGCTGTGCGCGTCCGTGGTCAGCAGGCCCTCGGGCACCTCGACCTCGCGCTCCGCGTCGAGGCGGCGTACGCCCACTCCGGCGAGTTCCACCGGAGCACCGACACGGGCGCCAAGGTCACCGGCCTGCTCGTCGAGCAGTCGTACGACCTGCGAACCGACCGAACCGCAGCCCAGCACCGCCACCTTCAGCGGTTTCTTATCACTCATGCGTTTGCACCCACATCTGTTGCCAGGAGATCGTCCACACTCTCGCGCCGCACGATCACTGTTGTCACACCGTCTCGCACTGCGACCACCGGAGGACGCAGCGCATGGTTGTAGTTGGAGGCCATCGAGCGGCAGTACGCGCCCGTGCCCGGCACGGCGACCAGATCGCCGGGACGGACGTCGCCGGGCAGGAACTCATCCTTGACCACGATGTCGCCCGCCTCGCAATGCTTGCCCACCACCCGGCTCAACGCGGGCGCGGCATCCGACTCGCGGTTGGCCAGCGTGCAGGAATAGTCGGCGTCGTAGAGCGCAGTGCGGATGTTGTCGCTCATGCCGCCGTCGACGGAGATGTACGTACGCTTCGCGCCGCCGTCGAGTGCCACCTCTTTGACGGTGCCGACCGTATAGACGGTGCACATCGCCGGGCCGACGATCGCGCGGCCGGGTTCGACGCTGAGGCTCGGCTCCTCGATGCCCTGGGCGCGGCACTCGTGCTCGACGATCTTGGTCATCTCGATCGCGAGCTGCGCCGCGTCGGAAGGGTCGTCCTGGGTGGTGTACGCGATACCGAAGCCGCCGCCGAGGTCGAGCTCGGGCATCTGGACACCGAGTTCGTCGGACACTCGCGTGTGCAAGGTGAGCACCCGTTTGGCGGCAACCTCGAAACCGCTGGTGTCGAAGATCTGGCTGCCGATGTGGGAGTGCAGGCCGAGCAGTTCGAGGCCGTCGGCCGCGTGGATCTTCTGGACCGCCGCGAAGGCCGCCCCGCTCGCGATGGAGAAGCCGAACTTCTGGTCTTCGTGCGCGGTCGCGATGTATTCGTGGGTGTGCGCCTCGACGCCCGCGGTGACGCGGACCATCACGCCTTGGGGTTCGCCCCCCACGCTTCGCGCCACGCTGATCAGCCGGTCGATCTCGTCGAACGAGTCCACGATGATCCGCCCGACGCCCTCGGCGACGGCGCGCCTGAGTTCGGGTTCGGTCTTGTTGTTGCCGTGATAGCCGATCCGCTGCGGGTCGAAGCCCGCGCGCAGCGCGACGGTGAGTTCGCCATCGGAGCACACGTCGAGGCAGAGCCCCTCCTCCTGGAGCCAGCGCGCGACCGTCGTACACAAGAACGCCTTGCCGGCGTAGTAGACCTCGGCGGGCGCGAAGGCGTCTTTAAAGGCACGCGCGCGTGCGCGGAAGTCGGCCTCGTCCAGGACGTACGCCGGGGTGTTGACGTTGGCGACCAGGTCCGGGATGTTGACGCCGCCGATGACCAGATCGCCGTCGACCTTGTGCGCGGTGCTCGACCAGAGCTGCGGCACGAGCGCGTTGGGATCCTGGGGTTCACGCAACCACTGCGGTCCCTTGAGGGCGCCGTCGGCATGCGCCCAGCCCGACGGGTGTGCGGTGGGCACCGGGTCACATCCTCTCGGGGGCCGAGACGCCGAGCAGGCCCAGACCGTTGGACAGCACCGTCTGGGCGGCGTGCACCAGCACCAGCCGGGCCTCGTTCGTCGGCGTGACCGGCTCGTCGCCCTGCGGGAGCATCCGGCATTCCTTGGTGTCGTACCACTTGTTGAAGACGCTGGCGGTGTCCTCCAGATAGCGCGCGATCCGGTGCGGCTCCCTGAGTTCGGCGGCGGCGCCGACCACTCGCGGGAACTCGGCGAGGGCGCGCAGCAGGTCGCCTTCGCGCTCGTGGCTGAGCAGCGCGGGGTCGAAGTCTGTCGGCAGGCTCATTTCGAGGTCTGTGGCATTGCGGATCATCGCCGCGGTGCGCGCGTGGGCGTACTGCACGTAATAGACCGGGTTGTCGTTGGACGCCTTGGTGATCTCGGCGATGTCCAGCGTCAACGGACTGTCGGCCGGGTAGCGCGCAAGGGAGTAACGCAAGGCATCGACGCCGATCTCGTCGACAAGTTCGTCGAGCGTGACGATCGTGCCCGCGCGCTTGGACAGCTTCATCTCGGCGCCGTCGCGCAGGATCTTGACCATCTGCCCGATCAGTACGTCCAGCGTCTGGTCGGGGTCGTCGCCCACACATGCGGCCATCGCGCGCAGCCGGCCGACGTACCCATGATGGTCGGCACCGAGCAGGTAGAGGCAGTTGTCGAACCCGCGCTCGCGCTTGTTGAGGTAATAGGCGGTGTCGGAGGCGAAGTACGTCAACTCGCCGTTGGAGCGGATCAGCACTCGGTCCTTGTCGTCGCCGAAGTCGGTCGTACGCATCCACAGCGCGCCGTCGGCCTCGAAGAGGTGGCCGTGATCGCGCAGGGAGTTCAACGTGTCGGCGACGGATCCGCGGGTGCCTGCGTCCGCGTGCAGGCCCCGCTCGGAGAACCACACGTCGAAGTGGGTGTTGAAGCCTTCGAGTTGGTCCTGCTGCTCTTGGAGTTGGACGGCGTACCCGGCCTCGCGGAACGCCTCCAACCTCTCGTCCGCAGGCAGGTCGACGATGCCTGGGTGCTCGGCGACCACCTTGGTCGCGAGGTCGGCGATGTAGGCACCCTGGTAGCCGTCCTCGGGGATCGGCTGCCCCAGCGCGGCGGCCTCGATGCTGGCTCCGAAGAGGTTCATCTGGTTGCCGCGATCGTTGATGTAGAACTCGCTGGCCACCTCAGCCCCGGCCGCTCTTAGGACGCGCGCGATGGCGTCGCCGAGCACGGCCCAACGCGTGTGTCCCAGGTGCAGCGGGCCGGTCGGGTTGGCCGAGATGAACTCGACGTTGATCTTCTGCCCACCCAGCGAGGCGTTGGTGCCGTACGACTCCCCTGCCGCGACGATCTCTCCCGCGACCTGACCTTGGGCGCCGGCCTCGACGGTGATGTTGAGGAAGCCCGGTCCGGCGATGTCGGTCTGCGCGATCCCGTCGGAGTCGTTGAGCTTGCTCGCGATCATCTCCGCGAGGGCGCGTGGGTTCGTACCCGCCTTCTTCGCCAACTGCAGCGCCACATTGGTGGCGTAGTCGCCGTGCCCCTTCTGCCGCGGTCGCTCGATCGTGACCTCCGCGGGCACGCCGTCGGGCAACGTCAGCGCACCCTCGGCCACCAGGGCCTCAAGCGCGGCGACGATCGTCGTGGAGAGTTGTTGCGGGGTCACCGGTGAAGCCTATCGACGCTCCTGGTTTCACCCACATCGATATCGACCGGTAGGGTTCTCGGTGCGCTGTTAGGCCTGGCCTGGCGACGTGTTGCCTCCGTAGCTCAGGGGATAGAGCACTGGTTTCCGGTACCAGGTGCCGCAGGTTCGAATCCTGCCGGAGGCGCGTTCGATCCTTGGCTCCCATCGGATAATGGCTCCGTGGAGATGCGATTCGAAATCGGCTCAGAGCCCGCGTCGTTCGTCTATCACGGCATGACCGGGCGTACCGACTTGGTCGCCGGCGGCCGGTTGATCGAATTGCAGAAGCTCACCTCGCTCGGGACTCACTACAGCCTTGGCCTCGTCAAGACCTTCGAGGTGGAAGTCGACGGACACCGGGTCGAGATCCAGATGACGCGCAAGCGATGGCTGGCGGGCTTTCGCGATGTCGATGTCGTGATCGCGGTCGAGGGCGTCGAAGTCGCACGCGCATCGGGGCGCTGATGATCCTGATAGACCCGCCTTTGATCCCGGCTTGGGGCCGGACCTGGTCTCACCTGGTCTCCGACACCTCACTCGACGAACTACACGCGTTCGCGGCTGCTTGCGGGGTCCCTGAACGCGGCTTCTCGCGCGATCACTACGACGTGCCGGCTGAGTTCTACGACGACCTGGTCGCAGCCGGCGCCGTGCCGGTGCGCCCGCGCGAGATCGTGCTTGCGCTGCACGCGGCCGGGTTGCGGCGGCGCAAGTCCGGCTGAGTGGTCGAACAGCGGCGATAGTCCACCGCGCCCGCGCGCGAGTTCGAGCGTACGCGTGAACTCGTGCGGTTGGTGGCGCGCAGAGCGCGCGAGTTCGAGCGTACGCGTGAACTCTCACCGCAGGGCTGGGCAGAACCTCTGCTCAGGCAGCTGAGGCGCGCCCCGGGAAGTGCGCACGCCAGTCATCGCGTGGGCGGGCGGGGAGCCCCTGGAGTCCCGCCGCGCGCAACACCTTGAAGGCGCGCTCGACCGTCAACCCAGGGTCGACGAAGACACCACGAGCCACCACGGTGACGATGCGCCACGACGCATCCTCAAGTTGCTCGCGCCGCTCGATGTCTGCCTCCCACTGCTCCACGCGCTCGATGTGGTGGCGACCGTCGTACTCGAAGATCACCTTGACCGACGGCCAACACAGGTCGAAGCGCCTGACGATGTCACCGATCTCGTTGCGCATCTCGCGGTTGACCTCGGGCTCGGGCACCCCAGCGAGTACGAGGAGCATCCGCAGGCGAGTCTCCATCGGGGAATCGACCCGCTCGCGGACATAAGACGCTGCTGCACGTGCATGCTTGCCGACCCGGCCAGGCACCTGAGATGCGGCGCGCTGGAGTCGTTGAAGGTTCAGCCCCTTGCGTACGAGATGGTCACCCACGACCACAAGGTCGACGAGACTGAGTTCGGCAGCAAGCTCCACGAAGAGGTCCTCGCGCGTAGAGACCCGGATTCCCTTCACGATGTCGTGTCGGGCATCGGGTCGGACATGGCTCACAATCCCGCCTCGGCTGACCCGCGCGGCGTAGTCCGGCACAGTCGCGTGCAGCGCCTCGCCGTCGGGTACGGGTACGCCTCGCACGCGCGCTGCCGTCTGGTGGCTGACGAACGCGCGCGGGCCAGCGACCAACAACACCGCCTCAGCGCGAAGCCGCGCAGTGACCGTGCGAGCACTGCTTATGTGAATACCGAAGAGCAAGCGTTGAAAGCCCCGCCCGGCCAACTCACGAGGGCTGATCCCCGCCGCCAGGCCACTCTTGGTCGTGAAGGGCGCATGTGGGTCGAACTCGGGCATCACGGCACCCTGCCCCAGATCGCTCAACGCCGCTCCCGTTATCCACAGGCCCGGTCTTCGGGCGGTGGGCGTCCGGGCTCGCTGCCGCGCGCGAGTTCGAGCGTACGCGTGAACTCGCGCAGCAATCAGGGTCCCGAGCGCGCGAGTTCGAGCGTACGCGTGAACTCGCGCAGCCCGAGCGGCGCATGCCGCGAAGCGACCGGCCGCGGCGACCAGGCACACGTTCTCAGACCAGCCGGGCCAACTCAGCGGCCACATTCGCTCTGGCCGCGGCCTCCCAACGGTCTCGGGCCGCGGGCCAGTGAAACAGCAGAGGCTTCGCCAGCAGAGCACGCAGGATCGCGGCCCGGCCGGAGGCGAAGTCGGTGTCGGACAGGTGGGAATACTCGTCACGCACCGCCGCGACATATTCGGCATAGCGATCCGGTGGCGAAGCCAAGATGGCCAGGTCTGCGTCACACAACGCCCCACCCGCATCGTCGTCGGGAGCGGGCTCGTGGGTCGCGGTCAGGCGTACGAGCCGGACGACCTCGTCGACCTCGGGGGCCGGAATCAGGCCGGCGAGAGACCAGGAAGCCAGCAGCGCCGAGCGCTCCTCGTCGTCGCGCTCGCCGTCGTAGACCGCGTCGTGGAACCAGGCCGCGAGCACGATCGCGCGACGAGCCGGGTGGTCAGCCGGCACGAGAGCCGACAGGTGGGTCAACACCTCCGACAGGTGCACGACATCGTGATAGTGCCGTGACGAGTCCGCGTACGCCGCGAGCAACCGATCGCGCAAGTCATCGGCACCTGTCAACGGCCACCAAGCCGCGAGACTCACTGCCCGAGACCCTCCAGCACCTCCGCGCCCGGCAGCGACGCGAACAACGCACCCGGCACGATCAACTTCGAACGGCGTACGCCCGACCCGATGATCGCGGTCGGGATCTCCAGCACCCGCGAGTCGATCAGGACCCGCCAGCCGGACGGCAGTCCGACGGGAGTGATCCCGCCGTACTCCATCCCAGACTCCTCCACCGCGCGCTCCATCGGCAGGAACGAACACTTGCGTACGTCGAGGGTCCGCTTGACCAGGTTGTTGACGTCCGCGCGCGTGTCGGCGCGCACCAGGCAGGCCGCGATCCGCTCCTCGCCGTCGCGCTTGCCCGAGACCAGCACGCAGTTGGCCCCCAGCAGCGGCGAGAGGTCGTACGCCTGGTTCATCGCGGCGGTGTCCGCGACCGCGGGATCGATCTCGACGGCCGCGATGCCGTCGGCGCCCGGCCATCCGGCCAGTGCCGACGCGACGGGAGGCGCGAGCAAGGAAGGGTGCTCAAGAGCAGGCAGAGAGCGGAGTGTCCCGACCGACGGCAGCGTCATGGGTCGAGAGTATGGGGCCATGCGATCGGGGCAGACCAGGGTGTTCGCGCACCGCGGCGCGAGTGGCTACCGGCCCGAGCACACGTTGCGAGCGTACGAACTCGGCATCGCGCAGGGCGCGGACGGCATCGAGATCGATGTGGTGATGACCAAGGACGGGCATCTGGTCTGTCGCCACGAGCACGAGATCACGGGTACGACCGACGTGGCACAGCGACCCGAGTTCGCAGCACGCAGACACACCCCGACGGTGCCCGGGCGCAAGGCCGTCGAAGGCTGGTTCGTGGAGGACTTCTCCCTCGCGGAACTCAAGACCCTCAAAGCCAAGGAGCGGATGCCCGGCACCCGACCCGACAACACCGTTTGGGACGGCGTCGACCCGATTCCCACCCTCGACGAGGTGCTGGACCTGGTCACGCGCGCCCGGGAGACCCAACCTCTCGGGCTGATGATCGAACTCAAGCACCCGGCGTACCTCACCTCGCTGGGTCTCGATCCGACCCCTCCGCTGCTGGACTCGCTGGCCCGCCACGGCCTCGACGGACCGGACCGCGACGTGATGTTGGAGAAGCTTCGAGCCGACCGCGCTCGTACGTCTGGCCGACCGGACCCGACTGCCGCTGATGCAGTTGATCGAGCTGGCCGACAAGCGGCCCGCGGACCTCGCCGAGACCGACGACGCGCGGACGTTCGGCGACCTGGTCACCCTGCCCGAGCTCGACGCGGTCCGTGGGCGGATCGCTGCCCTCGGCGTCCACACCACGCACGTCTTTCCCCTCGACCCGCAGGGCGCCACCGGGGCGCTCTCGTCCCTGATCGACGAGGCCCACGCTCGCGACATCCAGGTCGCCGCCTTCACGCTGCGCCGGGAGAACCGATTCCTGCCCACCCAACTCCGGATCGGCGACGATCCCAAAGCACCCGGCGACCTGGCCACCCAGGCCCGCGCGTTTGCCGAGGCCGGCGCGGACGCACTCTTCACCGACAACGTCGACGTCGTCCGAGAGGCACTCCAGCAATGACCGACACCATCCGCGCGCACTACGACGCGATCGCGTCGGGGTACGACGGGCGCACCGCCACCGACTGGACCAGCAACGACCACCTGATCCACGTCCTGCGCGACCAAGCCGTCAGCGCCGACAACGTGCTCGACCTCGGCGGGGGCACCGGGCAGACGACGCGAGCCGTACGCACGGTGCTGCCCGACGCGAAGGTCACACTGGTCGAGCTCTCGCCAGGCATGGCCCAGGTGGCCAGGGACGCTTTCGCGCGCGAGGAGGGCGTCCGCATCGAGGTCGCCGACCTGGACGCGTGGCTGAGCAGCACCGAGGAGACGTACGACCTGATCGTCTCGGCCGGGGTCCTGGAGATGGCACCCGACCTCACCGCCACGCTGACGCGGATCGCCGAGCGGGTGGCACCCGGTGGGCGGGTCGTCCTCACCTGCGAGACCCGGATCCACGGGTACGCACCACAACAGGCCGCCGACGAGGTGATCACCCCACCGTCCGGACCGATCAGGGTGCATCGCCCCGAGCCGTACGACTTCGAGGCCACGTTGCGCCGTGAGGGGCTGCACATCGACGTGTCACGACTCTTCGTCGCCTTCCATCGAGACCACTCCGAGCCGGTGATCTACCACCTGGTGAGCGCGGTCAGCAGCGACTGATCCGCGCGTCGCGACGGGCGTCACGACCGAGTCGTCTGGCCTGGAGTACGTCTGGGAACACCACCGACTGCGGGCCTACCCACCCGACGCCACCGCCGATCACACATGTGGTGATCTTGCCCGGCTCCACCTGTGCCACCAGTTGGGCGAGCCGGAAGAGTTCGCCGGGTCGCAGGTTCGTCGAGGTGTGCTGCAGCACCGTAAGCACACCTCGATCAATGAAGCCGGGGCGCTTCGCGTTCGAGTGGATCCGCCTGTGGATGCCGCGCAGCGTGCGCTGTTGGTTGGCCGAGCGGTCGAAGTCACCGCGGGGCAGCGACTTGCGGATCCGGGAGAACGCCATCGCCTCGAACCCGTTGAGCCGGATTCGCCCTTGCCGGAAGCCGCGCTTGCGCAGGTACGGATCGGAGAACGTACGCGGGTTCTGCACCGAGATCCCCCCGATGTCGTCCACCATCTGCTCGAAGAACTCAAAACGCGACACGAAGACATAGTCGGGGGTGATCCCGATCAGTCGCGACACCGCGGCTGCCATCGCCTTCGGGCCGCCGAACACCAACGCCGAGTTGATCTTGTTGCGACCGTGCCCGGGAATCGTGACCCACGAGTCCCGCGGCACTCCGATCGCGGTCGCGGCCCGAGTGCGGGGGTTGATCCCGACCAGTTGCAACGCGTCGCCGTGCGAGCGGTTCATCGGCTGGCCCGGACGCGCGTCGGAACCGACCGCCAGGATCCACACCACCCGATCACTCGCGCCGACGCTCTGGGCCGCGCGGATCCTCACGAGTTCGACGTCCGTCGGCGCCTGGGTCGAGTCGGGCAGGCTGAGCACCGCCACGCCCAACATCACGGCGAGCACCAAGCGTCGTACGATCCGCGCTCTCATCGGCGACCCTTCCGCAGGTCGTAACCGAAGATCCGCCACCCGTGTCGGGTCGGCTCCAGGAACAGCCGCCCACGCACGATCACGGTTCGGGCGCGCTGCCCGTGCGTTCGTAGCCGCAGACGCAGGTGCGCCGTCGCCACGCGCGGGCGGCGGTCGGTCGCCAGCAGATCCACGCGGATGCGCCGGGTCAGCACCTCGACCCCGTCGATCCTGCGACCCAGGTCGGCGTTGGTGAGCAGGTTGCGAGAACGACGAGCCGCACGCCTGGCCTGTGGGGTGAACGCGCCGAGAGCCTTCGGGTAGTGAGTACGCGGATAGTCCTCGCGCACGAAGGCCGCGTCGAGCCAGGCGTCGACCATACGAGCCGCGCGGCGCACCGCCCGATGGCGCTGCTTGTCGGGTACGCGCCCCACCACGACGCCGGCGCTGACGTCGGAGCGGGACTTGACCAGGCGTACGGAATCTCCGGTGGCGAGTCGGCCCGAAGCCTGGTCCCCGCCCATGAGATCCACGCCGAGTAGGGCGATCAGCAGTACGCACAAGGCCGCGAGCAGCCGCGCTCTGGCCGGACTGGCGACGACCATCGGATCGCTCCTGACAGTGACTGGGGAAGGTCCGGACCGCGCACCGAGTCGGTCGGCGAGACCAGAGTGCCGCACTCCGGGCCCGCCACCCTGCATTTCCCTCGCGTGTGCAAGTAGCCTTGCCTGAAAGTCCCGCGCACGTTTCGAGATGAGGCGAATCAACCCGTGCCGCAGCCCTCTGCCCAGTCCGGCAGTCACGCATCCGTCCAGCCGTCCAACGACCTCGGAGCCAACGAATGGCTCGTGGAGGAGATGCGGGAGAGCTATCAAGCAGATCCCAGCAGCGTGAGTGAGGAGTGGGCCGCGTACTTCGGCGCCAACGGCGCGAGTGCCGACTCCTCGTCCGGTGACGGCTCCGCCTCCAGTGCGCGCGCTGCGGAGAAGTCGCAATCGGCGTCCGCACCGGCCCAGGAGTCGCGGAAGACCCCGCAGTCGGCCGAGAAACAGCCTTCGGCCAAGCAGGAGCAGCCCCCGGCACAGAAGGGTGAGGCGAAGTCCACTCCCCCGTCCGTGGCGCGACCGCGCCCCGACACCGCTGCTGCGGAGCCGGCGAAGGGCACCAGCACCCCCGTGGCGAAGGACGCCACGAAGGCGGCTCCGGCCGAGGCCGGCGACGAGCCGAGTTACACCGTGCTGCGCGGTGCCCCCGCGCGTACGGCCACCAACATGGAGTCCTCGTTGACCGTCCCGACCGCGACCTCGGTCCGCTCGGTGCCGGTCAAGTTGTTGTGGGACAACCGCACCGTCATCAACAACCACCTCGCCCGAGCACGAGGCGGCAAGGTCTCCTTCACGCACCTGATCGGCTACGCGCTGGTCAAGGCGATGAAGTCGATGCCGGAGATGAACAACTCCTACGCCGAGGTCGACGGCAAGCCCAACCTCGTCACCCCGGCCCACATCAACCTCGGCCTGGCCATCGACATCAAGAAGGGCGACCAGCGCCAACTTCTGGTGCCCTCGATCAAGGCCGCCGAGACGATGGACTTCGCGGGCTTTTGGACCGCGTACGAGAACATCGTGGTCAAGGCGCGCGACAACAAGCTCACGGTTGCCGACTTCCAGGGCACGACCTTCTCCCTGACCAACGTCGGCGGCTTGGGCACGGTGCACTCGGTGCCACGGTTGATGCCCGGCCAGAGCGCGATCATCGGCGTCGGGGCGATGGACTACGCCCCCGAATGGCAAGGCGCCTCCGAGGAAACCGTCGCACGCAACGCCATCAGCCGGGTCATGTCGATCACCTCGACCTACGACCACCGCGTCATCCAGGGTGCCCAGTCCGGAGAGTTCCTGCGCCGCGTACACCAGTTGCTGCTCGGTGCGGACGGCTTCTACGACGAGATCTTCGCCAGCCTGAGAATCCCGTACGAGCCCATCAAGTGGGCTCAGGACATCTCCACCAGCCACGACGACGAGATCAGCAAGCAGGCTCGCGTCCAGGAGCTCATCCACGCCTATCGCGTGCGTGGGCACCTGATGGCCGACACCGACCCGCTCGAATACCGCCAGCGCAGCCACCCCGACCTCGAGGTCGAGTCGCACGGACTGACGCTGTGGGACCTCGACCGCGAGTTCGCCACCGGATCATTCGGCGGCGAACGGCGCTTCATGAAGATGCGCTCGATCCTGGGCATCCTGCGCGACTCCTACTGCCGCACCATCGGCATCGAGTACATGCACATCATGGATCCCGAGCAGCGTCGCTGGATCCAGGAGCGGGTCGAGAAGCCGCACGTGAAGGTGCCCCGAGAGGAGCAGTTGCGGATCCTGCTCAAGCTCAACCAGGCCGAGGCTTTCGAGACGTTCCTGCAGACCAAGTTCGTCGGCCAGAAGCGGTTCTCACTCGAAGGCGGCGAGACCACCATCGCATTGGTGGACGACATCTGCGAGAAGGCCGCCGGCGCCGGTCTCGAAGAGGTCGCGATCGGCATGGCGCACCGTGGCCGCCTCAACGTGCTGGCCAACATCGTGGGCAAGAGCTATTCACAGATCTTCCGCGAGTTCGAGGGCAACATCGACCCGCGTACGGTCCAGGGTTCTGGCGACGTGAAGTATCACCTCGGTGCCGAGGGCGAGTACGTCTCGGAGTTCGGCGACCGGATCAACGTCTCGGTGGCCGCCAACCCGTCCCATCTCGAGGCCGTCGACCCGGTGCTGGAGGGCATCGCACGCGCCAAACAGGACGTGCTCAACAAGGGCTCCGAATACCCGGTGTTGCCGCTGCTCATCCACGGTGACGCGGCCTTCGCGGGCCAAGGGGTCGTGGCCGAGACGCTCAACCTGTCGCAACTGCGCGGCTACCGCACCGGCGGCACGATCCACGTCGTCGTCAACAACCAGGTCGGTTTCACGACCTCCCCCGGCTCGTCGCGTTCGTCGCTCTACTGCACCGACGTGGCCCGGATGGTGCAGGCGCCGATCTTCCACGTCAACGGTGATGACCCGGAGGCTTGTGTCCGGGTCGCGGCGCTCGCGTTCGAGTTCCGTCAGGCGTTCAACAAGGATGTCGTGATCGACCTGGTCTGCTACCGCAGGCGCGGACACAACGAGGGCGACGACCCGTCCTACACCCAGCCGCTGATGTATGACCTGATCGAGCAGAAGCGTTCCGTACGCAAGCTCTACACCGAGTCGCTCATCGGTCGTGGCGACATCACGATCGAAGAGGCCGAGACCGTGCTGCGCGACTATCAGCAGCAACTTGAGCGGGTCTTCACCGAGGTACGCGAGGCCAACACTCAACCGTCCTCGTGGACGACCGTGCCCGACTACCCCGAGAAACTCGGCGGCGACACCACCACCGCGGTCGCCCCCGAGGTGCTCAAGCGGATCTCGGATGCGTACACCAGCCCGCCCGAGGGTTTCACGGTGCACCCGAAGGTGATGCCACAGTTGCAGCGCCGCGCCGCGTCGATCACCGACGGCCCGATCGACTGGGGCACCGGGGAGATTCTGGCGCTCGGTTCGCTGCTGATGGAGGGGCGTCCCGTACGCCTGGCGGGTCAGGACTCGCGTCGTGGCACCTTCGTGCAGCGCTTCGCGACCATCATCGACCGCGTCAACGCCGACGAGTGGACTCCGCTGGCCAATCTCAGCGAGGACCAGGCGAAGTTCTTCGTCTACGACTCGTTGCTGTCGGAGTACGCCGCTCTCGGTTTCGAGTACGGCTACAGCGTGGCGCGACCCGATGCCCTGGTGCTGTGGGAGGCGCAGTTCGGCGACTTCGTCAACGGCGCACAGACCATCATCGACGAGTTCATCACCTCCGGTGAGACCAAGTGGCGCCAGCAGTCCGGTGTCGTGATGTTGCTGCCGCACGGGTACGAGGGACAAGGCCCCGACCACTCGTCGGCGCGGATCGAGCGCTTCATGACGATGTGTGCCGATGATGCGTTCGTCGTGGCTCAGCCGTCGACTCCGGCGTCGCACTTCCATCTGTTGCGCCGCCACTCGTTGGGCGAGGAGCACAAGCCCCTGATCATCTTCACTCCCAAGTCGATGCTCAAGCGCAAGGAGGCCGCATCGCAGCCCAGCGACTTCACCGAGGGCGAGTTCCGACCGGTCATCGGCGACGGTGTCGCGGACCCGGCCGAGGTCGAGGTGCTGTTGTTGTGCTCGGGTCGGATCACCTGGGACCTGATGGTCGAGCGCGGCAAGCGCGAGGACGGCGGCAAGTTCGCGGTGGCTCGGGTCGAGCAACTCTACCCCTGGCCGTTGGAGGAGTTGAAGGCCGAACTGGGCCGCTACCCCAACCTCAAGCAGATCCGCTGGGTGCAGGACGAGCCGTTCAACATGGGGCCGTGGCCCAACTACGCGGTCAACGTCTGGCCGGCTCTCGACGTGGAGGTCGAAGGCATCACGCGCGCCGCCTCGTCCTCGCCGTCGGTGGGCACCCTCAAGCGGCACACCGAGGAGCAGAAGGACCTGCTCGCTCGTGCCTTCGCGGCGACCGCCGACGAGACGCGCGACGACTACTGAGGGGAGCGCGCCATGTACTTCACCGATCGCGGCATCGAGGAGTTGCACAAGCGCCGTGGCGATGAAGAGGTCAACCTGGCCTGGGTCGCGGATCGGTTGCAGGACTTCACCGATCAGCACCCCGAGTTCGAGACCGCCATCGAGCGCCTGGCCACCTGGCTGGCGCGCGAGGACGACCCCGAGGACTGATGTATCCGCCGGCACCTTGGCGCATGACCGGCGACCTCTGGTTGTCGCTCTTCCGCCTTCCCACCGCAGTCGATGCACGACGTCCTGCCGGCGTCTACGGCGCGGCCTTCGTGTCGTACGCCGAACCCTCCCCGCTGACCTACAGCGAGTTGCTGGTCGGTCGAATGGCCGATGCGCCCCCTGACGGGGGACGTGCGCGTGCGGTCACGATCACCGACATCTGGGTGGACTCGCCGGAGTCTCGCCAGGGCGGACGCGAGTTGTGGGCGATCCCGAAGGACCTGTGCGACTTCACCTTCGAGTCCGCGCGTACGGGTCCGCTGTCCCACACCGACTGGTCCGCGTCCGTAGGTCGGCATCCGATCGCGAGCGCCACCTTTCACGACATCTCGGTGATCGCTCCCCCGCTGCCCTTCCAGGGCATCGCGCAACAGCCGGGCGTCGATGAGACCGGCGGCGAAGACCGCGTGACGACGCTGCGCGGGCGAGCGCGCACCCTGCCCTGTCGGGGTCGCTGGGAGTTCGCCCCGGACGGACCGCTCGGCTGGTTGGGCCAAGCCCGTCAGTTGTCGTCGGCGCGGATGGCGCGCTTCACGATGTCGTTCGGCTGAGCCGGGCTTAGGACGTGCGAATGGTGACGTCGGTGATCGTGGCGTCTGCCGGCAGATCGAGCACCTGCACGACACTGCGGGCCACGGTCTGCGGCGTCATCCAGTCGTCCTCGGCGTAGTCGCGCCCTTCCTGGGCGTGCACCCGCGCCTGCATCGGCGTCGCGGTACGGCTCGGGAAGACGGTGGTCACCCGGACGTCGCGTTCCTCCGCACGCACGGCATCGGCGAAGGCTCGCAGTCCGAACTTCGAGGCGGCGTACGCACCCCAGGTCGCGTTGGCGGCCAGTCCGGCAGTGGAGTTCACGAAGACGAGCGTGCCCCGAGATGCACGCAGGTGGGGCAGGAACTCGCGGGTCAGCATCGCCGGCGAGGTCAGGTTGACGTCCAGTTGCTCCTGCCAGGGATCGAGGCGCTGCTGGGCCGCCGGCGACAGATCGACGATCCCGGCGGCGTGCACCAGCGAGTCGACCGTACGACCCACGGCCCGCCCGATGCCATGCAGACTGCCGGGGCTGGCAAGGTCGGCCTCCACGAACTCCGCGCGCGCAAACTCGGTGCGCAACTGGTCGATCCTCTCGGCGTCACGGACCAGCAGGATCAACTGGTCGCCGCGGTCACGCAGGATCTCCGCGATCGCGCGGCCGATCCCGGAGCCGGCACCGGTCAGGGCGTGCGTACGACTCATCGAGTGAAGACGATCTTGCCGAAGACGTCACCGGCGGCCATCGCGGCGAACCCGTCGCGGGCCTGGTCCATCGGCAGGGTGCGGTCGATCAGCGGACGGGCGCCGGTCGCGTCGAGCAGGTTCACCAACGACGCGAGCTCGGTCCGGGTGCCCATGGTCGAACCGACGACCTGCAACTGCAGGAAGAAGATCCGGGTGAGTTCGGCGTCATCGAGGTTGGGTCCAGACGTAGTCCCGGAGATCACGATCTTGCCGCCGGGACGCAAGGCCCGGATCGAGTGCGACCAGGTGGCCCGACCTACCGTCTCCATCACGGCGTCGACCTTGACCGGGAGTCGGGCCCCCGACTCGAAGACCTCGTGCGCGCCGATCTCCAGGGCCCGCTGGCGTTTGCCCTCGTCGCGCGACGTGGCGAGCACCGTCAGACCGCCCGCGCGAGCGAGCGTGATCAACGCGGTGGCAACTCCCCCGCCCGCGCCCTGCACCAGGACGGTGTCGCCGGGCTTCAGGTCCCCTTGGGTGAAGAGCATCCGGTACGCCGTCAGCCACGCCGTCGGCAGGCACGCGGCCTCCTCGTACGACAGCGACGCGGGCTTGGCGATCACGTTGCGCCGCGGCACCGCGACCTTGTCGGCCAACGTCCCCTGATAGCGCTCGGAGAGCAGCGACCGCTTCGGGTCGAGGGTCTCGTCACCGGTCCAACTCGGGTCTGAGACGACGGCGTGCACGACGACATCGTGGCCGTCCTCGTCGACACCGGCCGCGTCGCAGCCCAAGATCATCGGCAACGACTCCTGGCGAAGACCCACGCCACGCAACGACCAGAGGTCGTGATGGTTCAGGCTCGCGGCCTTGACCGTCACCGTGGTCCAGCCGTCGGGCACCTCGGGTTCGGGGCGCTCGCCGACCACCAGGCCGGACAGCGGGTCGTCGGTGGAGAAGGACTCGGCATAGACGGCGAACATGTCTGCCACGCTATCTCCCCACCGGAGTCAGACCCGTGCGACCCCGTCGCGCAGCGCGGCCTCGGCAACAGCCGCCGAGACGGCCGGACCGACGCGCGGGTCGAAGGGGGAAGGCACGATGTATTCGGGAGTGAGGTCCTCGGCGACCAACGCCGCCAGGGCGTCTGCGGCGGCGAGTTTCATGCCTTCGGTGATCGCCGAGGCGTGGACGTCGAAGGCGCCGCGGAAGATGCCGGGGAACGCCAGGACGTTGTTGATCTGGTTGGGGTAGTCCGAGCGGCCGGTGGCCACGACACTGGCGTACTTGTGCGCCAGGTCGGGGTGGACCTCGGGCGTCGGGTTGGCCAGGCCGAAGATGATCGCGTCGTCGGCCATCGTGGACACGATCTCCTCGGGCACCGATCCCCCGGACACCCCGATATAGACGTCCGCGCCGCGCATCACGTCGGCCAAGGTGCCCGCACGACCGAAGTTGTCGGCGGTGAGGCGGGCGAGTTCGGACTTCACGGCAGTGAGGTCGGCGCGCTGGGAGTTGAGGACGCCTTGACGGTCGACCACGGCGAGATCGCGGATGCCCGCCCCCAGCAGGATCTTCGCGACCGCGACCCCGGCTGCGCCTGCCCCGGAGATGACGACGCGCGTGGTGTCCGGCGTACGCCCGGTCAACACCAGGGCACCCTTGAGGGCCGCGAGCGCCACCACGGCGGTGCCGTGCTGGTCGTCGTGGAAGACCGGGATGTCCAGGCGCTCCTTGAGCCGGTCCTCGATCTCGAAACACCGCGGGGCGGAGATGTCTTCGAGGTTGATGCCACCGAAGGACGGTGCCATCCGAGCGACGGTTTCGATGATCTCCTCGGTATCGGTGGTCGCCAAGCAGATCGGCACCGCGTCGACACCGCCGAACTGCTTGAACAGCACGGCCTTGCCCTCCATTACCGGCATCGCGGCCGCAGGCCCGATGTCGCCCAGGCCCAGCACGGCGGTGCCGTCGGTGACCACGGCCACCGTGTTGGGCACCCAGGTGTAGTGCCGCGTCATGATCGGGTCCTCGGCGATGGCCTCGCAGACACGGGCGACTCCGGGCGTGTACGCACGCGAGAGTTCGTCCTTGCCACCGAGAGCGACCGTCGAGACGATCTCCATCTTGCCGCCGACATGCAGGTCGAAGACGGGATCGCCAGCGAAGGGATGGTCAGAACTCACGACGCAGAATACTTCCACAACCCCACGTGCGGTCGCGGCCACACCCTCGCGAGTACGACTGCCAGCACGTCGGTGTCGGCGATGACGCCCCGGTGCCGGGAGTCGACGCCGTGGTGCGGGTCGTCGCTGAGCAGCCAGACGCCCGGGGCTCCGGTGCGGGTCTCTCGCACGTCCGCCACCCGCTTGACGACCAGCGCACCATCTGGGAAACGCGCCAGAACCAGGTCTCCCGCGCGGGCCTCGCGGGCGTACGACACGAAGAGTCGATCGCCCGCGTGCAGCGTAGGTTCCATCGACCTACCGTGGACCTTGGCCAACCCCCACGGCAGCACACCTGAACGTGGGGTGTGAGGTCGGCGCATAGAGCGATAGTGTCGCAAAGTACTGACCACGTTCGAAAGGTTGTGTCACTCATGCGACTTCTTGCTCCCACCATCGACGTCTCGGCGCACTGCGATCTGCCGTGCGGCGTCTACGACCCGGCTCAGGCCCGGATCGAGGCCGAGTCGATCAAGGCGCTCATCGGGAAGGTTGCCGACAACGACGATCCCGACTTCCGCACCCGTGCCCTGATCATCAAGGAGCAGCGCTCCGAGTTGGTCAAGCACCACCTGTGGGTGTTGTGGACCGACTATTTCAAGCCCCCGCACTTCGAGAAGTACCCCCAACTCCACACGTTGGTCAACGAGGCCACCAAGCTGGCCGGTGCGGGCGGCACCAAGGGTGAGATGGACGCGGCCAAGGCCGACGAACTGCTCGCCAAGATCGACGAGATCGCCGAGATCTTCTGGGAGACCAAGAAGTCATGACCCCCGGCGGCCGCGCCGCCGTGGTCATGACTTCTTTACGGTCCACCACGCGGCTTTGCCGCCTAGGTCACGACTTCATACCCCCGACAGCCGGGTCCGCGCTTCGCGGGCCCGGCTGTCGTTTAGTCTCTGTGCAACACCGGTGCCGACCGTGAAGGATCCTTGATGACCAACGCGCCCACGACGAGCATCACCGAGGGGTCACCCGACGCCGAGGTGGAGATCACGGTTCCTGCCGAGGGTGCCTACGTGTCGATGCTGCGCACCACGACGGCGGCACTGGCGGCGCGATTGCAGTTCACGATGGACGACGTCGAAGACCTGCGGATCGCGGTCGGCGAGGCTGCCGCGATGGCGCTGGGACACGCCAGCCCCGACAGCCAATTGCGTTGCACCTTCCGGCTGGCGCCCACACAGGTCGAGGTGGTCGTACGCGTGCTGGCGATCGAGGGCGCGTTCCCTGAGTACGACTCCTTCACCTGGACGGTCCTGTCAGCGCTGGCGACCGACGCCGACGTCGCGACCGACAACAGCGAGTTCGTCGTACGCCTGCTCGTGGACTCCTCTCTCGCGGGAGTAGAAGCCTGACATGACCGAACAAGATCTCGGTACTGAGTCGGTCGGGGAGGTCAGCGACAGCCGCACCCGCGTGGAGATCACGAGGGCGCGCTCGGCCGAACTCTTCCTCGACTTCCGCGACCCCGACGCCAGCGAGGCGGTCCGCGCCAGCGCTCGGGACAGCCTGATCCAGTTGCATATGCCCCTCGTCGAGCATTGCGCACGCCGCTTCCGCAACCGTGGCGAGCCACTGGAAGATCTCGTCCAGGTCGGGACGATCGGCCTGATCAAGTCGGTGGACCGCTTCGACACCGAGCGCGGGGTCGAGTTCAGCACGTACGCCACCCCGACGATCATCGGCGAGATCAAGCGCTATTTCCGCGACAAGGGCTGGGCCATCCGCGTGCCCCGGCGGCTGCAGGAATTGCGGATGCAGATCACCTCGGCCAGCGCGGAACTCACCCAGAGTCTGGGCCGCTCGCCGACAGCCGGTGAGCTGGCCGAGCAGATCGGCTGCACGATCGAAGAGATCGTCGAGGGCATGGAGTCGAGCAACGCCTATTCGACGCTGTCGCTTGATGCGACGACCGAGCATGACGACCACTCGACTCCGATGCTCGACGCGATCGGCGTGGAGGACGTCAACCTCGAGCACGTCGAGGTCCGTGAGTCGATCAAGCCGTTGCTGGACCAACTCGAACCGCGGGAGAAGAAGATCCTGATGCTGCGTTTCTTCAAGAACATGACGCAGTCGCAGATCGCGGCCGAGATCGGTGTCTCGCAGATGCACGTCAGTCGCCTGCTGACGCGCACCTTGACGCGGCTGCGTGAATCCCTGGGCGAGTCACTGGCCGAAGCCGACCACTGACCCCCGGGCTCAGGGCTCGTCGGCGAGCGCCTCGATGCTGCGGGGATGGAAGATCCCGACCAGTACGACGCCGGCTAGCAGCGCCAGCCCGATCGCAACCCACGTCGTGGCACCACCGCGGAAGCTCCAGGCCACCCCGAGTTGGATGAGCTGGGCCAGCACGACCGGACTGCGCGCCCAGGAATCGAGACGGGACAGCCGGAAGGCACACCACGCCAGCGCAGCGGCATAACCGAAGAAGAAGATCGCGGTCGTGGTGCCCATCGCCGCACGCGTGGCGTCGAACGTCGCGACCTCCAACACGCCCATGATCGCCAGTAACGACGCCTCGATCCCGGCGACCGCCGTCGCCACAACGAGAGGCGGCGGGACCGGTCGGCTGCGCTTCTCCACGGCCTGGATGCTAGTTGACGACGAAATCAGTTGTGACACAGGTGACGCAACACTGCCCGAGGTAAACCCTTGTGTCAGCCGCAATCTCTTGCGACGCTAGGGCTTGCCTCGTGAACGGATTCACACACTCCGGCGAGGCAGCACCTTGTTGGAAGACCCCTGCGAGGCCCCGGTCGAAGAAAGAAGTAGCAATTCCATGGATTGGCGCAGCCGTTCCGCGTGTTTGGACGAGGACCCGGAGCTGTTCTTTCCCATCGGCAATACCGGCCCTGCGATCCTCCAGATCGAAGAGGCGAAGGCCGTCTGCCGACGCTGCGAGGTGCGCGAACAGTGCCTGGCGTGGGCCATCGAGGCTGGTCAGGACCACGGAGTCTGGGGCGGCCTGAGCGAGGACGAGCGCCGGGCGCTCAAGCGTCGCAATGCCCGCAACCGCGTGCGTACCCCGGTCTGAGCGCCGAGCAGAGCCGGCCTGAACTCACGTCGCCGTCAACACCAACTCCACCAGCACTCCGCGTCCCGGCTTCGCGGAGCCGATGCGGAAGGTGCCGGCGAGTTCACTCTCGACCAGCGTCTTGATGATCGACAGGCCGAGGCTGGCCGACTGATCGGGATCGAAGTGCGCGGGCAGGCCGCGCCCATCGTCGAGCACGTCGACCAGCAGGCGACCCCGCTCGCGTCGCGCCGTGATCTCGATGGAGCCCTCGTCGCCCTCGGCGAAACCGTGTTCCACCCCGTTTTGCAAGATCTCGGTGAGCACCATCGCCAGTGCCGTAGCGGTCTCGGAGCGCAGGTTGCCGAACGCGCCGCGGCGCACGACTCGTACGTGGGCTCCGGTCGAGCTGACGTCGGTGACCATGTCGCCGAGCCGGTCCGCGATCTCGTCGAAGTCGACCACGCCTTCGAGCGAATGGCTCAATGTGTCGTGCACCAGCGCGATCGAACCGACCCGGCGCACCGCCTCCTGCAGCGCTTCGCGGGCGGCGGGCTCGTCGATCCGGCGAGCCTGCAGGCGCAACAGCGCCGCGACGGTCTGAAGGTTGTTCTTCACTCGGTGGTGGATCTCGCGGATGGTCGCGTCCTTGGTCACCAGTTCCCGATCGCGACGACGCAGGTCCGTGACGTCGCGCACCAAGATCACCGCACCGAGATGTTCGCCGCCTCGCGTGAGCGCGATCGAGCGAAACACCACCGCGACATCGTCGGTGGCGACCTCGGAGTCGCGGTCTGCTCGGCCACCGAGGATCGCCGAGAGGGTCTCCTCGTCGCCGCGACGGGTCACCGGGACCAGCGCCCTCGTCACGTCCGCCAAGGAGAGACCGTCGAGGTCGCCGTGATGGCCCAGTCGGCGATACAGCGACAAGGCGTTGGGACTGGCATAACTGACCTGGCCGCCGGGTGTGAGCCGGAGGAACCCATCCCCCACGCGCGGTGAGTCGGCGTGATCGCCGCGCGCCGTCGGAGAGGGAAAGGTGCCCTCGGAGATCATCTGGGTGAGTTCGCCTGCCGTCTGGAGATAGGAGAGTTCCAGACGCGAGGGCGTACGGATCCCCTGCAGATTGGTGTTGCGCGCGACCACCGCGATCACGGCTCCGTTGCGGCGGACGGGGATCGCCTCCACCCGTACCGGCACGTTGTCGCGCAACTCAGGGTCGCCGTCGCGCATCAGCCGTCCTTCGGACCAGGCGCGATCAAGCAGGTGTCGACGACCGACCGGCACGAACGTGCCGACCACGTCGTCGACGTAGGCGGTCGGGCCGGTCGTCGGGCGCATCTGCGCGCCGGCCCAGAAACCTTGGCCGCTCTCGTCGGGCAGCCACAACACCAGGTCGGCGAAGGAGAGGTCGGCGATGATCTGCCAGTCGGCCATCAGACGCTGTAGCCAGGCGATGTCCTCATCGGTCAGGTCGGTGTGCGCACGGACCAACTCGGACAGGGACGGCACTGCGCCAGCGTAGACCCGGGTTTGGCAAGATGGCTTCATGGTCTCGGGCTATTGGCGAAGGGTGATGGCGTCGGGCCTTGAGGTCCCGACAGACCGTGCCCTGACCGATCTGACCGCCGAATTGACCACCATGCTCGGCTCCCCGGACCCGGCTCAGCGAGACGGGATCGCCTTCCCGTTGCTCGCGACCTGGATCGAACGCGGCGTCTATGACGACCTGCTCCCAGGGCTGGGCGACGGGATGACCGCGGGTCTTACCGTCGGTCTCGGCGAGCAGGGTTGCGACACGGTCTTCCGCCGCAGCTTCTCGGCCCTCGTGTTGGCGCAGATCATCACCCGAGACACCGAGCACGGGCTGGTCTCCGCGGGGCAGGTGTTGCGCTGGGGCGACCACCTGATGTCGTGGCTGCTGCGTGAGAAGGATCTGCGCGGCTTCGTGACACAGAAGGGGTGGGCGCACGCTCTCGCGCATGGCGCCGACGCCCTCGGCGCCCTCGCCGCGTCCCCGCACTGCCGGATTCACGAACTCACGGTGATCTTGGACGTCATCGCCGACCGGGTGCTCGTACGCGGGCAGCGGTTCACAGCCCGTGAGGACGACCGGCTCGCGCTGGCGACGCTGGAGGTGCTGCATCGCGGCACGGTGCCGCTGAGTGTCGTCGAACCCTGGATCGCGCGAATCGTGGCCGAGGCGACCGCGCGCACGCCCGAAGGCACCGACCCGGGCGACCACCAAGCAGCACCGGAGGCGTTCCTGCGTGCGCTGCACCTCCAACTCGCGCTAGGCCCACGCAAGCCGCCGTTGCGCGCGGATCTGTTGCTGGCTGTGGTGGCTGCGTTGAGCCGTACGAACGCCGCCTACCTGCCCGCCCCCTGACCGCCGGGCCCGGGGCAGGTTTCCGGCCGGTAACCTCCGTTCATGAGCCAACAGATCAGCGGTCACTCCGGAGCCCTCGCCGTCGCCGTCGCCCGCGCTTACGGCGTCGAGACCATGTTCACTCTCTCGGGGGCGCATGTGTTCCCGATGTACGACGGAGCGGTGCAGGCCGATCCGCCGATGCGGCTCATGGACGTACGCCACGAGCAGACCGCCGCGTTCGCCGCCGAGGCGACCGGCAAACTCACCCGCACTCCCGGCCTCGCGGTCCTCACCGCCGGACCCGGCGTCACCAACGGTGTGAGTGCCATCGCGCAGGCCCAGTTCGCCGGCTCACCCATGGTGGTCGTGGGCGGACGCGCCCCGCAGAACCGGTGGGGCACCGGCTCGCTGCAGGAGTTGGATCAGCCGCCGATCGTCGCTCCGGTGGCCAAGCTCGCCCGGACCGTGATGACGGCCGGCGAAGTGCTTGCGGGGTTGGGTGAAGCGTTCTCAGCCGCCGGCTCGGCGCACCGCGGCCCCACGTTCGTCGACATTCCGATGGACGAGTTCTTCAACAATGCCGACGGGCCCGAGCCGATCGCGACGTACGCCCCTCGCGACGCTGTCGATACCGATGCGCTGGACCGGATCGCCATGCTGCTGGCCGAGGCCGAGCGCCCGGTGCTCGTGCTCGGGACCGACGTCTGGGCCGATCGCGCGGAGGTCGCGGCACTCGACTTCGTCGAGGCCCTGCAGATTCCGACCCTGACCAACGGCATGGGCCGCGGGATCGTGCCGGGCGGCCATCCACTGTTGGTGACGAAGGCTCGCGGTCAGGCGCTGGGGCGCGCCGACCTGGTGATCGTCGTCGGCACCGCGCTGGACTTCCGGCTTGGCTACGGCCAATTCGGCGGGCCGGAGAAGAACGACGGGCTCCCCTTCGCCAAGGTCGTGCATGTGGCCGACTCGGCCGCGCAGATCTCCGGTCACGCCGACCTCGCCGCGTCGGCGTCCGGCGACCTGAGTGAGGTATTCACCGCGCTGTTGTCTGCGGTCGAACGCACAGCGCGCGCCGACTGGTCGGCGTGGACCGGCGCGCTCCAGGAGACGGTCGCGGTCGCCACGGCCAAGGACCGCGAACTGCTGTCCGCCGAGGCCGACCCGATCCACCCGGCACGCATCTACGGCGAACTCGTCCCGCGCCTGGCCGACGACTCGGTCGTGATCGGGGACGGTGGCGACTTCGTGTCGTTCGCGGGCAAGTTCGTGGAGCCCCAGCGTCCTGGCGGCTGGCTGGACCCGGGGCCGTACGGCTGCCTCGGTGCCGGCCTAGGCGCCGCGATCGCCGCGCGGCTGGCTCGCCCGTCTGCCCAGATCACGCTGCTGCTCGGCGACGGCGCGGCCGGCTTCTCGCTGATGGATGTCGACACCTTGGTCCGCCACAATCTGCCGGTCGTGATGGTGATGGGCAACAACGCTGCGTGGGGTCTGGAGAAGGGCCCGATGCAGATGCTCTATGGCTATGACGTCGTGGCTGACCTCTCCCCCACTACCTCGTACGACGGTGTCGTGCGGGCGCTGGGCGGCGGTGGCGAGACGGTCACGGATCCCAAGCAGATCGGTCCGGCGCTGGATCGGGCGTACGCCTCCGGGGTGCCCTATCTGGTCAACGTGGTCACGGACGTGAACGCGGCCTACCCGCGCAACACGTTCGGCATCTGAGTTGGTGCGCCCTTTGCCGTCGTACCAGATCCGGATGGCTCGGGAGAGCGAGTTCGAGGCCATCGGCGACCTGACCGTCGCGGCGTACGCCTCCTTCACCCAGGGTCCGGGCGACCCCTACATCCAGCGGCTGCGAGACACTCGGACCAGGGCGACGCAGGCCGAACTGTGGGTCGCGGTGTCGGACGGTCGGCTCCTCGGCAGCGTCACGTACACGCCGCCCGGCTCGCCGTGGCGCGAACTCTCGGCCGACTCGGACGAGGGCGAGTTCCGGATGCTGTCGGTTCATCCCGACGCCCGGGGGCTCGGGGTGGGCGATGCTTTGGTGTCGCGCTGCGAGGAGCGGTCGGTCGACGACGGAGCCACCTCGATGGTGCTCTCCTCGCTGCCCGACATGCGCGATGCGCACCGCCTGTACGCTCGGCGCGGCTATCAGCGCGCACCCGAACGAGACTGGAGTCCCGTGCCAGGAACCGAACTGATCGCCTTCACCAAGGAGTTGAGATGACCGTGTTGTCCTTCACCGTGACAGACGCAGACACCGCGCAGGCGGTCGGATCGGGATCGCTGCCCGTGTTGGGCACGCCCCGGCTGATCGCCTGGTGCGAAGCCGCGACCTGCGCCGCGATCGAGCCGGCCCTGTCCGAGGGCGCCACCTCAGTCGGCACCCGGATCCAGTTCGAGCATCTCGCCGCGTCGGCCGTGGGGTCGACGGTGAGCGTCACAGCCGACAGCGCGTACGTCGACGGGCGACTGCATCGCTTCACCGTCGCCGCGCGCGAGGGGGACCGACTGATCGGCACTGGGGAGGTCACCCGCGTGATCGTGGATGCCGAGCGGTTCATGTCACGCGTCGGCTGACCCCACGGACCGACCCGCGATTAGCGGCGCCGCCCACGATTTGAGAGACTGATCCGCACTTCGATCCAGGAGGAACACCATGGGCAAGACCGGCCGCAAGCGCCGCGCGCGTAAGAAGAAGGGCGCGAACCACGGCAAGCGCCCCAACGCGTGAGCTGATCTCAGCGTCGCGGACCCCCGGCATCGCCGGGGGTCTCGTCAATTCACGAGGCCGGTCAGCCTTCGAGTTCGATCCGGACTTCACGGATCGACATCAGCACCCGCGCGCGCAGGTCCTCGGGCGCCCTTTCGGCACACGAGCGGGCTACGACCGCCTTCACGGTGCGTTGCACCTCGTATCGTTCGTGACACGGCGTGCAGCCGTCGATGTGCAGGCGTACCGCCACCACATCCTCGTCGGCCAGTTCGTTGTCGATCAGATAGACGATCGAATCCAGGAACTGCGCGCACTCGGCGGTGACGCCGAAGCCGTGGTTGTGCTCGCCGGCGCTCACGAGTCGGCTCCTTCCGAGATCCGCACGAGATCGTTGTCTCGGACGTAGTCGGTGAGCAGATCACGCAACTGGCGACGTCCGCGGTGCAGTCGCGACATCACGGTGCCGATCGGCGTACCCATGATCTCGGCGATCTCCTTGTAGGGGAATCCTTCGACATCGGCGAGATAGACCGCCAATCGGAACTCTTCGGGCAGCTTCTGCAAGGCCTGCTTGATCTCGCTGTCGGGCAGGTGCTCCAACGCCTCCATCTCGGCGGACTTCAACCCGCCGGAGGTGTGCGCCTCGGCGCGAGCCAACTGCCAGTCCTCGATCTCACCCGACTCGCCGGTCAGCGACTGCTGCGGCTGGCGCTGCTTCTTGCGGTAGGTGTTGATGAAGGTGTTGGTCAGGATGCGATACATCCACGCTTTGAGGTTGGTGCCGGGCTTGAACTGGTGGAAGGAGGCCCACGCCTTCGCGAAGGTCTCCTGCACCAGGTCGTCGGCATCCGCGGGGTTGCGAGTCATCCGCATGGCGGCGCCGTAGAGCTGGTCGAGCAACGGCACGGCGTCACGCTCGAAGCGCACCAAGCGCTCGGCGTCGGTCTCGTGCGCGAGGTCGATCGCCTCGGGATCTGTGTCGTATGAGTCTGTCATCACGGGCCAGCCTAGTCGGGATAGCGACAACGCACTGGTCCCCCGCGGTCTCTCCAGGACTGCCTGCATGAGGCGGATAACGTCGAGGATCGCTCAACGATTCCCGAACGATCGGATCCACCAGTCCAGCACCGATTCCGTGAGCAGTCGGGCCACCCCTTCGGCACCCAACGTGGACGACTTGGCCACCTTGAGCCCGTGGTCGGCGCCCGGCACCACCACAAGCTCCCACTCCTGGTCGGGGAACTCCTCGGGACGCCCCATCGGGTCGCGCTCCCCTTGCAGGATCAGGGTCGCAACGCCTGCGCCGGTCAACTCGTCGAGTCGGGACTTCTCGGGGCGTCCTGGCGGATGCAACGGGAACGCCAGCGCGAGGAGCCCGGCGGCGCCGAGCGCTCGTGCCGTACGAGCCGCCGACCGCGCGCCGGCCGAGCGACCGCCCACGACGAGAAGCCCCCCGGTGTCGAGAAGACCGGCGGCTGCTGTCAGTCCTACGTCGAGCGTGGCCGGCGGCGTCGCGACCTTGCGACCGGCCACGCGCCAGGGTTGCTCGAACCTCGCCACCGTGATGCCTGCGGCAGGCAGGGTGGCGGCCAACGCCGCGAGGTCGTGGGTGTCGATCCCGTTGCCCGCACCATGACTGAGCAGCAGCGTGCCTCGCGGAACCGCTGCCGCCTCGATGACCAGTCGCCCCGGTCCGTACGCCGTGTCGACCTCGATCCGGCTCACCACAGGGCGTCCTCGGTGTCCGACTGGATGGTGTCCGGCTGGGCGGTGTCCGGCTCGATCGGAATCGGCTTGATCAGCTCCGGCCCGTTGTTCTTGACGTTGTTGACCAGGGTCGCCACCGGGTAGGCGTCCAGGTGTCCGGGCGCGGCGGGTTGGAGAAGGTCGAGAAGATCGGGACCGGAGACACGCGGGTCGAGCCACCCCTGCCAACGATCTGGCTCGACCATCAACGGCATCCGGTCATGCAAGTGTCCCAGTGAGTCTTCGGCGGTCGTCGTGATCACCGTCGCGGTCCATCGAAACCGGTCCGGGTCGTCTTCGGCACGGCTCGGGTCTCGCCAGATCTCATAAAGCCCGGCCATCGCCAAGATCCCACCGTCTCTCGGGGTGATGTAGAAGGGCTGTTTGACCGGCTTGCCGCCACGACCGGTCCGTTCGGTGGGATACCACTCGAAGTATCCGTCCGCAGGCAGGAGGCAACGCCGCTTCGCGAAGGCTTTGCGAAAACTCGGCTTCTCGGCGACCGTCTCCATCCGCGCGTTGATCAACCGACTGCCGATGCTGGCGTCCTTGGCCCACGAAGGCACCAACCCCCAACGCAGGACTCGCAACTGGCGTTCGGGCTCATCCTCCTCGGCAGGAGGTCGGGCCACGACGCCGTAGATCTCCTTGGTGGGCGCCACGTTGAAGTCCGGCTCGAGAGGCGCGGCGAAACGGGGGGTCCGGATCTCGAACTCTTCGATCAGGTCCTCGGGTTGGCGACTCGACGCATAGCGACCACACACAGACCCAGCCTAGGTGGCTCAGATCCGGGCGAGTTCGTCCATCAGTACGGCCGCGCTGGCATCCGAGCCCGGCAGGCCCTCGATCCACACGCGGACGGGGCGCCCCTCGAGGTCGAGGGCGTTGACCAGGCGGCGCAGCAACGCGGTGCGTTGGCTCAACTGCTCGTCTCGAAGCGCGAGCACCGCTAATCGGTTCGTGCCCAGGCGGGCGATCGTCTCGGCGCCGGAGAACACCGTGCGTGCCGACTGCCCCACGCGCGTGACCCGACGCGCCGACGCAAGGCGCGCCGAAGCGCCGTGCGTGAGGTCCCCGCCGAGCACGTCGACGATCACCAGTGAATAGGTGTCGCGGATATCCCCCGGTGCGGCCTCGGCTCGGTAGAGCTCGGTCAGTCTTCCGCGCAGGTGCGCGAGTGAGGCCAGTCCGGTCATCGGGTCCGCACACGAGAGTTGGTGCAGGTAGCCGAGCGTTGCTTCGCTCCACGCCTCGGCCAGAGCCTGTACGTCGCGGAAACTCGGGTCGGTGCCGCGTACGGACCGGTACGTCGCCTGCAGCGCAGTCAAGCACTCCCCCAAGGATGACCCCCGAAGGGCCAGAGCATGCCCAACCACGCTGCAGGCGACCGATGGATCGGCGCCGGAGACCAAGGCCTCCTCGACGCTGGCGAACTCTCCCCGCAACCCCCCACAGGCCGCGGGTACGAGCTCGACCGCGTACGCAGGCGCCGCGCTGGCGCGTCGGCGGGAGGTGAACATTCCCAACACGTCAGCACACCCCCGTCGTTTCCGTTGTCGCCCCGACACCATGGAAACGTGGCGGCGCCCCTGCCATGACGCGGTTGTGCGGACATTTCTGGATGCCAGCTGCCGCTGCACCGCCTAGCATGGGGTGGAGTGACCGGACCGAGGATCTTGCGTCATTCTCCCCCGTTAGGAGCGTCTTCTTCACGTGCCTGTCACTCTCTCGCGCACCCACGGCCCCACGGACGCCGAACTGATCTCGGCCGTCCGCGAGGGAGACCTTGACGCGTACGGAGAACTCTTCGGGCGCCATGTCGGTGCCGCGACCCGTCTGGCTCGTCAACTCACCAGCGCGGCCGATGCCGATGACCTGGTCTCGGACGCGTTCGCGAAGGTGCTCGGCGTGCTGCAGCGCGGCGGGGGGCCGGACGTGGCATTCCGCGCCTATCTGCTGACGGCCGTACGTCGCCTCCACATCGACAAGGTGCGCGCGGGCGCGAAGTTGCACACCACCGACAACCTCGAGCCGTTCGACCCGGGCGTCCCCTTCCGCGACACCGTGGTCGAGGGCTTCGAGAACGCCGCAGCCGCCAAGGCATTCGAGTCGCTCCCCGAGCGGTGGCAACTCGTGCTGTGGCATACAGAGGTCGAGGGGCACAAACCGGCCGATATCGCACCGCTGCTGGGAATGAGCCCGAACTCCGTGGCCGCGTTGGCGTATCGGGCGCGCGAAGGTCTGCGCCAGGCATTCCTGACGATGCACGCCCAGGAGATCGAGGACGACGCCTGCCAGTTCACCCACGACAACCTCGGAGCGTACGTCCGCGGCGGCTGCTCCAAACGCGACGCCGCCAAGATCGAGACTCACCTGGAGGAATGTCGCGCCTGCACCGCGATCTATCTCGAACTCTGCGAGATCAACGGCAACCTGCGCGGCATCCTGGTGATCACACTGCTCGGCACCGCGGGACTGGGCTATCTCGGGGGCAGCACGACGGCGTCCACCGCCGTGAGCACTCTGCTCGCGCGTGGCCGCGACCTGGTCGTACAGCACACCGGAGTTGCGGTGGCGACCGCTGCTGCCGCGACCGTCGCGATCGCCGCGACCAGCGTCGCGCTGCTCGGTGGCGCCGACGCAGACCTCTCCTCGGCAGATCGCCAGATCACCCCCGACGTATCAACCTGGGCACCGACCGAGCCGTCCCAGCCCGGTGCGGCCACCACTTCGCTCCCCGCCGAGGCAACGGTCGCGCCCACGGCAGGGGTCCCGCCTACTTCTGGGCCGACTTCTGGGCCGACTTCTGGGCCAACCCCTGGGCCTACTTCTGCGCCCAGTTCTGGGCCCACTTCTGGGCCGTCGTCCCCGCCCGTCGCCACGTCGATGCCGACGACCAGTCCGAGCCCCACCCGCACCATGACGCTCGGGAGCCCGACCCCCACGACATCACCGTCAGTCACGACCAGCGCAACCTCCACGGTGAGCCCGACGGCGAGTGCCTCGCTCACCGTCTCCGCCTCAGCGTCACCCAGTTTCACCCCGACCAGCACCGCCACCTCGAGCCCGACCAGCACCGCCACCTCGAGCCCGACCATCAGCCCAAGCCCGAGCCCGACCAGCAGCCCCAGTCCGAGCCCGACCAGCACCGCCACCCCGAGCCCGACCAGCACGCCCACCAGCACGCCCACACCGCCGTTGGCCGCGATCGTCACCGGTTCCGCTCCCGACTACACGATCACCCTGGTCGTGTCGGGCGCCTCGGCCGACTCCGAGCTTCGCGTGCAGTCCAGTGGCCCGGTCGCGATCTCCAGCACGGACCCTCGCTGCGAGCGGCTCAACACCAGTTCAGGCGCGTGCATCGTGTCCGGCGACACGACTCTCGTCCTCTCCGCGAGCATGCGCAACGACGGCGGCAGCGTCACCGTGACGTTCACCCTCACCACGACCGTCAACGGGCTCCCGCAGACGACCACCCAGACCGTCGAACTGCCGCCGGCGCCCGCGCCGGCATCCCCGACTGCGACCCTCGGCCTGTTCTCGATCGGCGCCGCGACGCTCGCCGGCCCCTCGGCTGTGGTCTGGACCCACCGACCCCGCCGCTGAGCAACTCAGCGAACCCTGGAACAATGGCCAAGGTGACCGACGACCTGTGGCCCGCTCCGACCGCGCAGGCACCCGTACGCGCGATCGTCTCCTTGCCGGGCAGCAAGTCGGAGACTAATCGAGCGCTGATCCTGGCCGCGCTCGCCGACGGTCCGTCGGTCGTACGCCGTGCGCTGCACTCGCGCGACACCATGCTGATGGCCGCTGCGCTGGGCTCGCTGGGAAGCAACGTCGACACTTCTGGTCCCGACTGGGTCGTGCACCCAGGCCTCCTGAGCGGACCCGCGACCGTGGACTGCGGCCTGGCGGGAACGGTGATGCGGTTCGTCCCACCGGTGGCGGCCTTGGCACAGGGGCGGGTGGACTTCGACGGCGACAGCCACATGCGCCAACGGCCGATCGGCGCCATGCTCGGCGCGCTCGCAACCTTGGGCGTCGACGTGCACGGCGAGTCGCTGCCCTTCTCGATCCACGGCACCGGCACCGTTGCCGGCGGGAAGGTCGTCATCGATGCCTCGGCCTCCTCCCAGTTCGTGTCCGCGCTCCTCCTCGCCGGGGCACGATTCGAGCGCGGCGCCGACGTGGTGCACGACGGCAAACCCATGCCGTCGTTGCCGCATGTGGAGATGACCGTCGCGATGTTGCGTGAGCATGGCGTGGCGGTGGACGACACCGATGCCAATCGGTGGGTTGTCTCGCCCGGCCAGATCACCGCCCGGGATCGCACCATCGAGCCCGACCTCTCCAATGCCGCAGCCTTCCTGGCACTTGCTGCCGTCTCCGGCGGTGAGGTCGTCGTACGCGATTGGCCCCGTCACACCAAGCAGGCAGGCGACCGACTCCGCGAGATCTTGAGCCTGATGGGTTGTGCGGTCGAGTTCGTCGAGGGAGGTCTCTGTGTGCGGGGACCCGAACACCTCCTCGGCGTGGATCTCGACCTCCACGACGTCGGAGAAGCTCACTCCCGTGGTCGCCGCCCTGTGCGCGCTGGCCACCACCCCTTCGCACCTGAGCGGCATCGGCCACATCCGCGGTCACGAGACCGACCGCCTGCTCGCACTGGCGACCGAGTTGGGTGCGCTCGGCGCCGACGTGACCGAGCACGACGACGGTCTCGCCTTCCGGCCTGCTCGTCTGCACGGTGGCCGCTTCGCGACGTACGCCGATCACCGGATGGCGCACGCGGCCGTGGTGATCGGAGCCGGCGTCGAGGGCGTGCTCGTGGAGAACGTCGCCACCACCGCCAAGACGTTCCCCGACTTCGCGACCACCTGGTCGGCGCTCGTGGAGGACGTGTGACCGGACGCTATTCCGACCACGATCACGAGCACTACGAGCGTCCGCGTCGCCGCACCAGGCCCCGGACCAAGGAACGCCCGACGTACGACGACGCGGTCGAGGCCTCGGTCATCACCGTCGACCGGGGACGCTTCACCCTCGATGTGGACGGCACGACAGTGATGGCGATGAAATCCCGCCCCCTGGGCCGCAAAGGGGTCGTGGTCGGCGATCGGGTGCGGGTGGTCGGTGACGTCTCCGGGCAGGACGGCTCGTTGGCGCGCATCGTCGAGGTGCGCGAGCGGCACACCGTGTTACGTCGTACCGCCGACGACGACGACCCCGTCGAGCGCATCATCGTGGCCAACGCCGACCAACTCGTCGTCGTCACGGCGCTGGCCGATCCCGAGCCACGACCGCGCCTGATCGACCGCGCCCTCGTCGCGGCGTACGACTCCGGCATGGCTCCCCTGCTGTGTCTGACCAAGGCCGACCTGGCGGACCCCGAGACGCTGCTGAGCACCTACCGCTCCCTGGGAGTGCCCTGGGTGGTGACCCAGCGCGACGGCGACCTGGCCGAGTTGTGCACCCGCCTGGCCGGACGTACGTCCGTGCTGATCGGCCACAGTGGGGTGGGCAAGTCGACGCTGGTCAATGCGCTGGTGCCCGATGCCAATCGCGACGTCGGGCACGTCAACGAAGTGACCGGCCGCGGCCGCCACACCTCGACGTCGGCGCTGATGCTGGCACTGCCCGGAGCAGGCGGGCTTGGATCATCGACACCCCCGGCATCCGCTCGTTTCGGGCTGGCCCACGTCGAGCCCGAGCACCTGATCGAGGCCTTCCCCGACCTCGACGAGATGACCGAGGACTGCCCGCGCGGCTGCACTCACGGCGGGGACGAGCCGGAGTGCGGACTCGACGTGGCCGTGCAGTCGGGAGCAGCCGACGCCGAACGGGTGAAGTCCTTCCGACGGCTGCTTGGCGGCCCGCTATGACGCGTCGGCGTACTGATGGCGACGCATGGATCTACCCTGTCACTATGGCGATCACGGGCACTGGCGTGCCGGACTACACCGACGATCTTCGCTTGGCCCACGTGCTGGCCGACGACGCCGACTCCCTGACCATGAGCCGCGCTTTCAAGCGCGCTCGACCTGCACGTGATGAGCAAGCCCGACCTGACACCGGTCACCGAGGCCGATCGTGGCCGTGGAAGAGAGCCATTCGCCGGACGCTGTCGCGCGTACGCTCTCGTGACGCCGTCGTCGGTGAGGAGCACGGCAGCACCGGACACTCCCAGCGACAGCTGGATCATCGACCCGATCGACGGCACCAAGAACTTCGTCCGCGGAGTTCCCGTCTGGGCCACCTTGATCGCATTGGCGGTCGACGACGAGGTGGTGCTGGGCGTGGTCTCCGCCCCCGCGCTGCATCGGCGCTGGTGGGCCAGCGTCGGGCCAGGGCGCCTGGACCGGCCGTTCGCTGCTGAAGGCAACGCGCTGCGAGGTGTCCGATGTACGCCGCCTGGAGGATGCGTCGCTGTCCTACAGCAGCCTGGGCGGCTGGGATGAGCGGGGTCGACTCGACGACTTCTTGTCCTTGACCCGGCGTTGCTGGCGGACCCGCGCGCTACTGGCGACTTCTGGTCCTACATGCTGGTCGCCGAGGGCGCGGTCGACATCGCCACCGAACCCGAACTCGCACTGCACGACATGGCAGCACTCGACATCATCGTGCGCGAGGCCGGCGGACGCTTCTCCGCCCTCGACGGTGCTGGACGGCCCGTTCGGCGGCAACGCGCTGGCCACCAACGGACACCTGCACGACGCGGCGCTGGCCTTCCTCGGCACCGCCCATGACGACGACGACCCGGACGCCCCGGTTCGTGGCCCCGGTTCGGTGAGCCAACTGCGAGGCAGGCGCGGCGAGGACGAGCACGGCGGTCGCTGACCGGTCTCGCAGGTCGGACAAGTGTCCAGCAGACCCTTCACGCGGACACCGCACCTGGGTACGTTGTGGTCACCGCACAGCGACAGGAGTGGCCCATGCGCATCAACGAGGTCTTGAAGCGGAAAACTCTCGACGGCGTCGTCACGATCAGTCCGGACGCGACCGTACGCGAACTCATCGGGCTCCTGGCCGAGCACAACGTCGGTGCCTTGATCGTCAGCACGGACGGCTCGTCGGTCGACGGCATCGTCAGTGAGCGCGACGTCGTACGCCGCCTTCGCGACGGCGCCGAACTTCTCGACGGCGCAGTGCACTCGATCATGACCAGCGAAGTGCACACCTGCGAACTCGACCATGACCTCGACTCACTGATGTCGCTGATGACCGAGCGCCGCATCCGCCACGTCCCCGTCGTCTCCGACGGCCGACTCACCGGCATCATCAGCATCGGCGACGTTGTGAAGAACCGGATGGCCGAACTCGAGTTCGAGCGCGACCAACTCGACTCCTATATCCAGTCCTGATGCAGATCCCGGAGGTCTCCGTCTCCGACGGCGCGATCCGGCTCGGGCAGTTCTTGAAGCTGGCCGACCTGGTCGACTCGGGCTCCGACGCCAAGGCCCTCATCGCCAGCGGACGGGTGCGGGTCAACGACGAGGTGGAGACCCGGCGCGGGCGTCAGCTCGCCGCCGGTGATGTCGTACGGGTCGCCGAGCGCGCCGCCCGGGTAGCCGGCAACGTCAGCTGACACCCATCAGGTCACACACGAAGATCAGCGTCTCACCGGGCTTGATCACGCCGCCGGCACCGCGCTCGCCGTAGCCCAGGTGCGGCGGGATGACCAACTGTCGGCGACCGCCGACCTTCATGCCCGTGACGCCGTCGTCCCAGCCCTTGATGACCTGGCCGATGCCGAGCCGGAAGGCGAGCGGCGCACCCCGGTTGTAGGAGGCGTCGAACTCCTCGCCGGTGGAGTGGGCCACGCCCACGTAGTGCACGGACACGGTGGAGCCGGGCGTCGCCTCGGCGCCGTCACCCTCCACCAGATCGGTGATCACCAGGTCGGCGGGGGGCTCGAAGTCGGGGAAGTCGATCTCAGGTTTTTCCATATCGACGACCCTAACCCTTGGCCTCGGCGTCAGTGCACCAACACCGTCACCGCGTGGATCAACACACCCACCAGACCACCGACGATAGTGCCGTTGATCCGGATGAACTGCAGATCACGCCCGACATACAGCTCGATCCGGCTGGCGGCCTCCTTGCCGTCCCAGCGCTCGATCGTGTGCGTGATGACCGTCGTGAGTTCCGCGCCGTACCTCTCGATCCCGAAGACGGTGACGTCTGCGACCAGGCCGTCCAGCTTCGCACGCAGGGCCTCGTCGTCGAGCAACCGGTGCGAGAACGCCGAGAGTTCGGTCTGGAGCCGCAGGCGTACGGCGCCCTGCGGGTCCTTCAGCGACGTCAGCATGGCCCGTCGCAGCGCGTTCCACAACGAGACCGCCGACTCCAGCACTGCCGGATGATCGAGCATGCGCTCCTTGAGGCGCTCTGCTCGGGCCTGGGTCTCCTCGTCGAAGAGCAGGTCCTGGGCCAACTGCTCCAGCATGGAGTCGAGAGCCTGCCGGGCGCGGTGGTCGGGATCCTCCAGGATGTCCTCGACCCACTTGATCGCCTCCAGGTAGACCCTGCCGGTCACCGCCTCGTTCAGGCGCGGCGGTGCCCACCACGGCGCACGCTCGGACAGGATCTCGGTGAAGGTCTCCTCGTTGCCGAGCAGCCAGGCGTGCAGTTCGCGCATCGCGAGGTCGACCAACGAGTGATGCACATCGTCCTCGACGAACTCATGCAACATCCCGCCGAGCAAGGGCGCGAGGGGCTCCTCGCGAAAGCGCGGCACCAGTGCGTCTCGGACCAGGTCCTCGACGTGCGAGTCACGCACCTTACCCAGCCCGATCGCGGCAACGTCGGAGGCCTCGTCGACCACCCGGCGTACGTTGGCCGGATCCGACAGCCAGGTCGCCACGCGGTGGGAGATCGTCGCCGCCGCGACCCGATCGCGGATCACCTGTTCTTGCAGGAAGTTCTGCCCGACGAATTCCTCCAGCGACTTGCCGAGCAGGTCCTTCTTCTTGGGCACCAGCGCGGTGTGCGGGATCGGCAACCCGAGTGGGTGCTTGAACAGAGCCGTGACGGCGAACCAGTCGGCGATCGCGCCGACCATCGACGCTTCCGCACCGGCATTGACGAACCCCAGGAAGCCCGACTCCCCCAGCGTCAGCAGGTAGACGACCGCGGCGAAGATCAGCAGCGCGACGGCGACCGTACGCATCTTGCGCAGTCCCGACCGGCGTTCGGCGTCGGCCTCGGGGTCGGGCGTGATCATCGAGATCGCGGGGGCGGGCATGGAAGGAGCAGTCATGATGGCGGAATTCTCCCCCATCCCCTGTGAGTGGAAGAATCCGGCCATGGCCAACCCCTCCAGCACCGCGAAGACGGTCGTCACCTTCGGGACCTTCGACGTCTTCCACGTCGGGCACCTGCGCGTGATCGAGCGCGCCGCCGCGCTCGGCGACCGACTCGTGGTCGGGGTGTCCGCCGATGCTCTCAACCTGCGGAAGAAGGGCCGCGAGCCCGTCTTCAGCGAGCGCGAGCGCCTGGAGATCGTGGCCGCGCTGAAGTGTGTCGACGGAGTCTTCTTGGAGGAGAGCCTGGAGCAGAAGCGGGACTACCTCGTGGAGCACGGCGCCGACATCTTGGTGATGGGCGACGACTGGAAGGGGCGTTTCGACGAGTTCTCCGACATCGTCGAGGTCGTCTACCTTCCTCGCACTCCGGCCATCTCCACGACGGCGTTGATCGAGAAGATCTCCGGTTCCTGAGCAAGGGTCTACCCTGTGCGGGTGTTGCGTAAGAGAACCCTCGCCCTGCTGACTTCGGCTGTGCTGATCACGGGTGGCCTGCTGGCCTCCCCCGTAGCCGCACAGGACAAGTCCCCCGCTGCGGACAAGGGCTCCGCAGTCATCGACCGCGTGCTGGAGTTGGCCTCCGGTGACACGCCCGCCCAAGCCAGCGACATGACCATGGCGCTGGTCGAATTGCGCAAGGCGTTGCCCACGCTCACCGGTGCCGACCGCCGCGAGGCGCAGAGCCTGCTGGCCCGTCCCACCGACGGCCCCAACGATCCCCAGGGGTTCGGCTACACAGTGGCTGAGGCTGCACCCCTGTGCAGCGCCAGCTTGTGCGTGCACTACGTCGCGAGCACCTCCGACGCGCCTCCGGCGGTGGACGCGAATGCCAACGGCGTGCCGGACGGCGTCGAGTTCACCTTGGCCACGATGGACCAGGTGCTGGCGTTCTTCACCCAGCAACTCGGCTTCCGCCCACCCGCCGCGGACGGCATCAAGGGCGGCGACGCTCGTTTCGACATCTATCTGTCGGACGTCGGGTCGCAGAGCCTTTACGGCTTCTGCGCCCCGGAGAACAAGGTCGCCGAGCGCTACCGCGCCGACGGCTACTGCGTGCTGGACAACGACTTCGTCGAGTTCGACGCGCCGCCCGACCAGAGCCTGATCGTCACCGCCGCACACGAGTTCTTCCACGCCATCCAGTTCAACTACGACTTCGCCGAGGACAGTTGGCTGATGGAGGCGACGGCCACCTGGGTCGAGGAGCGCTACGCCACTCACGTCAACGACAGTCGGCAATACCTCCCGGCGAGCCAGATCCGGCTCCCGTCCATCCCGCTGGATCTGTTCAACCGTCAGACCGGCTCGCACTACGGCAACTTCATCTTCTTCGAGTTGCTCTCCCAGCGGTACGGCAACGACATCGTGCGCGACATCTGGAGCCGTGCCGACTCCGACGCCCTGGCCCCGGACCTCTGGTCGGTCCAGGCCATCGACAGGGCACTGCGCGCTCGGCACTCGAGCATGGCCAAGTTCTACCCGCAGTTCGCGGCGGCCAACGTACGCCCGGCCTCCTTCTATGCCGAGGGTGCCGCGTGGCCCAAGGGCAAGGCCAAGAAGTCCACTCTGCGCAAGCGCAAGAAGTTGAGCCGATCCAAGCGGCTTGACCACCTGACCAACGCCAGCTATGAGTTGAAGCCGCGCAAGTCGTTCAAGCGGGGCAAGCTCAAGCTCACGTTCTCCCTGCCCAAGAGGGGCCGCGGCGGCAGCGCCGCGATCACCCTGGTCAAGCGCAACGGCAAGGCGAAGATCAAGGTGATCAGGATTAACAAGCGTGGCCATGGGAAGGCTCGCGTCGCGTTCGGGTCGAAGCGGGTCCGTTCGGTCACCGTCACGCTGGCCAACTCCTCGCTTCGGATGAACTGCTGGCAGCGTACGGACTACGGCTGCCGGGGGATCGCCCGTGATGACAACGGGAAATTCCGCTTCACCGCACGCACCTGATCGATTCCGACCTGCTTTCCTCGGGAGTTCTCCATGCGTCGCAGTCTCGCCGCCGCCGCGGCGGCCCTCGCCCTGTTGGTCTCCGGTCCTCTGGGAGTCGCCCCTGCGGCTCAGGCCAGGCCGACCGATGGTGCGCTGGACCCGTTCTATTACGGCTACTCCGTCCCGGCGGCGAAGAAGTGCTCGAAGAACATCTGCGTGTATTGGGTGCCGACGAGTGCTGACGCGGCAACCGACGCCTTCGCCAGCCACACCCTCGGCGCATGGCAGAAGTCGTGGAACGTGATGGTCGACAAGCTCGGCTTCCGCAAGCCGCTCGCCGACGGCAAACTCGGCGGCAACAAGAAGTTCGACGTCTATCTCAAGGACCTGAGCGCCACGGCCTCCACGTCCGTGTGTCCCCAGGAGAAGGTCAAGAACCGCTGGTTCATCCAGACCTACTGCATGGTCGAGAACGACTTCCTCAACCCGCAGTACAGCGGGGTCGACTCGGGAGCGCTCGCGCAGGTCACCGCCGCCAAGGCACTCTTCACCGCGGTGCAGTACGCGTACGACTCCGAAGAGGACAAGTGGTTCGCCGACGCCACCGGCACCTGGATGGAGGAGAAGATCTTCGGTTCGGCCAACCTGAACCGGCGCTACCTGGCCAACAGCCAGATCATGGAACCGCACGTGCCGCTCGATACCTGGGTCACCGGCACCAACTACCCCTACGCCAACTGGATCTTCCTGGAGTTCTTGACCAAGCGTTATGGCAAGAAGACCGTCCGCGCGGCGTGGCAGCGTGCAGCGGCCGACAACAAGGACGACTTCTCGCTCAAGGCCGTCGACTACGTGCTGCGCAAGCGGGGTGGGTTCGAGAAGGCGTACGCCGAGTTCGCCGCGTGGAACACGCGACCGGCGCGCTTCTACCGTGACGGCGGTTCGTGGCCCCAGCCCGTGGTGGCGGCGACGACGCTGAGCCGCTCGGTCCCTCGCTACGCCGCTCCCACGGTCAGGTTGCACCACCAGACCTCCAACAGCACCGTCTTGACACCTGACGCCTCCCTGGCGAAGAAGAGCTGGAAGCTGAAGGTGCGGGTCAAGGGCCCGAAGCGCAAGAAGATGCCGGCACTCTTCGTCCTCGTCGAGAAGAAGAAGGGCGGTTTCACCAAGGTGTTCGGCAAGTTCAACCGCCGCGGCAAGGCCAAGGTCGTCGTCCCGTTCAGCACCCGCAAGGTACGCAGTGTCACCGTGACCGTCGCCAACGCCTCGATTCGCTACCGCTGCTTCCGAGGCACCAGCAATGCCTGCCAGGGCGTGGCCAAGGACGACAACCAGGCGTTCACCTGGTCGGCCAAGGCCTCCCGATAATCGGTCTGGGAAGTTTTCTCGCGTAGGTTGACCGGATCTGTCAACGATGGGTCACAATGGGCGGATGGACCCCCGCCAGGCGGAGTTATTGCGAGCCGTTCCGACTGACGTGTTGGGCGCGCGGGTGCGTGCCCACCGGGTCGCCAAGGGGCTGACGCAAGGCCAACTAGCAGGAGCCGAGGTCTCGGTCGGCTACATCTCGCGCATCGAGGCCGGACAGCGACGCCCGACCGTCGAGGTGTTGCGCGCCATCACCGAACGCCTGGGGGTGTCGCTGGAGCGAATCCTGACCGGTGTCGAAGCCCATGAGTTGGACGAGATCCAGGTGTTGCTCGATTTCGCCCAGCTCTCCTTGGAGTCAGGAGATGCCTCGACCGGCCGTACGCAGGCTGTCGAATCCCTCGCTCGAGCCGAGAGCAGCGACCAGGCACGCCTGGCGCAGCGCGCTCGGTTCTTGATCGCTCGCGCCACGGAGGCGCACGGTGACGTCGACGAGGCGATCTTGGCCTATGAGTCGCTGATCGACGCGGAGCCGAGTTGGGTGCAGCGGCTGCAGATCGGGATCGCGCTGTGCCGCTCCTACCGCGAGGCCGGGGACCTGAGTCTGGCCATCGAGACCGGCGAGCGACTGCTGAAAGAGGCAGGCGAGGCCGGCCTCGACGGCAGCGACGAACAGGTCCAACTCGCGGTCACGCTCGCGGCGGCGTACTTCGAACGCGGCGACGTCAACCGCGCGGCCCGGGCCTGCGAGAGTGCCGTCCGCTCCGCGGAGCGACTCGACTCCCCCAAGGCACGAGCGGCCGCGTACTGGAACGCCGCCACGATCCAGGCTCGTCGCGGAGCCATGCAGGAGGCAGTTCCGCTTGCTACGCGTGCTCTGGTCTTGATGTCGCAAGGCAATGACATGCGCAACCTTGCCCGGCTGCGTACGCAGTTGGGCCTGATGCATCTCGAACTCGACCCGCCCGATCTTGACCAGGCACGTACGGAGTTGGTGCGCGCCGCACAGGAGTTGTCGTGGTCGAGTGCCAGTCCGGCCGAACGCGGTCGCAATCGGCTGGGTCAGGCACGGGTCCGGTTGCTCAGCGGCGATCCCGCTGACGCGCGCGAGATCGGCGAGGCCGTGCTGGCGACGGCGGACGCCGACACTCCGGCCACGCTGCTCGCCATGGCACACACCCTGATCGGCCAGAGCCGAGCCGCAGAGGGGGACGTCTCCGCGGCGGCGGCAAGTTATCAGTCCGCCTCGATGGCGCTGACCGCTATCGGCTCCGACCGGTCAGCCGCCCAGATCTGGTACGACCTGGCCGAACTTCTCAGCGAGGTGGGCGATCACGACGCAGCCCTGCATGCCTATCGCAGCGCGGGCGCCGCAGTCGGCCTACGCCATGGCGCGTGGACCCGCTCGACTATCGCCGGCCTGCGCGTCGACGGCTGAGTCAGCAGCACCACTCGGTGCCGAGGTTGATCCGCGGCTGCCGCTCCAGGTTGGTGTTGACCGCCGAAACCGGCGAGAGGGTCAGCGCCGCCATGAGGGCGACGACAATCGTGGCGACAGCCTTCGAAATCCTGGACATGGGCGTCCTCTCGGAGCGGGGGGTGCGTGAGTGAAAAGTGGCGAGTCGACCGAGACCACCGACTCCTGGAAGAACTCAACTTATCCTCCCACATTCGTGACAGTCAGGTGTAGAGTTCAGTCAACTTCCTCAGACATATTCTCTCGACTTCACCGGCAGCGCACCCACACCCACCCACAAGTGCTGCCGGTGGGTGCCGGAGGCCCCCCACACCGCCAGCACCGACAGCGCCCCGCCTCCTCGTGAGGCGGGGCGCGCCCCATTCCTGACCGATACGGTGTGGTGTGTGAGTCGCATCTTCGGCACCCCCGTTGCCTCGGTCTATCCGCACTACGTCACCAAGGTCGAGAAGAAAGGACGTACGGTCGGCGAACTCGACGAGGTGATCTGCTGGCTGACCGGATTCGATCAGTCCGAGCTCGCCCACCACCTGGAGGCGGGCACCACTTTCGAGGACTTCTTCACCACCGCCGAACTCAACCCGCGGGCCGATCAGATCACGGGCCTGGTGTGCGGCGTACGCGTCGAGGAGGTCGAGGATCCCTTGATGCGAAAGATCCGCTATCTGGACAAACTGGTCGACGAACTCGCCAAGGGCAAGACGATGGACAAGGTGCTGCGCTGATGACGACTCCACTCACCCTTCCCGGCATGGACCCAGCCGCGGGGCTGGACTTTCTGGCCGGGCGCGAGCACGACATGAGCAGCGTGTCCGCGATCGCCGAGCGCGTGAAGTCGGGAGCAGCCGGCTCCACACTCGAGGTGCTGCAGGCGTGGAACGAAGCCGAGTTGCTGATCCACAACGCGGCCTCAGCGGGAGAACTCTTCGCCGAAACCCACCCCGATGCGGGCGTACGCGAACGCGCCGACGCCGTCTCGCAAGCGGTGCAGAAGTTGACCACCGACCTGTCGCTGGACCGCGATCTGCACGCGGCCTTCGCAGGCCTGGACGACTCCGATCTCGACGATCTCGCGCGGCGTTATCTGGAGCGCATCCTGCGCGACTTCCGGCGCGCCGGCGTCGACCGCGACGACGAAGCGCGCGAACGGCTGCGCGCATTGGCCGAGCTCGAATTGGAGTTGAGTCAAGAGTTCGGACGCAACATCCGTGAGGGCACTCGTACGCTGCGGCTGCGAGCCGAGGAACTCGACGGTCTGCCGGCCGACTGGCTGGACGCGCACCCCCCGGCCGAGGACGGCTTGATCGAGGTCACCACCGACTACCCCGACCTGGTCCCGCTGCTCACCTTCTGCCGGGTGCGCGAGACCCGACGCAAGCTGGCGTTGGAGGCCAACAACATCGCCTGGCCGGCCAACGACGTGGTGCTGCGACGGCTCTTCAACGCGCGCGCGGAACACGCTGCGCTGCTCGACTACGACTCCTGGGCGTCGTACGACACCGAGGTGAAGATGCTGGGCGGTGGTGCCCACGATGGTTCCGCGCGCATCGCCGCCTTCGTCGACGAGATCGCCACCGCGGCGCGTGAACGCGGCCTGGCGGACAAAGCGGTCCTCCTCGAACGCCTCCAGCAGGACTATCCCGACGCGCAGGACGTGCAACCGTACGACCGTGCCTTCTACGAAGAACTCGTGGGCACCGAGCGCTACCACGTCGACGGCCAGGTCGTGCGCCAGTACTTCGACTTCGCACGCGTACGCCAGGGACTCCTCGACGTCACGGGTCGGCTCTTCGGCCTGACCTACGTCCCGGTGCCCGATGCGGCCGTCTGGCACGAGGACGTGGTCGGGCTCGACGTGGAGTTCGAAGGTGCCCGGATCGGGCGGATCTATCTCGACCTGCATCCGCGCGAGGGCAAGTACAAGCACGCGGCCCAGTTCGACCTGGCCCCGGGTGTCGCGGGTCGACAGTTGCCCGAGGGTGTCCTGGTCTGCAACTTCTCCCGTGGCGTGATGGAGCACGGCGAGGTCGTCACGCTCTTCCACGAGTTCGGCCACCTGATCCACCACGTGATGGGCGGGCAGGGCGACTGGGTGCGCTTTGCCGGTGTCGCCACCGAGTGGGATTTCGTCGAAGCTCCCCTCGCAGATGCTGGAGGAGTGGGCCTGGGACGCAGCCGTGCTCGCCACCTTCACCTCCGGCCCCGACGGCGAACCGATCCCGGCCGAGTTGGTGGCCCAGATGCGCGCGGCCGAGGAGTTCGGCAAGGGTTACCACACGTGCCAACAGATGTTCTACGCCTCACTGTCGCGGGAGACGCACGTGCGGACGTACGACGACAGCGACGGCGGCGACGACGATCTGACGACACTGGTCCGCGCGCGGCAGGAGGCGTACGCCGTCTTCCCGTTCGTCGAGGGCACGCACTTCCATTGCTCCTTCGGCCATCTGGACGGCTATTCGTCGGGCTACTACACCTACATGTGGTCGAAGGTGATCTCGAAGGATCTGTTCTCCGCGTTCGACCCCGACGACCTGTTCGCCTCGGCGGTGGCGACGCGCTATCGCGATCGGGTGCTGCGGGCGGGCGGCACGAAGGATGCAGCGGATCTGGTCGCAGACTTCCTCGGCAGGCCGTACGACTCCACGGCGTTCCGGGCCTGGCTGGAGGCCTGACCCGCCATGGCGCACACCATCGTGACGTTGACGCGTGGGGATGCGCACAAGATCGGCGAGTGGATCGAGTATCACTCGCGGCTCGGCTTCGACGACTTCCAGATCATCTTGGACGGACAAGTCGACGACACGCAGAGTGTCTTGAAGTCGTTGGATGTGCCGGCCACGATCGGGATCCACCTGCGAGACGAGATCGGCGAATACGCCGAGGGTCTCACCCCGACCGAACGGCTGGCGCAGACCGCCGCCTGGCGCGCGCGACACCAGGAGGAGTTGGCCGCAGGTCGAATGCGAGGTGTCGACCCGTTGTCGTGGCGACAGCAGATGCACTTCCCGGGGATATTGGCGCCGTACGCGGCCGGTGACCGGGGCAAGGGCTGGCTGTCGCTACTCGATGTCGACGAGTACCTGGTGTTGCGGGGTCCGCGCAACGTGCGCGAGGTGACGAGCGCGGCCGAGGCCCCCCGGATCCGCTTCCGCAGTCTCGACGTCGACACGACCGGTCACGATCCCGGCCGACCGGTGCTCTCGCAGCACAGCCGACGATGGTCGTTCGACGACCTCGTGGCGCTGCCGGATCCGCGTTGGGCACGCAGATTCAAGTCTCTGGTGCGCTACCGGTGCGCGCGGCTGACCAGCACGGTCCACAAGATCAGCCTCGGCCCCAAGGTGATCGCCGACCCCGAGGTGGCCCGCGTACATCACTTCCGGGTGCCGCTCCAGTCCGGCGTCGACGTGCCGTATTCCGTGGACGATCCGATCCGGCTGCCGGACTAGTTCGTGCCGCCCAGGCAAGAAGAACTCCCCTGGGCCATCGGGGTGCGGATTCCAGCTCGTCTCTGCCTGGGTGAACCCGTGGGTGCGTACGGCTTCTACCCACAAGGCATGGGCGCGCTCGACGAGCCCGATCTCGGTCGGCGGGCTCAGCGCCGCCACGTCGCCCTCCTCGACGAAGCGGATCATGAGCCGCTCGGTGCACATCGGCAAGACCATCAGCGACTCCACCAATCCACGACGTGATCGACAACTGCCGCAGGCATGCGAACCCAGGCGATGTGATCAGTGGAGCCACCCAGCGGGGCCTCACTGCGGCGATAGTGCCACCGTTGCGCGTCCTCGGGTTCATAGAGCGCGGCCAGCCCCTCGACCGCTGCAACCGGTGACAGATCGTCGCCTTCGAGGCTGACGAAGAGGGCGGGACCGGCCACGAGGTGCGGTGTCTCGAACGGCGTCTGGCCGCTTATCACCATCCGGGACCATTCGCGCATCAACGTGCGCGCTCCCGGCCCGCCGAACACCGGCTTGGGCACATAGCCCAACGCCGTCGTGGTGACCGGCACGATCACCCCGGCCATCAGCAGCAGCGCCAGACTTCGCATTCCATAATGGCGAAAGTGCGGAACCGAACCGGCGACGGCGATCACACCGTCAGCGGGTGGGTGGGTCAGTTGGTGACCGATGGCGAGTTGAGCACCCAGGCTGTGCCCGAGCAGCAGCACTGTGCGCCCCGGCTCTTCGGCGCGTACACGCGCGATCGCGTCGGCGATGTCAGCGATCTCGTCGGCGTAACTCCAGTCGTGGGCGCGACCGGCCCGATCCCGGTCAGGCTCGAAGCCGCGCCGCCCGAGCGCCTGCGCCGACCAGCCCACCTGCTCGAATGCCTCCACCAACGGTCGGTAATAGCGCGCTCCGACGGCCATGGCCGGTGAGATGAGGACAACCGGCGTCGCACTTGCGTCTGTGGGCACGACGACCATTCTCCTGGCTCGCTCACGAGGAGTCACCTTTGAGCGCCGCGGCGATCTCGTCCAGCGTGTACGGCGGGTGCGCGCCATGGTCACGCCAGGCGATCAACTTCTCTGCGGGTGGGCTGAAACCCCCGAGGTAGCCGCCTGACCCGGAGAAGACCCGGCCGGTCAGGTCCGTGGCCAGATCACTGGCCAGGAAGGCGTACAGGCGCGCGACGTACGCGGCGGGCGCGGGGGCGCTGGCACCGGCGTACGTCAGGTCGTCGAGGATGCCGCGGCGGTGCAGTTCTTCGATGTGATCGGAGTAGTCACTTCCCGTGGACATCCGGGTCTCGGCGCCCGGGCAGACGGCGTTGACCCGGATGCCATGCTCGCGCAACTCGGCGGCCAGGGCGTAGGTGAGGCTGACCACTCCCCCTTTGGCCGCCGGGTAACCGGTGCCGGCGAAAACGCCGGTGAACGCGTGGGAGGCCGTGTTCACGATCGCGCCACGCCCACGCTGCGCCATCTCGGGGGCGAAGGCGCGACAGGTCGCGAAGGTGGAGGTGAGGTGGCTGGCGATCAGGTCGTGCCAGTCCTCGGGCGTGATCGACAAGATCGAGGACCCCGGTGGTTCGACGATGCCGGCGCAATTGATCAGGATGTCGACATCGCCCAGTTCGCCAGCCGTGGCCTGAAGTTGGGCCACGACGTCGGGATCGGCGGCTGATCCGACGACCGCCGCGACCTGGCCTTGGGCGGCCAACTCCTCATGGGCCCGGGCCACCGCCTCGGGGTCGCGCCCGTTGATCACGACGGCGGCGCCCTCGTCCAGGAGTGCGGCAGCCACCGCTCGCCCTATCCCACGAGTCGAGCCGGTGACCACCGCGACCGAGCCGGACAGCCGTAGCGGACTCATCAACGCCGGACCAGGACTAGCGTGGTGCGCGACGTGCCGCCGTCGGCCTTCAACGCCGCGACCACCTTGACCCGTTTGCGCCGGGGCAGCAGCCGGACGCCCCGTGTGGTCACGCGGAGTCTGACCTTGGCCCGCTGCCCGGGCTCGATCGCGTAGGTCGCGGTCTTGGTCAAGACCTTGCGGCCCTTGACGCGGCTCAGTTTCACCGTGCCCGAACAACCTGCCGTCGCGGTGGTCGGACACTGGATCTTGACGACTGCGCGGCGCTTCTTGACCACCGTCGGAGTTCGTCCTTTGACCACCCTTCCCGGAGCCGGGTCCACAGTACCCGGCGGGGGCGGCGGGGGCGGCTGCGTGGCCGAGGTCGCGGCATCGAAGTCGGCCAGTGTCATCGTGCCGATGCGGTTGAGGTCGTTGTCGACGAACCAGATGTTGCCGTCCGGCCCGACGGTGATCGACTCCATCTCGACACCGCCGGGGATGCTGGCCAACCGGTACTGACCGGTCGCGCTGAGGTGGCCGATGCCGGTGCCGAACCCGGTCACGAACCAGACGCCGCCATCGGCAGCCGGAGTCAGGCCGACCGGAACGAGATCTTCGACAGGCATCGGGTAACTCGTGACCTGGCCCTGCGGGGTGAGCGCGCCGATCGCCCCACCGTACGCGCTGGTGAACATCGTGCCGGGAGAGAACTTGGAATACCAGATCCGCCCACCGCTGTGCGTCAGCGCGGAGAATCGCGAGCCACCCGAGGAGGGGACCGGGAAGTTCACGATGTGGCCATCTGGCGAGACCCGCTTGATCACCGCGTAACCGTCGGCGACCCACGCAGATCCGTCCGGAGCGGCCGCCACTTTGCCCTGGAAGTAGCGCAACGGCTCGAGGTAGTCCTCGCTGGTCGGGCGGTCGAAGTGGCCGATCCCCTCACCATCGCCATAGATGGCCCACGTCCCACCAGTTGGATCGGCGGCAATGCCGTCGATGCCGTTGTAGCCCATGTCCTTGACCAGGGAGACGGTGCCGGAGGGGTCCGCGACACCGACCACGCTTTCGAGCGGCAGTCCCTTCTGCACCAGCCACAACTCGTCGGCGCGCGCCGCTGACAGCATGAAGGGACCGTACGGCGCTTCCCCCATGCTGGCCGGGATCGGGAACTCGCTGATGTTGCCCGCAAGGTCCATTCGGCCGAGTTTGTAGGCGTCCTGCTCGGCGAACCACAACGCGCCGTTCCACGACACGATGCCGCCCTGGCCGTACGTCGGGCCCTGGTTCGCCGACGCCAGGCCGACCTCGGACGACGGCAGCGCCCAGGTCGTCACCGACACGGCGGGTGCGGCCGCGGCTCGCACTGCGGGTGGCTGCCCGGCCGCGAGAGGCGCGAGCATGGTGGTCACGAGCCCGGCGAGCCCGGCCGCCAGTCCCGCCCGGATTCCGCGAGTCATCCGAGTCCCCTCCCCTTGGGGTCGTCCGATCGAGATCATCCCACCCTGAAGTGGGTACACGGCACACTAGCGGCGAGCAGCGACACCGTGTCGAGAGGAACCACATGACAGACGTCTCCGGTCGCCCCGTCCTGATCACCGGTGCGACCGGCCTGATCGGGCGACGAGTGACGCAGATCCTGTTGGAGCGCCGAGTCGACACCGTGCTGTGCCTGCGCGACTCGAAGGCCAACAGGCGATTCGCGGCCACCCATCTCGGCGCGCGGGTGCGGTGGGGCGACCTGACCGACCCGGCGTACGTCTCCCAGACCCTGGCCGTGGAACGCCCCCGGGCGATCGTGCACCTCGCCGCTGTAATCCCGCCACAGTGCTTCGAAGATCCGGACCTGGCTCGTCGGGTCAATGTCGAATCGACCCGAACACTCCTTGCCGCAGCGGCCGAGATGGACCCCCCGCCCCGCTTCGTCCACGCGTCGAGCATCGGCGTGCACGGCCCTCGCAACCCGCATCGCGAGCAGGGAGTGCTCACCGTCGACACGCCGATCGCGCCGCGAGACGTCTACGCGGCTCAGAAGGCGATCGCGGAGACGCTCGTACGATCGGCCGCACTTCCCTGGCTGATCCTGCGCGTGGGCGGGGTGGTCGACATCGAGCAGAGCGTCCGGCTCGACCCCGCCGTGATGTATTTCGAGTCGACGATGCCGGGCAACGGTCGAATCCACACCGTCGACGTACGTGACGCAGGCAAGGCGTTCGCCAACGCCGTCGAGGCAGCGGCTGCGCAGCAGATCCTGATGATCGGCGGCGACGAGTCGCACCGGAAACTGCACCACGAGTTCACCGACGAGTTCGCGCGCGCTTTAGGCATGCGCCGCGGACTGCCGGACAAGCCGTCCAGTGACCCTGATGTCGACGACTCCTGGTATGCCACCGACTGGATGGACACCGCCGAGGCTCAGCAGGTGTTGGATTTCCAGGACCACACCTTCGCGGACACACTCGCGGCCGTACGCCACCACGCAGGTCTGCTGGGTCTGGTGATCGCGCCTTTCTCCGGGCTGTCGAAGTTGGTGCTCTCGTGGATGAGTGCCTATCCGCGCAGATATGCGGGAGTCGCGGAGCCCTGGCCGCGGATCGCGGCGCGGTGGCCGGAAGCCCTGGTGGAGAAGGAGTGAGTCTCAGCGCCACCAGGTGTCGCTGATCGTGACCGGGGTGGTGCGCTTGTGCCGGGTCCGGCTCCACTTCTCCTCGATCCGCTCGGCGACGTCGTCGGGGACCTCTCGACCCTCCAGGTAGGCGTCGATGTCGTCGTACGTCAGGCCCAATTCGTTCTCGTCGGTGCGGCCGGGTTGGTCATCGAGAAGATCTGCGGTCGGCACCTTCTGCCACAGCCGCTCGGGTGCACCCAGATGCGCCAGCAGGCGACGGTTCTGGCCCTTGTCGAGACCGAAGAGGGGCAGGATGTCGGCGGCGCCGTCTCCGAATTTCGTGAAGAAGCCGGTCACGCTCTCGGCGCCGTGGTCGGTTCCGATGACGAGCAGGTTGTGGTCACCCGCGACGGCGTACTGCGCCACCATCCGCAGGCGCGCCTTGGTGTTGCCCTTGGTGAAGTCGGAGAGTTCTTGGCCCGTCGCGCGGTCGTACTCGGCCTCGAAGCCGTCCACGCCAGGGGCGACGTTGTAGGTGAGGCACTCGTCGGGGGCGATGAAGGTGACCGCGGCCTGCGCGTCCGCCTCGTCCTGCTGGACCTTGTACGGCAGACGCATCGCCACGAATCGCGCGTCACCGCCGCCGTCACGGACCCGTTCGACGGCCAACTGCGCCAGCCGCCCGGCCAGCGTCGAGTCCAGACCACCCGAGATGCCGAGGACGAAGCCGCGGGTGTGGGTCGCGCGGAGATAGTCGACGAGGAAGGAGATCCGGCGTTCGATCTCTTCGGCCGGGTCGATCTGGGGGCGTACGCCCATCTCGTCGATGATCACGCGCTGGAGTTCACGCATCGGGGGCTCTCCTCTGCTTGCCGAAGCCTCGAAGTTATCAGTGGCCCAGGTCGAGACCGGGCGGCGCCTCACCGGTCGGCGTCAGCAGGAACGGCGTCCCGCCGATGCGTCGTACGCCGGGCAGGTCGACGTACGTCATCCCCACGAAACTCGACCCGTCGGCCGTCCAGCGGATCTCGTCGCGCACCCAGCGCCACGGTCGCGGCGCGTCCACTGCGTACGAGACCACCAGCGCCGGGCGTCCGTCCGAGAGTGAGGTGCCCACAGCCAGGGTCATGGGCAGCACCTCGGCAAGGTCGGCGCCTCGTCGGACGAGGTTGACGCCCGCGATCGAACCGACGGCGCGCCGGAAGCGTTTGCCGTACCAGTGCGGCAGGCCGATCAGACCCAGTCCCGGCGGCGCGATGCGGGTCAGTGGAGGTACGAACGAAGCGGCCAGGTCACCCACGTCCTCCAGGAGCAGGTCTTCAGGGGCAGGCGTTGCCAGGCCACCCCACGCCCGCTTGAGAGTCACCACGGTGTGCGCCATCCGGTCACCTGGGTCAGGCGCCGGCATCGCATCATCGATCGGCGCGGGGAAGAGACTGGCGAACCGCTCAGCCAGCGCGGTAATCGTGAGCGAGGGATTCACGCCGAGGTTGGCCGGGATGACGCTGGCATCGGCGACGAAGAGCCCGGGATAACCGTGGACCTCGTGTCGCGCATCGACGACCCCGTGGGCCGCATCGGGCCCCATCACCGCGCCGCCGAGCACATGCGCGGTGACCGACAGGCCACCTACCGACTCCCCGAGGAGGTTGAGTGCTCGACCGCCGGACGCGGCCGCGAAGGCACGGGTGACCTCGTTGGCAATCGGGATGTTGCTGGGGGGTCGCGTGCCGTCGGTCAGGCGGGAGCGCAGGGTGCGTCGCCACGGCTGGGACGCGGAGCGCCGCAACTCCAATGCCAGTTCGCTGTCGTGATGTTGCATGGTGGTGAGGACGGTGAGGCGCCGCAGGAAGTCCCGCGCACCCATCAGCTGCGCCTGGGCGAGCGGGTTGGACGCCAGTGCTCGGAGGACCCGCCGGGCACGGCGCCCAGGACGATCGTCGTCCACCATCGGTCCCAACTGGGCTCGCATGTGCCACCCACCCATGTAGCGGTTCTGTGTCACGTGCGTACGCGCGTCGGGGTGGAAGTGACTGGAGATCGTCGGCCCCTGCGACAAGTCGTCTCCAGGCGGCTGCAGCACGGCGGTGAGAGCCTCGGAATTGGTGCGTACGCGCCGGCCGAGGAGCGGCGAGATGTCGGGCAGGGTGCCGAGTTCGTCGCGGCAACGGTGCAGCAGTTCCAGGGTCCCGAGCACACCTGCAGCCAGGACCACCCGGCGGGCGGAGATCGTCGTACGCCGATCCTTGCGCCACGGATGCCGCGTTTCGACCAGGTAGCCGCCCTCGACCGGGCTCAACCGGGTCACCTCGTGCTCGGCACGGATCTGCACACCCTCCTGTTCGGCGAGGTGCAGGTAATTGCGGGTCAACTCGTTCTTCGCGCCATAAGGACACCCCAGCAGACATTCACCGCAGAGGCGGCAGCCGGTGCGCTCGGGTCCGCGACCGTCGAAGAACGGGTCCGGTTCGCTGACGCCGGGGCGACCGAAGTGGATCGCGGTCGGGACGGGACCGAAACTGTCCTCTGCGCCCGCAGCGCGTGCTGCGGCCTGCAGGTAGTCGTCCATCCGGCCATGGTGCGCGCTGGTGACCCGCCCCAGCATCCGCGCCGCCCGCGCCAGATGCGGCGCGAGCTCGCCACGATCGATGCCGAGATCGGCGACCGCCGGCGCGGCGTAGAAGTCGTCCCCGGGCTCCAGAAGCACCCCGGCCCACACGATCGAACCGCCCCCGACACCGGTGCCCCCGATCACGGCGACGTGCTGGAAGATCCGCTGCCAGAAGAACCCTCGCAGTCCCACACTCGGCTGCCACAGATAGGCGCGCGGGTCCCGCCGAGCACGAAGCAGGTCACTGTCGGACAGGCGGCGGCCCTTCTCGGCCACGATGACACGGTGCCCGGCCTCAGCCAGGCGCAGGGCAGTCACCGCCCCACCGAAGCCGCTGCCGACCACGACGACATCTGCGTCCCATGCCTGATTCACCTGCTCACCGTAGAGGTTTGGTGACCCTCACGGCCCGACATCCGGTGCACTCTCGCGGTCGCTGCCGGCATTGCGTGGCAGCGCGATCGTGGCGAGCAGTCCGATTGCCAGCGCGAGTGCCGCGAGCCCTGTCGTCCACCGGCTGGCCTCGATCATGGCCTCACTGGCCGCCCGGGCAATTGCTGCTTGCGCGGGGTCGGACTGGAAGCCCGCGATGGCGATCCCGGCCGACTCGCGAACCGCCGTGACAATGCGGTCAGATGCGGCAGTCGGCAGGCCCAATGAGGCGAGGTTCTCCTGGGTGGCTCGGCCGAGTTGGGCGATGAGGAAGCCGCCGAGGAGCGCGACGCCGAGGGCAGAGCCGATCTGTCGCACGCTCGACTGGAGCCCGGAGGCCTGTCCGCTCTCGTCGACGGGGACGTCGGCCAGCAGCAGCGAGGTGAGTTGCGCGGTCGCGAAGCCCACGCCGAAGCCGTACAGGAACAGCCACGCCGCAATCGTCCAGGTCGAGACGTCGAGCGACAGCGACCACGCGAGCCCTCCCACGGCAAGGGCTTCGAGGAAGAGCCCGATCCGCACGATCTCGCGCTGCGACATCCGCTGGGACAGCTGCGGCAGTGCGCCCGAGGCCAGGAAGGTCCCGACCGCGAGGACCAGGATCACCGCACCGGTGCTCAGGGCCGAATACCCCAGCGTCCCCTGAAGCAGCAGCGGGAGGGTGAAGAGGAGGCCGAACTCTCCGAACGAGACGATGAGTGCCGCGATCGCCCCATTGCGAAACGATCGGATGCCGAAAAGGCCGAGGTCCACCAATACGTCGCGGCCGGCACGTGCCCGAGCGCGCTCGAGCCAGACGAAGCCAACGAGCAGCACCAAGCCCACGACGAGCACGAACGGCACTGGCGAGAGGGCGCCGTCGTCTTGGCGCCACCAGCCGTACCACTCCGCCTCGATGAGTGCGAAGACGAGGGCACCCATGCCGAGGGCGGACAGGAGTACGCCGCCCCAGTCGCGCAGGTCGGTGGCGTTGGCATCGCGGGTCTCGGGCAGTGCCTTGACGATGCCGATGACCACCAGGAGACCGACCGGGATGTTGAGCCAGAAGGCTCCCCGCCAGGAGACGTCGGTGGCCACCCAACCACCGACGAGGGGGCCGATCGCCGCCATCCCGCCGATCGCCGAACCCCACACGGCGAAGGCGATCGCACGGGCGCGGCCCTGGAACATCGCATTGAGCGTGGACAACGTGCTCGGCACGATCATGGCCGCGCCCAGTCCCTGGACGAAGCGCGCGCCGATCAGCATCTGGCCGTTCTGGGCGAGCCCGGCGACGACGGATGCGACCATGAAGACCGCCATGCCGATGAGGAAGACCCGACGCCTGCCGTGCACGTCGCCGATCCGGCCCACCGTGAGCAGCAGGGCGCCGAAGACGAGCGCGTACGACGCGTTCAGCCATTGCGCGTCTGCGGCGGTGAGGTGGAGATCTTCCAAGACGACGGGCAGCGCGACGTTGACGATGGTCGCGTCCATGATGACCAGGCTGACGCCGAAGCCCAGCGTGAGCAGCGCGGCCCAGCGCGCGGGAGTCATGGCATCAGTGGCACTGCCATTAGCGGAGAGTTCGTTCACAGAGAACCACGTTATCGACACTACCGTCGAGAAACAAGCCGACACATGTGTCGAAAAGATGCTCCGTCTGGGAAGATGTGGCCATGCCCAGGATCGAGGCCCCCACGCTCGCAGAGCATCATGCGCAGCGGCGCGCGGCGATCGTGGCGGCCGCCGTCGATCTGCTCGGCCGCGAAGGCATCGGCGCCGTCACCCCGGCGGCCGTAGCGTCAGGTTCTGGCCTCGCGCGCAGCAGCCTGTATCAGTACTTTCCCTCCACCGCCGCGCTGGTGGCGGCGGCCGTCGAGGAGAAGCTCACCCGCACCCGGATCCTCATCGAACGCGGGCAGTCTCGAGCCGCGACCCCGGCCGAGCGGGTGCTGGCCTGGGTCGACAGCGCACTCACCGCGGCCGTCGAGGGACATGACCCCACGCGGATGCACTCGGCCGCCGAACTGCCCGAAGAGTGCCGAGCCGCAGTCGCCGCACTGCACCTGGAACTGACCACGCCACTGGTCGGAGCGCTCGACGAGCTTGGGAACGCCTCGCCGGAGGCGGTGGCAGAGGCTTGTGGGCGGGGCGGTCGCCGCGGCGGCGGGCCAGGTGGCACGCGGGGCATCCGTACGCACGGTGCGCCACCGGGTGCGTACGTTCGTGCTCAACGCGGTCACGTAGCCGACGCGATCACCCTCACGCCGCGGGGATGAGCTCGCTCAGGATGTCGGTCAGGGTGACGACGCCGAGAACACCACCGGTCTGATGGCCGATCGGGACGGACTCGGCGGCATCGTCGACGACTGCCGCGATATGGCTGCTGGTCTCCCGCATCTGCCGCAGTGCCTCGTGCAGTGCCGTGTTGATGTCGAGACGGAGCAGGTCGCGTACGAGTGGCTGGACGGGGTGGTCCGGGTCGAGGTCGAGGGTGTCGCGCACGTGGACCATGCCGGCGATAGTGCCGTCCTGCTCGCGGATCAGGATCCGCAGATGATGGGTGTCCAGCGTGGCTTCTTGCAACTGCGCGACGGTCGCACCGGTCGACACGGCCGCCACATCGCGACGATCGTCGAGCAGGTCCGCCACGGTGCGGCTGCGCAACTCGATGGCGCTCTCGATGGGAGCGCGGTACGCCGACTGGAGGGCGCCGACGTTCGCGGAATGCTCGACCAGCGCGCGCAGCCCTTCGGGGCTCTGCGCTGCGGCCAACTCGTCGACGGGCTCGATGCCGAGGGCGCGCAGGATGCGGTTGGCCGAGTTGTTCATCGCCAGCAGCAGCGGCCGGGTGGCCCACATGAAGCCGCGCATCGGCAACGCCAAGAGCGTCGCGGAGCGCTCGGGGTGGGCGATCGCCCACGACTTGGGCGCCATCTCCCCCACGACCAGGTGCAGGAAGGTCACCACGAACAGCGCCAGGATGAAGGAGGCCACGTCGGCGACCGCCACGGGCAGGCCGACCGACTCCAGGGGTGGCATCAGCCAGTGGTGGACGGCCGGCTTGGTGATCGCTCCCAGCGCCAGGGTGCATACCGTGATGCCGAGTTGCGCCCCGGCCAGGACGAGGGTGAGGTCGGCCGCGGACCGCAGGGCCGCGCGGGCACCCGTCGAGGTGTGGGCACGTTCCTCGAGTCGGTGACGTCGAGCGGCGAGCAGCGCGAACTCGATGGCGACGAAGAACGCCGACGCGGCCAGGATCGCGACGGTGGCGGCAATGACGGCAGTGGTACTCATCGCTCATCCTCGATCGTGTCGGACTCCCCCACGACGGGCTCCGACTCCGGCAGGGTCAATCGCAGTCGCGAGGGCACGTGATTGGCGATCTCCAGCACCTCCACGTGGAGAGTGAGCGGAATCGGGGTCTCGTCCTCCAGCAGCGCGGTCGCGTCGAGAGGCAACGCGATGTCGACCGTCTGACCCTGCTCCGGGAGTGCACCCACGGAGTCGATGACCAGGCCGGCGATCGTTTCGTACTCGCCTGGGGGAAGATCGATGCGCAAGGCCCGCTCCACCTCGTCGACGTGGACGTCGCCGTTCATGATCCAGATGCCGTCGTCCTCGACGGGTTCGGCGTTGAGGTCGTCGGGGTCGTGTTCGTCGGTGATCTCGCCGACGATCTCCTCGGCCAGGTCCTCGATGGTGAGGATGCCGGTGAAGCCGCCGTACTCGTCGACGACACAAGCCAGCCGTTCCTTCTCATAACGCAACAGGGACAGCGCCGCGGGCAGTTTCATGAGTTCTGGTACGACCAGGGCCGGTCGCACCAGGTCGGTGATCGGCCCCTCGGTCCGCGGGGCGCCCAATACATCGAGGAGGTGGAGTACGCCGACCACGTTGTCGCCCTCGTCGAGGACCGGGTAACGGCTTGACCCGGTGCTCATCGACGTCCTGGCCTGCGCCAGAGTGCTCGTGCTCGCCAGGGTGTCGACCCGGCTGCGCGCGATCATGGCGTGGCCGACGTCTTGGCGGGGGAAGTCGATGATGCGGTCGATCATGGTGGACAGTTCGTCGTCGAGTTCACCGCTGTCTCGTGACAGTTCCACGACGTGTTCGAGATCGCTGGCGGTCGCCGCGTGCTCGACATCGTGAACCGGTTCGATGCCCATGGCCTTCAAGAACAATTCGGCCGCCTTGTCGAAGAACCAGATCAGCGGCTTCATCACCGCCAGGTAGATCCGCGTCGGGGTGGCCAGCCAGCGCGCGGACCCGTCCGGCCGGGAGATCGCGTAGTTCTTCGGCAGCAACTCGCCGAACAGCATCTGCACGATGGTCGAGAACCCCAGTGCCACGATCGATCCCACGCCGAGTGCCCAGGCCGTGGACGACCCGCCGGCCAGGTCTGCCAGCGCGACACCGATCAACGGCTCCGCGACATAACCGACCAGAAGACCGGTCACCGTGATGCCGAGTTGGGCACCCGAGAGCATGAAGGAGGTGCGCGAGGTGATGCCGAGTGCGCGCGCCGCAGCGGCGTCACCTCGCGCTGCGGACGCGGTCAGACGCGACCGGTCGACGGCCATGTACGCGAACTCCTGCGCCACGAAGAACGCAGTCCCGCCCGTGATGAGGAGGACGACGCACACGCCGACGAGCAACGAAAGCCAAGGGTCCATGGTCGATGCGCGGCGGCGCGTACTCCTTTGTGGTTTTTGGGTGGGGGTGTCACGTCGAATCCGGCGACAGAGTCTGGATCCGCTGGTCCAACGTCCGACGATCTTCGGTAGTTCCGGGTGGCGCTTCGACGGGCGCCGCTGAATCGTCGCACAGCGCCGCCGGAGAGGCGCATCGCTCGCCTGGGCGAGGAAGGGACCTGGTCCGCGGGGCGCGGCCGGTGAGCTCAGCCGTGGTAGGTCGCGATCCGCTGCCCGTCGAGTTCGTGGACCCGGACGGGAAGTCCGTAGACGCGGGTCAGCACCTCGTCGTCGATGACCTCCTCGGGTGAGCCGCAGGCCGCGATCCGGCCCGCACGCATGGCGACGATCGTGTCGGCGTAGCACGAGGCGACGTTGAGGTCATGCAGGACGACGACGACCGTACGACCCAGCTCACGAGCTGCGGCTCGCAACCGACGCATCATCGTCGCGGCGTGCCGCAGGTCGAGGTTGTTGAGAGGCTCGTCGAGGAGTACGAAGTCGGTGTCCTGGCATAGCACCATCGCCACGAAGGCACGCTGGCGCTGGCCACCTGAGAGCTGATCGAGGAACCGGTCGGCCAGATCGGTCAGGTCGAAGTGAGCCAGCGCTCGTTCGACGTGGGCCAGATCGTCGGATCCCGGGCGCCCCTTGGAGTGCGGGTAGCGGCCGAAGGTCACCAGGTCGCGCACCGAAAGGCGGATGTCGAGGTGGTTGTCCTGACGCAGCACCGCGAGTTTGCGCGCCAAGACGTCGGAGGCCGTGCTCGATACGTCGAGCCCGTCGACGGTGACCCGGCCTCCGTCGGCCCGCAGCAGGCGCCCCACGACCGAGAGCAGCGTCGATTTGCCGGCACCGTTGGGGCCGATGAGGGCTGTAACGCCGCCGCGCGGCAAGTCGAGGCTGACAGCGTCGAGCACGACCGTGGCGCCGTATGCCTTGCTGACCCCGTCGGCACGGATGCCGTCGCAGTCGGCGTCGATCGTCGGCGTGGATCTGGACCTGAGGATGGTCATGTGAGGTTCCTCCGGGCTCGGTGCAGGAGCAGTGCGATGAAGGTAAGGCCGCCGACGAACTCGATGACGACCGACAACGTCGTGGTGACCTCGAGGACTCGCTCGAGGAGGAACTGGCCACCGACCAGCGTGCAGATCGCGGCTAGGCCGGCCATCGGCAGGACCACGGCATGGCGGTGGGTACCGGCGAGTTGATAGGCGAGGTGTGCGACGAGCAGGCCGAAGAACGTGATCGGTCCGACCAGCGCGGTGGAGACCGAGACCAGGACGGCCACGACCGTGAGGACCCGGGTCACCTCGCGGCGATGGTCGACGCCCAGGTTGGTGGCGGTGGCGGGGCCGAGCGCCAACACGTCGAAGACGTGCAGGCGACGTACGACGAACACCGTGGCGCCGCCGACAATGGCCGCCGAGATCCACACCAGATCCTCGTCGACCGTGGTGAACGACGCGAACATCAGGTCCTGCAGGATCTGGAACTCGCTCGGGTCGATGAGCCGTTGCAAGAAGCCCGCCAGACTGCGAAACAGGGTCGCGAACACCATGCCGACCAGCAGCAGTACGTGCAGTTCGCGCCGGCCCGAGGTGAACAGCCAGCGGAAGAGTGTCAGCGCGAACGCCACCATCAGCAGGGTCTCGACCACGAACACCAACCGGGGGTCGGTGTCACGGAAGAGTTGCGCGGTGAAGACGAAGACCACGACGGTCTGGAGCAGGATGTAGAGCGCGTCGAAACCCATCAGCGACGGAGTCAGGATCCGGTTGCCGGTGACGGTCTGGAAGAGCACCGTCGACACCGCGATGGCCCAGCCCACGATGACGAGTGCGACGAGGCGCCGGATCCGCAGCGGCACCACGAACTCCGCGTAGCCGTTGGTGTCGGCCAGCAGGAACCCGGCGATGACGGCGAGCGTGACCGTCGCGAGGATGCCGACCCGGACCCACGGTCGGAGGACGGGGCGCGCGCCGGCGACCGAGGTGAGCTGCGGGGTGCGGTGAGGAGAGGTGTCAGTGCGCGGCATCGGGGCTCCTGCGCAACAGCAACCAGAGGAAGATGACCGCGCCCACCACACCCATGACGGAGCCGACCGGCACCTCGTACGGATAACGGATGAGGCGACCGACGATGTCGCAGGCCAGGACCATCGCGGCGCCCAGCAAGGCCACCCACGGCAGGCCCCGACGGGCGTGATCGCCGACCAGCATGCTTACGACATTGGGCACCACCAGGCCCAGGAAGGGAATGACGCCGACTGTCACCACCACGACCGCGCTGATGACCGCGACGAGGGACAGGCACAGGGCGAGTACCACGCGGTAGTTGAGTCCCACGCTGGTCGCGAAGGACTCCCCCATGCCCGCGACGGTGAACCGGTCGGCGGCGAGAAAGGCTATGGCCACGAGCGCCGCCGCCACCCAGAGGAGTTCGTAGCGGCCGCGCAGTACGCCGGAGAAGTCGCCGGTCATCCAACTGTTGAGGGTCTGCATGAGGTCGTATTGGAAGGCCAGGAAGGTCGTGGCAGCTCCGACGACACCGGCAAGCATCATCCCGACCACCGGCACCAGGACGGTCGAGGTCGCCGGCAGCAGGCGTACGACCCTGAGGAAGATCCAGGTGCCGAGAAGCGCGAACACGCACGCGAACAGCATCTTGCCCATCAGGGAGACGCCGGGCCACAGGAGCGTCACGAGCACGAGACCGAGGCCGGCCGCCTCGGTGGTGCCGACCATCGACGGTTCGACGAACCGGTTCCGCACGGCCAATTGCATCAGCAGGCCGGAGACGGCCATTGCCATGCCGGCCAGGACGAGCGAGATCGTGCGGGGCATCCGCGAGACCATGAGGATCTCGAAGTCGAGGGCCGAGACCCCGATCGTGGTACTGACCGCCGCGAGGACGAGCACGCCGACCACCCCGCCGACCAGGGCGATCGGCGGGGTGTGTACGCGGGGCGAGGTAAGGGTGGACATGGCCTCAGGCCGACATCAGGCGATGCCTGCCTTGATCTCCTCGATCAGGGTGCCGAGGCCGGTAAGGCCACCCACGACGATGTACCAGGCCTCGCCGTCCACGTAGGTGACCCGATCGTCCTGCCAGGCCTTGGTCGCGTGGACCAACTGGTTGTCGAGGACCTCTTCGGCGGAGTCGCCCGACTCGCCGATGGCCGCGTCACGGTCGACGACGAAGAGCATGTCGGGGTCGGCCTCTCGTACGAACTCGAACGAGACCGCCTCTCCGTGGCGCGACTCGGTGTCGCCAAGTTCGCCGGTCGCCGCCTCGACGCCGAAATCCTCGTGGAGGAAGCCGAAGCGGGAGTTGAGGCTGTACGCGGTGATCTCTCCTCCGCTCGTCAGCAGCACCAGCGCGGTGCCGGCGTCCGCGGCGCCTTCGTTGATCTCGGCGACCTGCTCGTCGTACTCGGCCAACTTCGCCTCGGCCTCGGCGGTCTTGTCGAAGATCTTGGCGAGTTCGAGGACGTTGGTCTTGGCCGACGCCAGATAGTCGGTCTCGTCCACCGACATGTCGAGCACGGGGACACCGTCGAAGGCGTCGGCAAGGGTGTCGTGCATCTCCGAGGAACGGCCGCCCACGATGATCAGGTCGGGCTCGGTCTGTGGAATCGCCTCAAGGTCGGGCTCGAAGAGGTCACCCACGCCGACATAGTCGTCACCCTCGTACTTCTCGAGGTAGGACGGGGCAGCGCCCTTGGCCACGCCGGAGACGGCGTCCACTCCCAACGCGTCGAGGGTGTCGAGGACACCCATGTCGTACACGACGACGCTCTCGGGGTTGAGCGGGACCTCCTCGCTGCCGCGCGAGTCGGTGACCGTGATGGTCTCGACCTGCGTGCTGTTCGACTCGGCGTCGCTGCCGCAGGCCGTCAGGGTGAGCAGCCCCGCGGCCAGCAGCGGCGTGAGGCCGCGGACGTACGGGTGTCGAAGTGTGGGTCGACTGATCATTCCAGAACTCCTGACTTTGCTTAGACTTACCTAAGTAAGGCAACCCTAACGTCAAGTGTTCGGTCGCGTGGATCCGGGGGCCTCCGGACGGATCAGGTCAGCGGCCGTCCAGCCGCTCGAGCACCTCGGCGATGACGTCGTCGAGGGGCGCCGAGATGTCGACGGTCACGCCGTTCTCGTCGGGAGCGAGGTCCTCCAATGTGGCGAACTGGGACTGCAACAGGCTGGCCGGCATGAAGTGCTCACGCGCGTTCACCCGCTCGGTGATCACGTCGGCGGTCCCGGCCAGATGTACGAACACGGTGTCCGGGGAACCCTCACGCAGGACGTCCCGATAGGCCCGGCGCAGCGCCGAACACGAGACCCCGGTGCCCTGACCTGCGGCGGCGTGACGGGCGGTCCAGGCGGCGAGCTCGCGAAGCCAGGGCCATCGGTCCTCGTCCGTCAGGGGTGTCCCGCTCGACATCTTGTCGATGTTGGCCTGCGGGTGGAACTCGTCACCTTCGGCGAAGACAAGACCGAGCGCGTCGGACACCGGTCGTCCGACAGCACTCTTGCCGGTGCCGGAGACGCCCATGAACACGACATGTCGAGGCATCAACCCACCATCCAGAGGCCCAGAGCCAAGACGAACGCGGTGAGGCCGAGGGTCGTCTCCATCACCGTCCAGGTCCGCAGCGTGACCGACTCGGAAAGGCCGAAGAAGCGACTGACCAGCCAGAAGCCGGAGTCGTTGACGTGGGAGAGCACGGTCGCTCCGGCGGCGATCGCGACCACCAGCGCTACGCCCTGGAGGGTGGAGATCTCAGGGTTGCCGAGCACTCCGGGCGAGAGCAGGCCGGCCGTCGTGGTGAGCGCGACCGTGGCAGAGCCCTGGGCCACTCGCAGTCCGGTAGCGATGAGGAACGCGGCCAAGATCAGCGGCATACCCATGTCGTTGAGCGAGTCAGCCAGAGCATTGCCGATGCCGGTGTAGCGCAACACGCCGCCGAACATGCCACCGGCACCGGTGATCAGGATGATCGCGCAGATCGGACCGAGGGCGTCGTTGAGAAGCCCCTCCACATCCCGGTTGCTGCGGCCCAGCCGCAGGCCCAGCGCCCACATCGAGGCGAACACGGTGATGAGCAGAGCAATGGCGGTCGTACCGAGAAGTTTGAGCATGCCAACCCACCAGGCGTCGCCGTCGATAGTGCCGGTCGTGGCAAGAGTGCTGACCACCGTGTTGAGGGAGATGAGCACCAAGGGGAGCAGCAGGATGCCCAGGACGGTGCCGAAGGTGGGCGAACGGGCATCCGTCGGCTCGGGCGAGTCATTGATGTCGCCGAGGATCGTGGCGGGGATGTCGATGTCGAACTTCTTGCCTGCCCACTTGGAGAACAAGTAGGAGCCGACGTACCAGGTGACCACCGCGACCGGAATGCCGATCAGGGTCGTGACGCCGATGTTGACGCCCAGCAGGTCCGCCGCGGTGACTGGGCCGGGGTGAGGCGGGATGATCGCGTGCATGGCGGCGAAGGCACCCGCCGAGGGCAGCGCGTAGAAGAGCAGCGATCCGCCGAAGCGCCGCGCCACCGTCAAGATGATCGGCAAGAACACGACCAGACCTGCGTCGAAGAAGATCGGGAAGCCGAAGAGCAGCGAGGCGACACCCAGCGCCAACGGTGCGCGCTTCTCCCCGAAGCCCGCGATCAGCGTGTCGGCCAACTTCTGAGCGCCCCCTGACACCTCCAGCAGGCGCCCGATCATCGCGCCCAGTGCGACCAGGAGGGCCACCGACGCCAGGGTGCTGCCGAAGCCGCCGAGCAGGACGGCGGGGATGTCGCCCATCGGGATCTTGGCTGCGACGGCGGTCAGCACGCTGACCAGCACCAGAGCGAGGAAGGCATGGAGCTTGATCCTCATGATGAGAAAGAGCAGCACCGCCACGGCCAGAGCCGCGATCAGCAGGAGGGGCCCGGTGCCGTACGCCGGAGTCATCGGTTCCATGCCGACCAGTCTGCCGTGCTCATGCCGTGGTGGCGAGGGCGACCACGACATGAGCCAGAGCGGCGGCACTCGCCGTCGTCATGACCGTGTTGGACGAGTTGGCGAACCGCTTCACGGGATATCAACTGGCCAGACCCGGCGGTTTGGGTTGGGCGATGGCTGCGATCAGCTCATCGTCGAGCGGCGCCTGGGGTCCCGCTACCCGGCGGGACCAGAGTGGCGGTGAAGAGTGGCCAGGTCATGCAGGTCGACGCCACGCAGCTGGTAGCCGCTGTGGAAGTAGCGTTGCCCTTCAGCGGTGTAGCAGGGGACGGTGCGGTTCTCGAGCTGTCCGGTCGTGAACCACTCGCTGCGGAAGTGCCACCACGTTCCATCGGGTGCCTGCTGTCGCGCGTCCCCCGACGGGTCGAGCTGCAGCGGGTGAAGGTCGACCACGCGACCGTCGGATGCCTCCAACTCGAGGCGAGTCGGGCGCTCGTCAAGCCTTTCGTGATAGCCGAGGTCCTCGAGGGCTGCGATGAGTTCGTCTTCGCGGCTGGCGTCGAAGTCGACGTCGACGTCTTGGTGGTCTCTCGTCTGTTGCCCGACCAGCGCGTCGATCCCCCATCCTCCTTCCAGCCAATAACGGCATCCGATGGACTCGATGACATCGAGCACCTGCATCAGGTCCTTCAAGGGCATCGTCGGATTCACGGACCTAGGGTAGGCGAATCCGCTGCAGCCAACCGGGAGGCTCAGTGGTGACCCTTGAGCACCATGCGCAGGTTGATCACGGCAAACCTGACGGCCTGTCGTACGACGCTCTTGCGGCACCGCAGCCTGCGCTCCGTCGGCAGCGGCGAGCGACTGAGATCGGCGACGGGTTCATCGATGGATTCAGACATGTCGATCACTCCGGGATGAACTGCCAGCCCCAGCGGGCCTTGGCCTTGTGGATGAACAAGTGATGCAACATCAGCTTGGCCCAATGGCCAGCCAGGCCGATCTCGCCTCTCGTGTTGGCCGTCATCGCCTCCTGGTTCAAGCTGGCGCCGTGGGTGCGCAGGTGCCGGTAGCACGTCTGCGCCGGCGTGGCGGCTCAGGCCTTCTTGACCACGCTCGACTTGAGTTGCATGGGGCCAAACCCCTCGACGTTGGCTTCGAGGTCATGGTCGCCGACACCATCAACGAGTCGGATGCTGCGGACCTTGGTGCCGGCCTTGATCGGCTTCGGCGCGCCTTTGACCTTGAGGTCCTTCACGATCGTGACATCGTCGCCGTCCGCCAGCACATTGCCAACCGCGTCCCGGATCACTCGGCCGGGCTCGGCGGCAGAGGCGGAGTCCGCGGGGTCCCACTCGTGCCCGCACAGTGAGCAGACCGTGAGGCCGCCGAGTTCATAGGTGTGTTCACTCGCGCACTCGGGGCAGGTCGGTTGGTCACTCACTGCGCCATTGTCTCAGGTGACCTAGGTCGACATCTCGCGGCGGCCGATCAGCCTCACGCCCGCGCAGGCGAACACCACGGCGATGCCGGCGAGGATCAGGCTCTCGCGGCGCCACGCTTGCGTGAATGGCCCGTGCCTGATCAGCCACTCCGGCAGCCCTAGCAGGGTCCCGAGGAGGGCGACGACCGCGCCGGCTGCCAGCAGTAGCCACAGGATCGAGAACGCCCGCGGCGCGATGGCTACCATCAGGGTCGCCACTGCGACGAACAGCACGGCCACCGGCCATTGCCCGAGGACCTGTTGTACGGCGTGCGTGCGGGTAGCCCCGAGAGCGGGCGCCGAGAGGGCGGCACCGCCAGCAGCGGCGAGCAGCAGCACCGCCACACCGACGGCCGCCGCGATGGTCCGAGAGGCCAGCAGGCCGCGCGGTCTCAGGCCGGTTCCCCGGAGCAACTCGATCAGCCCCTCGGACTCGTCCCGGACAATGCCCGCCATCACCGAGAGGCCACGAGCGGTGGCGAGTAAGGCCGCCAGAACGCCCGCGTAACGCAGGTAGGCCGGGGCCGGATCAGCCGCGGCCATGGGAGCAGACGCCGGACAGTACAACGGCAGGGTGGTGAGAGGCAGACATACGGCTCCAAGATCATCAAGCGGGACACGCTGACCTCGGAGCCACTAGGCGTCAACGAGTTCAGCGCAGGGCGTACGCGACGTGACGCTTGTCGATCAGCACGATGAATACCCTTCGCCTGGGCAATGCCGATCAGGCGGGGGCGCCTCCCGCGCCGCGATCAGCGAGTCCACCTCCGCCTTCGTCGGCATCGCCTCGGCACAGGCCAGTCGCGAGGCCACCAGCACGCCCGCGGCATTGCCATAGGCGGCACAGCGGACCGGGTCCCACCCCGAGAGCAGCCCGTGGACGAACGCCCCGCCGAAGGCATCGCCCGAGCCGAGGCCACACACGACCTCGACTTGGTGGGGCGCGACGACCTGACGCTGATGTGCGGTGGCCACGAGTACACCCTGGGCGCCGAGCTTGACGACCGCGATCTCGACACCCTTGCCGAGCAGCCGGTCGGCGGCCTCGTGTGCGTCCCGGGTCCCGACCGCCACCTCGACCTCGTCACAGTTGCCGATCGCGACGGTGACGCAGTCGAGCATGCGGGCGAAGTAGGCGCGCGCCTCCCCCACCGACGACCAGAACCTCTCCCGCCAGTCGAGGTCGAGGATGGTCCAGCGCCCCGAGCCGGGTTGGGGTCTGTTGCGTCGTTGCAGGATCTCCAGCTGGGTCGACCGGGCCGGTTCCACGCTGACACCGGTGCCCGTTACCCACAGCACCGTGGCCGATGAGATCGCGTTCCAGGGAACATCAGCGGAGGTGAGGGTGTGGTCGGGGGCGATCGGCGACCGATAGAAAGTCAACGGCGGGTCCTCCGGGGGATCGAGCGCACAGAAGACGACCGGTGTCTGCAGATCGGGGGCCGCCCCGACGAAGGCCGTGTCCACGGCGAGCCGGGCCAGCTCCTCGCGGACAAACTCCCCGAACCCGTCAGCCCCGACCTTGGTCAGGACCGCGGAGCGGTGGCCGAGTCGCGCCGCGGCCACCGCCACGTTAGTGGCAGTGCCACCCAGGGACCTGGCGAAGGTCCGCACGTCCTTGAGAGGCACTCCGGACTGCTCCGGATAGAGATCCACGCCCACTCGCCCCACCGTGAGCAGATCCAGGGGCGACATGGGTCCTCCAGTCCGGTGTGCTCTCGGCCGTTCAGTTGGCGGTCGGGAAGTGGAAGCTTCGCCCCGCTGTCGTGGCTCACCTGGGGCCACCGAGAGGTGACGACCTTGGCCCGAGTGTAGAACCCGACGCCCTCAGGCCCATGGACGTGCTGGTCGCCGAACAGCGAGTCCTTCCAGCCACCGAAGGAATAGAAGGCCATCGGCACCGGGATCGGCACGTTGATGCCGATCATGCCGACGTGGACTCCGCGCTGGAAGCGGCGGGCCGCCTCACCGGAGTTGGTGAAGATCGCCGTGCCGTTGCCGAAGGGGTTGCTGTTGATCAGTTCGATGGCCTCGTCGACGGAGTCGCTGCGCACGACCGAGAGCACTGGCCCGAAAATCTCCTGCTGATAGACGTCCATCTCGGTGGTGACCTCGTCGATCACCGTTGGCCCGACCCAGAACCCGTCCTCATAGCCGTCGACCGAGAGCCCCCGGCCGTCAACCGCCAGACGTGCTCCCTGCGACTCCCCGCTGTCGATGAGTCCCAGGATCCGCTCCTGGGCCTGCTTGGTCACCACCGGGCCCATTTCGCTGGCCGAGTCCCGACCGGAGCCGACCTTGACCGTGCGCGCCCGCTCGCTGACTGCATCGACGATGCGGTCAGCGGCCGAACCCACTGCGACGGCTGCTGAGATCGCCATGCACCTCTCGCCCGCGGAGCCGAAGGCCGCGGCAGAGAGGTGGTCCGCGGCGAAGTCCAGCTCGGCGTCGGGCATCACGATGGCGTGGTTCTTGGCTCCGCCGAGGGCCTGCACCCGCTTGCCGTTGGCGGTCCCGCGCTCGTAGATGTACTTGGCGATCGGGGTGGAGCCGACGAAGGAGACCGCAGCCACCCGGGGCGAGTCGAGGATCGTGTCGACCGCGAGCTTGTCGCCGTGCACGACGTTGAAGACGCCGTCCGGCAGCCCCGCCTGCTTCCACAACTCGGCCAACATTACTGCTGCGGAGGGATCGCGCTCGCTGGGCTTGAGCACGAAGGTGTTTCCGCAGGCGATGGCGACGGGGAACATCCACATCGGCACCATGGCCGGGAAGTTGAAGGGTGTGATGCCAGCAACCACACCGAGCGGCTCGCGGAAGGAGAAGGTGTCGATGCCGGTGGACACCTGGTCGGAGTAGTCGCCCTTGAGCATGCTGGGGATCCCGCACGCGAACTCGACGACCTCGAGACCACGCTGGACCTCCCCGAGTGCGTCGGAGAGGACCTTGCCGTGCTCGTCGGTGATCGCAGCGGCGATCCGCTCGGCGTTTGCGTTGACCAGCTGACGGAAGGCGAAGAGGACCTTGGTCCGGGCGCTGACCGAGGTCTGCGACCACCTCGGGAAGGCCTGCCACGCCGACTCGATCGCCGCTTCGACGTCCGCCTTGGAGCCCAGCAGCACCTCGGCCTGCTGCTGCCCGGTCGCGGGGTTGAAGACGGGGGCGGTGGACTCGGAGTCGCCGGCGAACGCCTCGCCGCCGACCCAGTGGGAGATGGTGGTCATGGGTAGCTCCTCAAGTCTGATCTTTTGTCCTTACAATCCTACATCCTGACCACTCGCGTCAAGAACCGGCGAGAGGACATCCCGCTTCGGAGCTCTTGACCTGACATACTGACTTAATGACCGCCAAACTCGACTCGTCGGACGAGGTTCTCCGCAACTTCACGATCGACCGGCGCAGCCCGGTGCCGCTCTATCATCAGGTCGCTGAATATCTGGAGACGGCGATCGTGGCCGGGGACATCCCCCAGGGGACGCTGTTCGAGAACGAGATCGATCTCGCCGACGCACTCGACCTGTCTCGTCCCACGCTGCGGCGGGCGATGCGCCAACTCTCCGAGAAGGGCCTGATCGTGCGCCGCCGCGGCATCGGCACCCGTGTCGTTCAGCCCAAGGTACGCCGCCCCCTCGAGCTCACCAGCCTCTATGACGACCTCAGCCGAGGCGGGCAGAAGCCGACGACCCGCGTCTTGTCCTTCGACCGCGTCGTCGCAACCTCGGAGGTGGCCCAGCATCTACGGGTGGCGAAGGGCGCCGAGGTGGTGGCGCTGAAGCGGCTGCGCCGAGCGGGGCGGAGCCCGATCGCCGTGATGACCAACTACCTTCCCGGCGATCTGGTGCGGTTCACGGCAGAAGACCTGGCGACTCGTGGTCTCTACCAGCTGATGCGGCAGTCGGGCGTCCAGCTCTTCTCCGCGGTCCAGGTTGTGGGCGCGCGCAACGCGACTGAAGAGGAGGCGGCCCTGCTCCGTGAGCCGGCGGGCGCCGCCCTGCTCACCATGCAGCGCGATACCATGGACGAGGACGGCATCATCGTCGAATACGGCACTCACGTCTATGCGGCGAGCCGCTACAGCTTCGAGACTCGGCTGACCCTCCCCTAGCCACCAGTCGGCAGCACCCGACCGCTCGTGACGGCAGTTACACGTTATGACTCTTGCGCCCAACTTTGTTCTTACATACGATCTATCTTAGAATTTGACTTCAGAGGAGAACGAGATGGCAGCTGGCATGGATCTGACCCCTGGCCCTCTGGCCGACATGGTCCGCAATACCCCGACAGTGCTGTGGAACGACTCGGCCGACCTGGTGGAACTGCGGGAGTCCATCGGCTTCGGCGCCGTGGGCGCCACCTGCAACCCGGTGATCGCCTACACCACGATCAACCGCTGGCGGGACATCTGGACGCCGCGGATCCGCGAGATCGCCGACGCCAACCCGACGATGGGCGAGGCCGGCATCGGGTGGGCCGCCGTGCGGCAGATGTCGGTCGAGGCCGCCGAGCTCCTGTACCCGATCTTCGAGCAGCACGCGGGCCGCAACGGCCGGCTGTCGATCCAGACCGACCCCCGGTTCCACCGCGACGCCGCCGCCCTGGCCGACCAGGCCGAGGAGTTCGCCAAGTTGGCCCCCAACATGATCGTTAAGATCCCGGCCACCGAGGTGGGCATCGCGGCCATGGAGGAGGCCACCTATCGCGGCGTCAGCATCAACGCGACGGTGTCGTTCAGTGTGCCCCAGGCCCTCGAGGTGGGTGCCGCTGTCGAGCGCGGGCTGAGCCGGCGCGAGGCCGAGGGCCTCGACATCTCATTGATGGGTCCCGTGGTCACCATCATGGTCGGCCGACTCGACGACTGGCTCAAGGTCGCCGTCGAGCGCGACGGCATCGACATCGAGAAGGCCCATCTGGAGTGGGCCGGTGTAGCCGCCTTCAAGCGGGCCTATCAGGTCTTCCAGGAGCGTGGCTACCGCGCCCGGCTGCTCTCGGCCGCCTTCCGCAACCTCCTGCAGTGGAGCGAGCTGATCGGCGGCGACGTGGTCATCTCGCCGCCCTTCTCCTGGCAGCAGAAGATCCAGGAGTCTGGCATTGCCGCGACCCCCAGGATCGACATCCCGGTCGACGAGGAGATCCTGGCCTCCCTCAACCGGATCGAGGATTTCCGGCGAGCCTATGAGCCCGACGGCATGAGCATGGCCGAGTTCGCGTCCTTCCCGCCGACGCTGCGGACGCTGCGGCAGTTCCTCGCCTCTGACGCCGACATGGACGCCCTGGTGCGCGACGTGATCGTGCCCAACCCCGAGAGTTGAGCCGAGGCCTGTCGTGACCAACGTGACCGTGCTGGGCGCGACCGGAACCACCGGACGCCTGGTCTCCAGCACGCTGCAGACACAAGGGCACAGCGTCCGGCGGGCATCACGGACCAGTGAGATCCGCTTCGACTGGGACGATCACTCCACCTGGGAAGCCGCCGTGAGCGACTCGACATCCGCCTATGTCGTCGCCGACGAACGTGTCGGCGGCGTCGAGCGGCTCAGCGAGCTGCTCCGGCTGGCTTCCCGTCGCGGCACGGAGCGCGTCGTCCTGCTCTCCGCCCGCGACTGGATCGACCACGACCTGCCCGACGGACACCTGCGCGAAGACGCGGTCAGGGCCAGCGGGCTGGAGTGGACGATCCTGCGCCCCGCGTGGTTCGCCCAGAACTTCCACACCGCGCCGGCCTTCGCCCACGGGATCGCAGCCGGGCGGCTTCCCTTCAACAGCAGCGACGGCGCGACCCCCTTCGTCGACGCTGCCGACATCGCCGCGGTCGCCGCTGCGGCGCTCACCGAGCCGGGTCACCACGAGCGGCACTACGAGCTGAGCGGGCCCCGCTCGCTCACGGTGCCCGACGTCGTCCGGATCATCGGAGCGGCCATCGGACGCGAGGTGACACCGGTCCCCGCTGACGAGGACTCCTATCAGCGCTTCCTGCGTGATCTCGGGTACGACGATGCCGGCATCCACGCGATGCTCTTCTTCGGCCGAGCGATGCGGGCTGGAGAACTCGACTATGTCTCGTCGGGAGTCCCGGACGCGTTGGGTCGTCCGGCCACGGCGTTCGAAGACTTCGCCGCCGCTGCTGCTGCGCGCGAACCTCAGCGCGGCACGAGCTGGAACTGCAACTGATCCAGGATCACCCGGACCAGGCCACTGACATAGAAGTCGGCCACGTTGTTGTCGGCCAGCAGCCTCGGCATGTGCCGGGTGGACAGGATCGGCTCGCAGCGCTCCCGGATCGCCACCAGGTCGGCATCGTTGACGCCGTTGCCCATCAGCATCACGAACTCCGGGTCAATCGTGCCGGCGGTGATCAGGACCATCCGGGCCGCCAGCTCCCGGAAGGCCGCCGGGTCGTCCAGTGCATCCATCTGGGATGCCTGCGTAACTCCGAAGCCTTCGGCGATATAGAACAGCTCCCCCGCAGACTTCGAGTGGCCCCGCAGCGGCTTGCCGTCGATGACGAACCCGCAGCCCACACAGTTGTCCCGGGGGAAGAGCAGGGTCGCGTGATCGCCACCCTGATGAGGGACCGTGTGATAGACACCGGTGGCGATGAAGAGCATGTCGTTACCGACCTCGATGGCCAGCCCGAACTTCTCTCGCAGCCGTTCCTCGATGTCGATCCCGACCAGCGACTGCACATCGCACCGCTCGATCACGCCATCGAGGGTGATCCCGGGGATGCCCAGGGCGATGCCACTGATCAGTCTGTCGGTGGAGAGCTGATCGGCGATGAACGCCTCGATCGTGGAGCAGGTGATCTCGTCGAGCTGCCGCTCGCCGCGTCGCAGGATCTCACCGACCGCGTTGGCCACGGCTAAGGAGATAGTGGGGCGACCGCCTTCGGCGGTGACGTTGACGACCAGAGCGTGCAAGTGGTCGGGGTTGTAGCGATATCGGCTTGCAGGCCGCCCGACATAACTGTCCTCCTGTGACACGTGGAGGGTTTCGCCGTCGGCCAGCATCTCGTTGAGGATGGTGTTGCAGGTCGACACGCTGAGGCTGGTCCAGCGGGATACCTCGGCCTTGGTGAACGTCTCGCGCTGCTGGATCGCCCGCCGGATCCGCTCCCGGTTGAGCTGTCGGACTTCGGGGGTACTGCGCAGCGTCTGCTTGTTCTTCGTGCTGCGCGCCATCGTCTCGTCTCCGGTGAAATTGGACCGATCCAGACTAGCATTGGGACCACGTTCCGGTTGAATCTTTGATGAGCGCTCCGACAGCCTGGTCGGCATCGTTCGTTCCGCTCCGTTGATCGGCCCCGTTGATCGGCCCCGTTGATCGGCCCCGTTGATCGGCCCCGTTGATCGGCCCCGCCCTCCACGGAGAGACTCCGTGGAGGGCGGGGCCTTGGATGACTCCTGAGTGCAGCGACCGTTCCCTCAGCGCGTGAGGTACTTGCCGCGGGACCGGCCGTAGTCGGTCATCTCATAGGTGATCTTCAGATCATCGCCATCCATCGCGAGGTCGGAGGCCTTCATGAAGGTGACCCCGACGAACGCGTCGAAGTACTCCTCGACGAGCTTCCGGTTGAACATGCGCTCCTTGCCATAGTCGGGCTCGAGCACACTCATCGCGTCTTCGACCGTGATTCCGCGGTCCTGCTTGATCGCGTATTCCAGGATGCGTGACTTCATAGGCAGCAACATGTCCGGTCCCCTATTCCGTGTTCCGCAGGTTGACAAGTTCGGACGGCTTGCTGATCACCAGCAGCAGACCGACCACCACGATGATCGCCCCGATAATGCCGAAGGCCGTCACCGAATAGGCAGCGACTCCCATCGCAGCGAAGAGATAGCCGAGCGGGATGCTCCACACCGGACGCGAACTGTCGATCGCCAGTGTGCGGGATGGACCGGTCCGGTTGAACGCGAGGTAGGCCGCGTTGTAGTTGATCGCTCCAAGCAGCCCCATGATCGCTACGAAGAGAAGCAGCTTCGGCGTGGTGAGCGCGATGTCCAGGATGGTCCCGAACTCGGAGAGGTTGCCCGTGCCGGCCGACAGCAGGAACATCGCCGTGAGGCCGACCGCCGCCGAGCCGAAGCAACGGTAGAGGCCGCAGCCGACGTTGGGATCGATGATGTCACCGGCATACGTCGAGAGCTGTGCCTCGAGGGTGAACCCGATCGGCGCCATCAGGGCGAGGACGACGCCCAGCCAGAAGTTTGTCCCGCCCTCACCTTCTGACCAACCGGCGATGACCACGCCGATCACGGTGATGATGACGCCAAGGTAGACCCGGGAACTGACGTTCTCCTTCAGCACGAACCGGCTGACGATGACCGTCAGCACCGGCCCGAGCGAGGTGATGACCGCGACCATAGTAAGGCCGGCGAATGGCGTGGCGGCCATCCATAGACCGGTGGCCATCGGCCCGGCGATGGCCGCGGCCAGCAGCATCATCCAGGAGATCTTCAAACCCATCGTCCGCTTGTACTCGGGGATGCCCTTCCCCTTGGAGAGGTTGTACAAGAAGCTGAAGATGCCGGCGAAGACGTCGGCGAGGCCGATAAGCGTGATCGAGGTGATGATGCTGAGCAGCACGACCTCTGCCAGGGACTTGGTGACCGACTCGGTCACCGACACGTTGAAGATGTTCTGCAGGATCGCGGTCAAGGGCATCAGCAGAGCGATCTTCATTCCGCTGGTGGCCATCCGGATCTTCCGCGCCGAGTACGCCTGTTCCGCAGTGAGAGTCGATGTACTCATGGGGTGATCGCCTACCTCTGGATCAGCTCTTCGGCCAGTTTCCTGACCTCTGAGGTGTAGCGCTCGAAGGCCAGGAAGTCGCCCATGCCGTCCTCGTGCTCATAGAGCCGCTCCTTGGGCGACACGTCGCAGAAGCCATAGGTCTTGAGCCGGGAGAATTCAGCGCAGGTATAGCCGCCGCCTTCGACCCCGATGCCGGTGCTCTTGGTGCCGCCGAAGGGCTGGTCGTTGTGGCGCAGCGCACTGGAGCCGTTGACCCAGACCGCTGAGGACTCGATGTTCTCGGTGAAGTAGTAGGCCTTCTTCAGGTCCTTGGTCACGACCGATGCGCTGAGGCCATACATGCTCTGGTTGGCGATCTCGATCGCTTCTGCGTCGTCCTTGAACGTGATGATCGGAACGACAGGGCCGAACACCTCCATGTCCTTGGCGATGTCCATGTCCTTGGTGACGTTGTCGATGATCGTCACGTCCATGGCCGCGCCGTCGCGCTTGCCGCCGTAGATGACCTTGCCGCCCTGGGCGACGGTGTGCTCGATCTGCTTCTCGACTCGGATCGCCGAGGCCTCGTCGCGAAGCCGGGTCAGGTCGGCGGTGGGATCGGTGGCGTGGCCGCGTTTGAGACCCTCGCAGAACTTGATCAGGCACTGGACGAACACGTCCTTGGCCTTCTCGTGGACGATGGTCCGCTTCGGGGATGCGCACACCTGGCCGTTGTTCTCGATGATCCGGCCCCAACCGAGGCATTCGATGGCCTTGACCATCTGCTCGGGGTCCGAGGCGACCTCCTCGGTGATGATCAGTGGGTCGTTGCCGCCCAGCTCGAGGTGGACGTTCTTGATGGTGGGCGCTGCGGCCGTCATCATCGCGCTGCCGGTCGCGGTGCTGCCGGTCATGGCGATGCATGCAACCTTGGGATGGGTCAGCAGGCTCTCGGTACAGTCCTCGTTGCTGGCGGTGATGAACTGCAGGCACTCCTTGGGCACGCCAGCCTCGTGGGCCAGGTCGACGATCAGCTTGACGCAGTTGGCGGCCTGGTTGTCGGCCTTGACGATGCAGGTGTTCCCCATCAGCAGAGCTGGCACGATCTTCTGCATGGTGAGCTCGGCCGGGTAGTTGAAGGGAATGATGCAGGCGATCACGCCGAGCGCCTCACGCTTGACGAAGACCGAGTGGTTCTCATAGCCCTCGGAGCTGTCGCAGAGCACCTCGCCGTACAAGTGTTTGCCGACCTCGATGTTCGCGCGCCCGATCTCGGCGGCATAGGTCGTTTCGGCACGCGACTGGAGGATCGGCTTGCCCATCTCCTTGGACATGAACTGCGCGATGTCCTCGCGGCGCTCATCAATGAGGTCGCAGAACCGATAGAGGATCTGGCCGCGCTCGAAGGTGGGCACACGCTCCCACCGAGGCTGCGTGGCGAAGGCGACCTCGACCATTTGCGCGATCTCAGCGCTGTCATAGAAGGGGACCTGTCCCACCAGTTCGTCGGTGGAGACGTCGATGACGTCAAGGGTCTTCATCTGTGGATACCTTCCTAACTTTTTCGGGGCTATCTGGGTTTGTGGCGCTGCCCGGATCAGGCAGTGCTCATGAAGTTGACTTGCTCTTCGAAGTCGTTGGAGGCGCTGATGCCCAACTCATTGATAAGGTCGGCGACCTCGACCGGCTCGGTGTTGCCGGGCAGCATCGCGTTGAGCATCCCGCCCATGCAGATGCGATACTTCCGGCCGCGCTTCTTGGCGCTCTCCACCAGTTGGCGGGCGTAGTCGAGGCTCTGGCCGGAGTGGACCGAGACGCAGATCGCGTCGGCGCCTTCCTCGTCGGCGGCGTCGAGTAGGAACGACGGCTCCATGTTGGTACCGCAGTTGATGACGTCGGCGTTGAGCGCCGACCACACCTCGTCGACCAGCAGCAGCCCGTAACTATGACCGTCGGCGGATGCGCAAACCACCTTGGTGCCGCGCAGTGTGTTGCCGTAGCCCTTGTCTTTGAGGTCGTCGACGATCCGGCCGCGCATCTCGACGGTCTCGCGACCGAGCACCGTCGGCACGATCGGAGTGAACTCGCCGCCGTCCTGGGTGCTGGGATGGAAGGCCCGCTCGAAGGACGCCGGATCGAAGCGCCGGAGCACGACGATCATCTGCAGCGGGTCCTGGGTGTCGACTCCGGCCTCGACGAGCCCCGCCATCACGTTGTCATAGAACTTGGTGCCCTCTTCGATCAGCAGGTCGCGCATCTGCTCGAACTTGGTGAAGTCGATGATCTCGAGCCATTCCTTGGCCTTGCGCTCGACGCCGATACCGCACTTGACGATGTTGAAGAGCTCTTCGAGGGTCGGCACCCGCTGGGCCTCGGTGATGGAGACCGGGTTGATGATGGCCGGCATCTGGTACTTCAAGTTGATGACCGACTGGATCAGCATCTCCGAGGCGGCCAGTCCATAGTTGGCCTCGATGTCGTGGTCCCACTGCTCGTTGGTGGAGCCGTTGTAATAGGTGAGGAAGGGATGGTCCTCAGTGCCGTAGAGCTTCTCCATCGCCAGCGCGAAGGCCATCCGCGGCAGGATCTCCGACAGCAGTCCGCCATAACTGAGCGCCATGCGTGCGCCACACAGGTCCTCGATGATGTAGTGCTCGACCATCTCGTAGCCGACGAAGGACGCCACATCCATGAAGAAGCCCGGGAGCCCGTCCTCGGGATAGGTGATGCAGTCCAGGCCCTCGTCCCGCTTCGCCGCCAGAATCCCCATCGACCGGCACATGTCCGAGAAGCGCTCCCGCTCGTCGTGATAGCCGGGGTACTCCCAGACGAAGGTGGAGAAGCAGCCGAGCCGCGACGTACCCGCCCTGAGGGCGTACTTGGTCAACTCGAGGTTGTTGGGGCTGGCCAGGTGCCAGTCCTGCCAGCAGATGTCGACCGGCGCGGCCCCGGAGTGGGCGATCCAGTCGGGCTCGCTCTCCATCATGTAGGACGTGGGCTTGGGAGCGCCCGCCCAGTATTCGGGCTGCAGGCCCACGAGCTGGCTGGGAATCGACTGCACCGAGCGCACCTCGAAGCCGGTCCGCTTGGCGAACTCGTCGACCTTGCGGATGCCGTCGAGTTCCTCCTCCAACGTCGACAGCCCCATAAGGAGTTGATAGGTCTGCTTGCCTTTCCTCAGATTGTCCTTGCGGTATGCCAGGTGGCTGTCGAAGCCGGTCTCCTCCAAGAACCGGTTCCGGTTCCAGGGGATGTCCCGGGCCATCTCGCGGCCTTCTGCGACCAGATCTCGACCGTCCGGGAAACCGACAGGGATCAAGCTCGCCACGTACTCCCGGAACTCCTGGGACATCAGGGTCTCCTTAACCGAGGACTCAATCACTCAATAGTTCTTATTAGACTTTTAAGTTAATAAAACGTAACTTCATGGAAGATACCTTGTCAATACCCGCTTATCGCCTGCCGCGGCCGGTCAGCGATGCAGGTGGGCCGACACATGGACCACCCGTTCCACGAGGAGCTTCCGGTCCCGGCTCAAACTGGCGATCTCGAAGTCCTCGACCCGGGACTCGACCTGATGGGCGCGGCCTCGCGCCCAGTGCGCGACGAAGTCGTCGCCCGAGGCTTTGGCGGCCGCCGTCGCCGCCTCCAGGGTGGGCAGGCTGAGCCGGCCCATGGGTGAGAAGACGAGGAAGTGGCCGGTGACGGTGTCCTGCCGGATCAGGATCTCCAGGTTCTCGACGGCCTGGGCGACCGCGGCCCCGAGGGCGTTGGCGACCTCGGCGTGCTCCGGGACCTCCGGCTCGCACAATGACGTGACGCCGACTCCGGTGAGCCAGGTCGCCGCCGGGGCTCCGATCGCCACGACCGGCTTCAGCAGCCGGTAGGAGGCGCGCATGGACCGGGAGTCGGGCTCCAGGCACAGGCGATTGAGGAAATAGTCGGCCGCGCCGCCCTCGTGGAAGTCCAGGTCCTGGCGGTCGATGTAGACGGCCGCCCGGATGGCGGCCGTGTCGAGCTGCCGGCGCAGCGTGTGCTGCACCTGAGCGATGAGTTCCTCGGGGGTCTGCCCGCGCTGGTCGGCGGCGATCCGCAGGGCCAGGTCGGCCGCCTGCGGATCCCACGGCGAGTATTGACCGTTGACGTGCCAGATGTCGGTGGGCGTGAGCGAGATCCGCTGGACCACGCCATCCTGGATCAAGGTGGTCAGGATCGAGCGCAGCCCCGGCAAGGCGATGGTCTGCTCCAGATAGTGCAGGGTCCGCGGCTGATGGCGAAGCACTTCGATCATGATGCTCTCATCACCGGTGTAGCTCAGCCGCTTGTGTTTCTTCACCAGGGCGAAGGCCTCGTGGGTGCGCCGCAACCGCAGCCTGTCCCGATCCGCCCAGATTTGCTCCAGCTCCTCGACCAGCTCCGGATCGCGCGCCGCAGCCACGGAATAGCTGATCGACCGCTCCGGCCCGATCCGCAGCCGGTCCTCACTGTCGACATAGATGCGACTGTCGCCCCCCAGACCGACGGTGAAGACCTCCCCCGCACGGACATGGGTAGACCAACCGCCGACCTTGGCGCCCTCGGAGCGAATCACAAGCCGGCCCTCCGACACGTGCGCGACGTCGGTGGTGGTGCCGCCGATGTCCATCACGAAGCAGTCCGGGCGACCCGACAGGTGCACCGCCCCGATCGCGCTGGCAGCGGGGCCGGACAGGATCGTCTCGATCGGCCTGTTGTAGGCCTGCGTGTCGGCCATCAGGGTGCCGTCGCCGCGCACCATCATCAGCGGTGCGGTCACCTGATGCCGCGCCATGGCCGCCCGCACCGAGTCCATCAGCTCCCACACCAGCGGGATGAGGCGGGCGTTGAGCACGGCTGTGACCGTGCGGTCGTGGAACCCGAGCTGGCTGCTCAGTTCGTGGGCGCAGACGACGGGGACGTCGAGCAGGTCCTCGATCGCGGCGCGCACCAGAAGCTCATGCTCGGGGCTCCGGATGCTGGCATAGCCCGAGACGGCCATCGCGTCGACCTTGTCGCGAAAGGACTCCACCACCTCGTGGACCTGGGTCAGGTCGAGTTGCTCGATCAACCTACCCTTGATGTCGTGCTTGCCCTTGACCAGGGCATGACGCGGGGTGAGCACCTTGCCAGCTGGCTTGGCGCCGATCAGGATCAGCCCCTCCTTGCAGCCGCGGCCCTCCACGATGGCGTTGGTGGCCAGCGTGGTCGACAGGTTGACCAGCATGATCGTCGGCACCAGGTGGGGGGCAGCTCCGCGAAGGTTCGGTTGAGGCACTTCTTCAGGTTCTTCCGGCTGGTGAGGGTCTTGGCCTTATGGAGGACCTGCTTCGTCTCGGCATCGATGATCACGCTGTCGGTGAAGGTCCCGCCGGCGTCGATGCCCAGGATGGTGTGCATTGGTCGCCCCTAGCCCAGGGTGGCGAAAATGGAGTCCATCTTGTCCAGGGTCTCATCCATGTCGGCCATGGTGTGAGCGGTCAACAAGGCCCGGTGGGCGGGCGTGATCGACGTCGAGGTGTCATGGAACCAGAGCCCTGCCGCCGACGCGGCGGTGACGAACCTCTTGTCCATCGCCCGGTCGAACTCGGCGGCCACCCGGCGGAAGTCGAAGTCGTCCTCGGGATCCTCCACTCCGAAATAGATCGCCCAACGGGCGCCGAGGCCGCGGACATGGCCGGGCAGCTTGTGCTGGGCCAAGAGCTCATCGATCCCCCTGAACAGCCGCTCGCCCAGAGCGTCGAAGTGCTCGTAGAAGCCGGGTTCCAGCGACATCCTCATGCACTCGACGGCCGCCACGACCGGCAGCAGCGACCCGGTGTAGGTGCCGCTCATCGAGACCTTGCCGAGCGGGTTGAGGTTGTCCAAGATTTCGGCCTTGCCACCCACCAGCGCAATCGGCAGGCCGCCTCCGATGGCCTTGGCGGCAGTGGTCAGATCAGGGAGTACGCCGAACCGGACTTGGGCACTGCCCGGGCTCATCCGGAGGCCGCAGATCACCTCGTCGAAGATCAGCACGATCCCCTCGCGGGTGCAGATCTCGCGCACCGCAGCCAGGAAGTGCTCCCGTGCCTCCAGGCAGCCGCAGTTGTAGCTGATCGGCTCCAGGATCACCGCGGCGATCTGGCCGGCGTACTTCTTCACGGCGAACTCGAGCGCGTCGACGTCGTTGAAGATGACGTTGATGACATTGTCCGCCGCCTCGACGGGGAAGCCGGCGGAGTCGGGGGTGGTCTTGACCTCGCCGTGCGCATCAGCCTGGGCGACCATGTTGTGGTTGAACCAGATGTTCTCGTGCATTCCGTGGAAGTGCCCCTCGAAGCGCAGCACCAGGTTGCGGCCGGTGTGGCCGCGGGCGATCCGGAGGGCGGCTTGGGTGGCCTCAGAGCCGGTGTTGGCGAGCCGGATCTTCTCGCAGCTCGGGAAGATCTCGCGGGTCAGCTTGGCCAGCTCGAGGGTGTCCTCGGAGTCGTAGTTCATGAAGAAGCCGCGGTCGATGGCACCCACCAGCGCCTGTTTGATCCGCGGGTGGTTGTGCCCGAAGAGCGCCGCGCCCGAGCCGCCGTGGAAGTCGATGTACTCATTGCCGTCGACGTCCCAGAGCCGGCTTCCGTCGGCCCGCTCCAGATAAAGGGGATAACCGAGCGCCGCGTTGTAGCGCTGGCCGGCCGACGCCCCGCCCACGAGCAGCTGGGACGCCTCTTCGTAGAGTTCCTGGTTGCGTGACATGGCAGATCTCCGATTTCCGCTTAAGTTTATTATAAACTCTATATTAATAGCCACGCTATGGCCCGCACCCCCGGCTGTCAAGGGGCGGTCCGAGCGGGTGCCTACCCTCGCCAGAGTCCAGTGGCACGCACACATTCCGCCGCACGGTCGCCTCTTGACTCGACGACGCTGGCGCTCCCCTGCCCGAGATCACCAACCAGTTGGGCCACCAGCGACAAGAACGTCATCGCTGCCTAACTGGCGACGCCAAACTCAGCCGACCAGAGCCGCCAACGTCATTGTGTTTCCCCCCGAATCGTGGAGGACTCAGCTCCTAGCCCGAGGTCTCGGCTGGTGGTGGTCCTCATCGCTTCGGCCGGTCGGATGTATTGGTTGAGCAGGGTCCCGAGGTCGCGGTGGCGGGTCTGCGCTGCGATGCGGTCGATCCAGGCTCCATTGATCGCGTGAACAGGGGGCCCGCCTCGCGTGGTCGGACCTTGAGCCACGCGTCGAGTGCTCTGATCAGGTCCGTGCCGGCGTGCTCGCCGCGAGCGATGCCGATGAGTTGGCCGCGCGCGTCTTGGTCGGTCTTGGAGCGTCGGATTCGGATCAAGGCTCCGGTCGGCTTTCGCACGATGTCGTCGACGTCGAGGGCCGAGATCTCGCCTGGCCGCATGGCAGCGGCGTAGCCGACGAGGAGGATGGCGCGGTCGCGGACCCCGGTGAAGTTGTCAAGGTCGATCGCGTCGACGACCTGGCCAAGCTCGACAACCGTGAGCGGGTGGGCCTGGCGACGTGGCGCGACACCCATGATCCAGCGCAGTCCGCAACGCACGCGTCGTACGAGGAAGTCCGCGGTCGGGTCGGCGAGTCCTTCTTGGTGGTGGCGGTGGGCGATGCCGGAGCAGTAGGCGTCGAGGGTGCCGAAGGTCAGTCCGGTAGTGGCGCGCTCGGCAAGGAATGCCGCGAGAAGCTTCGGGCGGGGCAGGCAGTGGGGCGATGCTTCTCCCCTGGCACCAGCGTTCCCAGACTCGCCAGGAGCCGGCGTACATGGCCTGAGTGCCCGGTGCGAGTTCGGCCTCGACGGCCGCGGCGATGTGTTCGGCGTCGTCGACGGTGAGCGCGACGCCAGCCATCGGAAGCGAATGCGATTCAGGGGTGGTGAGTGGGTTCGTCATGGCCCACTCTCAGCGCTTCGCCCACGCCCTGGCGAACGGTGGCTGGGGCGGGTTCGACGAGCCTCCACAAAGGAGGGTTCTTGGAGGGTCGATCAAGATCAAATGCTTTCTGGCCCGGGATTCGCGCTGAATCCTGGGCCAGATTGGTAGCGGGGGCAGGCTTTGAACCTGTGACCTCTGGAATCACACAGGAGCCGTTTCCGGACTACGTCAGACCTCGGATCCGCTTGGAAACCCTCGGGTTGGTGAGAAGAATCCTCGTCGGACATGGTCCAGAGTATCGGGTTGGCATGGAACCGTTGCCGATCGTTTCTGATGCCTTTTCGATGACCAGTCGAATCCTCTAGCCAGCAGGCTGGTCCAGACAGTCCCCACAATCGCCACCAACTCGGAGTCGCTCCTCATCTCAGACTCGACGGCTGTCTCTCAGAGCGGAAGGTAGATGACTCGGTTCTGCCATTCGGCGGCTTCGCTGGCTTCGGCCCCCAGAGAGATGTCGTCGATGACGCGTGCCATCGGCAGCGCTGTGTTGATGATGAAGACGCCAGGCATCGGCAGACCCTGGGCAACTCGTTTGTGAGCGAAGTCCGGCACGGTGGAGATGTCGTGGGTCAGCAGGATGCGCCCTTCGTTGGCCGCCCACTCGAGGATTGTCGGGTCGTCTGCGCTGCGGAGGCCGACGTCTTGGACGCGGACGATATCGATCTCGGCATTAACCCGGATCAGTCCGAGCACGAGGTCCGGGTCGATGTTCTCGTCGGCAAGGAAGCGCGGGGTCACGATTCCATGCGGGCGAGCAGCTTGGCCCGCAAGCCTTCCTCGGGCGGGTAGATCGCCTCGATCCGCTCCCGCACCTCGTCGCCCTGACGTTGCTGCTCGGCGAGGTAGTCCTCGACCTCGGTCCGGTGGCGCAGGTAATAGGCGAAGATGGCGTAGACATCGGCCAGCGGAATGGTCTCGTAGCCTTCGTGGATCGCTTCAGGCGTCTTGCCGCGTTTGAACGCAGCCACGAGGACGTCGAGGGAGATGCGGGTTCCGGGCACCATGAGACGGCCGGCGTGGTCGAGGACCAGTGGTACCGGCTCGGGCTGGATCGCGCTCGCGGTCATCGGTCTGCACCTCCTGTGCGGTAAGGATACCGGCGTCAGCCGCCATTAGCCCGTCGAACTCGGCTGGCTCTTTAGAGGCCGAGATCCTTGCTGGAGGTGGAGTCGAGCGCTTCGAGGGTCGGATGTAGCGGTTGACGAGGACCGAGATGTCCTTGTGGCGGGTCTGTGCGGCGATCCGGGACAGTGGTACGCCGGCGAGGGCGGCGGTGGTGGCGTGCCCGGCTCTCAGTGAGTGGCCGGTGATCCGGGTGACATCGAGGCCGGCAGCTTGGGCGCGGGCACGCAGCATTCGCGACGGCACGTGTGGGGTGAGGTGTTCCAGGCTGATCGAGCTGGCCCAGATCCGGGTGAACAACGGTCCGGGGATTTCGCCGCGGAGCTCTCGCCAGGCTCGCAGGGCGGCGACGGGGTCGGTGCTGGCGTGTTGGCCGTGGGCCACGGCGACGTGTTCGCCGTGGCCTTCCTGATCGGTCTTGGAACGTCGGATGGTCAGGAGCAGACCGGCGGGTTTGTGGTCGACATCGGCGAGGGTGAGGGCCACGAGCTCGGAGACCCGCAGGGCGGAGGCGTAGCCGAGCGGGATGATCGCGGCGTCGCGGGTCCCGATGGGGGTGGTGCGGTCGACGGACGCGATGATCTGGCGGATGTCGTTAAGGGTGATGGGTCTGGCGAGGCGGCGGGGTGCGGTGCCGTGGGTGCGGGCCAGTCCGCGGCGTACCTGGCGGACGGCTTCGGAGGCGACCGGGTCGAGGGCTCCGGTCTGGCGGTGGACGTGACGGACCACGGTGCATGACATGTCTAAGGTGCCGGTCGCACGGCCGGCGGCGGCACGTTCGGTCAGGTAGGCGCACAACGTCAGCGGGGTCGGCAGGCATGGGACTCAGTCCGTGGGCATCGCACCAGCGTTGCCGCTGGCCCCACACATAGGCATACACGCGACGGGTGGACTCGCTGCGGGCGGCGCCGAGCGCCGTTGCAATGCGGGCGGTGTCGGTTTCGGTGAGTCCGATCGGGAGCCGTCCGAGGTCGAGGGTCCGGGCTTGTGTGGTGGGAAGGGTGTGGATCATCAAGGTGGTCATGGCGACCTCGTATCGGCGTCGTCGCCACCAGTGCAGGGCTGGACGGCCACTCTCCTGCTGGGCAGGGGCATTGTTGGTCAGATAAGTCTGACTAAGTAATGACCGGATCAAGTCTCAAATGCTTTCAGGCTCGGATCCTAAGAGGATCCGAGCCTGAAATTCGTAGCGGGGGCAGGAGTTGAACCTGCGACCTCTGGAATCGCACGTGGCGTTTCTGGGCCCTACCGAACAACTCGGGAAACAGCCGAAACCCTTGTGGTGTCGCGGGATCCGCTGTCTCTGACTCCCCCGACTGTACCCGGTCAGCACTGGAACAGGCTGACTGAATCCGGAGGGTAAGTGGTGGGCATCCGAATCCCTCCGCTTTCGTCCACTATGCCTTCCAAGGGTTCATCGTCGGCACCCCGAGTGGCTTGAAATGCCGGACATTGCGCGTCACCACAGTCATGTCGTTGGCCTGGGCGATCGCCGCGATCAGGGCGTCATCGAATGGCGCATGCTCCGGGACCCGGTACTGCGCCAGGATCCGCTCAGCCGACACGTCGAACGGCAGCACCCGACCGGCGAAGGCCGGCAGAACATGGTCCTCGAACCACCGGCGCAGCACCTCCCCCTGCGCCGCATCCGATCGCTCCTTGGCGACCACCCCTCGCTCGATCTCAGCGATCGTCAATGCCGTGACGAACTGGTCAGCCAACGCTACTGATGACGCCCACGCCTCAACCTTGGGATTGCGGCCCCTCACGCGCAAGGACGACACGACGTTGGTGTCCAGGACGAACCGGCCTGCCACCATCACAGCTCGGCCGCGCGGCCGGCCAGTCCAAGCCGCCCGGGCTCAAACTCGATGTCAGCGCCCTCATCGGCCGCGAGCAGGTCCACCAACGTCAGCGGGTCAGCCTCCAGGGCCGACGCAAGGATGTCCCTCGCCTCCGCCTCAACCGACCGCCGATGCTGCGCGGCGCGTACCTTCAGCGCCGCCTTCGTCCCCTGCGGGAGATTGCGAATCAGGATCTGCTCCACTGCCAACACCTCCGATATCGGTACCACGATATCGTCGAACGTGCGGCGTTCCAAGCAGGAGGACTGGCTCCTCGCGAGACCTTGAGGAGCGATATCTAAGCGGATATCATGGGGGACATGGCCAGAACGATCATCGCGCGCGCACGCCGCGGCAGTGGACTGTCGCAGCGGGAACTGGCGCGCCGTTCGGGCACCTCGCAGCCAACGCTCTCGACCTACGAGCACGGCACCAAGTCGCCGACGCTGGCCGTGGCCGAGCGCATCGTCAACAGCAGTGGCTTCGATCTCGACCTCGTGCCCCGCGTCGAGTTCACCATCCACTCCGGTGCCCGCGGTGAGCCGTTCGTCGTCCCTGATCGCCTGTGGCGTCTCGACACTGACACGGCCTTCGCGACGGTGAAGCCGCCCCAGCGCCTGCACTGGTCCGGCCCGTCGCGTCCCTACAACCTTCGCGACCGACGCGACCGGGCCAGGGTCTACGAGATCGTTCTTCGCGAAGGCGAACCGGCCGACCTGCTCGCTTACTTGGACGGGGCCCTGCTCGTCGACCTCTGGGACGAGCTCGTCATCCCGAGGGCGATCCGCAGCGCCTGGGAGCCGCTCATCGCGTCCGTTCGGTGCCATCGCGTGAGCGACTGAAGGCTGAGCGACTTCCAGGTCGGACTGGCCAACGTGTTCTTCTCCCTGCCCGAGTCGGCAGGCTTCCTACTCGCCGGCGGCGCGGCGCTGATCGCCCAGGGGATCGTGCCGAGGCCGACCGAAGACCTCGACTTCTTCACATCGCGTCACTCCGGAAGCGTCGTGGCAGCGAGCGATGCCCTCATCGCTGCGGTCACGGCTCGCGGGTGGACACACGAGTTGGTGCGGACCGGCGAGGAGTTTCGGCGGTGGGCGATCACCGGTCCGGAGACGGTTCTCGTGGACCTCGCCGTCGACAGTCCCGCCTCCAGCACTCCGACCGTCACGATCGCGGGCCCGAGCTTCGCGCCCGCCGAGCTTGCGATCCGCAAGACACTCGCGCTGTTCGGCCGCGCGGAACCCCGCGACTTCGTCGACGTCTACGTGCTGCACCAACGATTCGCCCGCGAGGAGACGCTTCTGATGGCAGCCGAGGTCGATCCAGGCTTCGACCTCGCGATGTTCGCTGCCACGCTGCGGACCCACGGCCGCATCGAGGACCAGGACTTCCCCGACGTCGGCGTACCCATCACTGCCATTCGGGCCTACTTCGATGCTTGGGCCGAGGAACTCGACCCGCGCTAGTCGTCCTCACGAGCAAACGTCTGGCCGAGCAGCTCGGTGGTCAGCGGGTTCACCTGTTCGTTGCGGCGGATGTAATGCTCGATCGTCACCTTGGGATCGGCGTGGCCGAGCGCTCGGAGGCAGGGTTCAGGCTGGCCTGCTCGTTGATGACGGTCGCGACGGTGCGGCGGAACATGTGGCGGGCTGACGGTGACAACGGATGTCGCGACCGTTGACGGGTACGTGTCGTCGTACCCGGAAGGCCACCGATTGGGCCCGGCATGGTCCGGGGTGGTGTGTCACATCGCCGCTAATTCGCTCCGGGGTCACAGCCCGAGGTCTCGGCTGGTGCTGGTCATCATCGCTTCGGCGGGTCGGATGTAGTGGTTGAGCAAGGTGCCGAGGTCGCGGTGGCGGGTCTGGGCTGCGATGCGGTCGATCGACGCGCCATTGACCGCGGCCGTCGTTGCGTGGCCGGCGCGGAGTGAGTGTCCGGTGACGGGGACGCCTTCGAATCCGGCTTCGTTCGCGCGCTGTTGGACGGTCCGGCTGATCGCGCGTGGTCCCATCCGGTCGAGGGTCGGGTGGTTGCGCCAATGGACGCGCGTGAACAGGGGGCCCGTGCCGCGTGGTCGGACCTTGAGCCACGCGTCGAGTGCTCTGATCGGGTCGGTGTCGGCGTGCTCGCCGCGAGCGATGCCGATGAGTTGGCCGCGCGCGTCTTGGTCGGTCTTGGAGCGTCGGATTCGGATCAAGGCTCCGGTCGGCTTTCGCACGATGTCGTCGACGTCGAGGGCCGAGATCTCGCCTGGCCGCATGGCAGCGGCGTAGCCGACGAGGAGGATGGCGCGGTCGCGGACCCCGGTGAAGTTGTCAAGGTCGATCGCGTCGACGACCTGGCCAAGCTCGACAACCGTGAGCGGGTGGGCCTGGCGACGTGGCGCGACACCCATGATCCAGCGCAGTCCGCGACGCACGCGTCGTACGAGGAAGTCCGCGGTCGGGTCGGCGAGTCCTTCTTGGTGGTGGCGGTGGGCGATGCCGGAGCAGTAGGCGTCGAGGGTGCCGAAGGTCAGTCCGGTAGTGGCGCGCTCGGCAAGGAATGCCGCGAGAGCTTCGGGCGGGGCAGGCAGTGGGGCGATGCTTCTCCCCTGGCACCAGCGTTCCCAGACTCGCCAGGAGCCGGCGTACATGGCCTGAGTGCCCGGTGCGAGTTCGGCCTCGACGGCCGCGGCGATGTGTTCGGCGTCGTCGACGGTGAGCGCGACGCCAGCCATCGGAAGCGAATGCGATTCAGGGGTGGTGAGTGGGTTCGTCATGGCCCACTCTCAGCGCTTCGCCCACGCCCTGGCGAACGGTGGCTGGGGCGGGTTCGACGAGCCTCCACAAAGGAGGGTTCTTGGAGGGTCGATCAAGATCAAATGCTTTCTGGCCCGGGATTCGCGCTGAATCCTGGGCCAGATTGGTAGCGGGGGCAGTGGTAGCGGGGGCAGTGGTAGCGGGGGCAGTGGTAGCGGGGGCAGTGTGCTGGTTCAGGACATCTGCAAGGCATGTCTCACGACATCTGCAAGACCGGTTTCCGTGATGCTCTCCCGTGTCGAGAGCAAGGCTGGTCATCACCGCCATCACCACCCAGGGCCTCACCCAAGCCCAAGCGGCCCGTACGTACGGGCTGTCCGAAGCCACCGTCAGCAGGCTCATGGCCCGCTACCGAGCCGAGGGCGAAGCGGCGTTCCAACCCCGCTCCCGAGCGCCCAAGACCTCACCTGCTGCGACCCCGCCGCAGACCGTGGAACTAGTCCTGCAACTACACCAGAAACTCGCTGATGCCGGCCACTACGCCGGCGCCGAAACCATCTGCTGGCACCTCGCCCAACACCACGCAATCACCCTGTCGCGCGCCACGATCCATCGCATCCTGACCCGCCATGAAGTGGTGACCCCCGAACCCAGAAAGAAGCCCAAATCCTCCTACATTCGATTTCAAGCAGCCATGCCCAACGAGTGCTGGCAGTCCGACTTCACCCACTACCCGCTCACCGACACCGTCAGTTTCCCCAAGGGCGTGGAGATCATCACCTGGCTCGACGACTGCACCCGCTATGCCCTGCACGTGTCCGCTCACCGGGCGATCACCACCCCCATCGTGAAAGCCACCTTCCGCGAAACCGCAGGTCAGCACGGCATTCCGGCATCAACATTGACCGACAACGGGATGGTCTACACCGTCCGCCTGGCCGGGATCGGCCGCCAAGGAGGACGCAACGGCTTCGAGCAACAACTACGAGCCTGGAACGTGACCCAGAAGAACTCCCGACCCAATCACCCCACCACCTGCGGCAAAGTAGAGCGCTTCCAGCAGACCATGAAGAAGTGGCTACGCGCCCAACCCGACCAGCCCGCCACGATCGCCCAGCTGCAGAGGCTGCTCGACCGGTTCGCCACCGAGTACAACACCACCCGACCACACCGCTCCCTGAACCGCCCCGGCATGTCCGGAGAGCTGATTCGTTGGAAGGATCACTCTCATGGCACGTCCCTCGAGGTACCCGACCGAGCTGCGTGAGCGCGCAGTGCGGATGGTGATGGAGTCCAGGCAGGACTATCCGCACGAGTCCGCCGTGATCAGGTCGGTCGCGGCGAAGCTGGGCATCACCTCTACTGAATCGCTGCGTAAGTGGCTGCGGCAGGCCGAGATCGACGGCGGTGTCCGCGTCGGCAAGTCCAGCGAGGAGATCGCTGAGATCAAGGCGTTGAAGAAAGAGGTCGCCGAACTGCGGCGGGCGAACGAGATCTTGAAGAGCGCTTCGGCTTTCTTCGCGGCGGAGCTCGACCGCCCCAACAGGTTCTGATCGACTACATCGAGGACCACAAGGTGGAGTTCGGGGTCGAGCCGATCTGCCGCGTGCTCAGTGAGCACGGGATCAAGATCGCTCCGTCCACCTACTACGAGGCTCGCTCACGCCGGCCTTCCAAGCAGCAGATCCGCGACGCGGAGCTGGTCGAGATCATGGTCGCCGAGCGCAACCGGCAGAAGCTGGTCGCGCGGTTTGGTGCACGCAAGATGTGGCTGCACCTGCACGGACGGGGCCATGACGTCGCTCGATGCACCGTCGAGCGGCTCTACCGTGAACAACGCTGGGTCGGGGCGCTACGTCTGAAGAAGTTCCGGACCACCATCGGCGACCCGGCCGCCGAGCGACCACTGGACCTGGTCGATCGGCAGTTCTGGGCGAGCAGGCCCAACCAGCTATGGGTCGCCGACTTCACATATGTCGCGACCTGGTCAGGCACTGTCTACGTCGCCTTCATCTTCGACGTCTTCAGCCGTCGGATCGTGGGCTGGCGGGCCGCCACGCGGATGACGACCGACCTGGTGCTCGACACCCTTGAGCATGCGATCTGGACCCGCCAGCAGGCCGGTGTCACCGACCTTTCCGGCCTCATCCATCACACCGATGCAGGGTCTCAATACGTCAGCTTTGCCTTCACCCAGCGCCTCGTCGACGAGGGGGTCGACCCCTCAGTCGGGTCGGTTGGCGATGCCTATGACAACGCCCTCGCCGAGTCCCAGATCGGGCTCTACAAAGCCGAACTCATACGTCCTGAAGGTCCCTGGCGCGGCGTCGAACACGTCGAACTAGAGACCCTGAACTGGGTCGACTTCTTCAACAACGAGCGCCCTCACGAGGCGCTCTCCGACCTCACGCCCATGGCGGCCGAGGAACTGCACTACGCTGCAAGAAACGAGCTCACGCCAACCGGCTGAGCCACCAAACCCAGCCTCCGGACTCGCCGGGGCGGTTCACCCTGCCACACCGAGCCACCCCGGCAGCGCTCTACAACACCATGCCCAAGGCCGTTCCTGGACCGAGCCGCGACACCGACACCCACGACCGGGTCCGGCACGACATCGTCGACAAATCCGGCACCGTCACCCTGCGCGTACACGGCCAGCTCCGCCATATCGGAGTAGGACGAACCCACAACCGAACCCACGTAATCCTGCTCGTCCAAGACCTCGAGGTCCGCATCATCAACGCCATCACCGGCGAACTACTCCGCGAACTCACCATCAACACCAACAAGGACTACCAACCCCAGGAATAGACAAGGCCCGAACCCACTCCCGTGGGTTCGGGCCTTGCAGATGTCCTGAGACATCACATCGTAGCGGGGGCAGGATTTGAACCTGCGACCTCTGGAATCACGCGGGGCGTTTCCGGGTCCTACCGAACGACTCGGGAAACAGCCGAAACCCTTGTGGTGACGCGGGATTCGCTGTCTCTGACTCCCCCGACTATACCCGGCCAACACCGGAACAGGCTGGCTGAATCCGGAGGGTAAGTGGTGGGCGTCCGAATCCCTCCCACACCTGGGCCCCAGTTGGGTGAACGTCGGTCGGGCCTGCGTCATCGAACCGCTGTTGTCCCACGGAACGAAGTTTCGTGATCTGCTGTCCCTGGGCGACCGCTCCCTGGACCATCGGCACCACGATCAGAGTGTCGACGCCAACGGACTCATAACGAGCCAGCTGCTCCTGGACCACGTCCTCGGGACCGACCAAACTCGTCATGTCGATCAGGTCCGACGGGATCGCGGCCGCCGCCTCCTCCTTGCGCCCGGCCAGATAGAGGTCCTGGATGCCTCGGGCCTCCTCGCGGAATCCGTAGCGGGTCATCAGGTCGACATAGAAGTTCTTGGCCCGCGAGCCCATGCCGCCGATGTAGAGCGCGAGCGCCGGACGGACTGCGTCGCGAGCGACGTCGATGTCGTCGTCTATGAACATCAGCACCTGAGGGCACACCGCAATAGACGCCACGTCACGCCCCGCACGCTCAGCGCCCTCGCGCAGTGGGGCGCTGAGCAGCCCCACATGCTCGGGGGAAAAGAAGGTCGGGATCCAGCCATCGGCGATCTCGCCCGTCAGCTCGACGTTGCGAGGGCCGATGCTGGCCAGGAAGACCGGCAGGCGCTCCTGCACCGGGCCGATCGTCAACTTTAGCGCCTTGCCAGGGCCGTCGGCCAGCGGCAGCTGGATCGTCTCGCCGTCGAAGGCCACCCGCTCGCGGGCCAGCGCCATGCGGACGACCTCCACATATTCGCGGGTGCGCTGCAGCTGGCGGCCGTAGGCCGTGCCGTACCACCCTTCCAACACCTGCGGACCCGACAATCCGAGGCCGAGGGTGAAGCGGCCTTCGGAGAGGTTGTCCTGCGTCGCCGCGGCCATGGCGGTGGTCGTCGCCGGCCGCGCCGGGATCTGCATGATCGCGGTGCCGAGTCGGATCCGCTCGGTGTGCGCCGCGAGGTGCCCCAGGATGCTGACGGCATCGGACCCGTAGCCTCCGCGATCCACACGGAATCGAATCCGATGCTCTCCGCATGGCGCGCGAGTGCGACCTGGTCGTCCTTGGTGAACCCCAAGCCCCAATAGGCCATCCCCAGCCCGAAGCTTCATCGTCCCTCTCCCGATTCCAGTGCTTCGCTGACTCGCCTGGTCAGCCGTTCCAGTCCGCGCAGCGGCCGGATCATCACGGTGAGGTCCGTGACGAGGCCGTCTGCGTCGATCTCCAGCAGGTCCACGCCCTCGAGCTGCAGCCCGTCGATCGACGCAGTGAACCGCAGCAGTTCGCGTCCCGGCTCGACCCACTCGTCGACATAGGCGAAGGCCTCCATCACCGAGGTCACCGCATCGAGCACCACGAGGGTAACCTCACGGCCGGCGTAGGGCGTATGAACTGCAGGGCTGCAGAAGCGCACCTCGGGGTGCAGGATCTGCTCCAGCGCGGCGATGTCGGCTCCCGCGAAGGCCGTCCTGAATGCGCTCATGTCTGCTCCCCTGGTGGTGGCGCGCCTCAGCGGCGGCCGATGAACTGCTCGATGAGGGCGCCGGCCTCCGACGAACCCGAGCGACGCGCGATGGTGCGCCCCTCCTCATCACCGGCCTCCTCGCGGGTGCTCTGCCACGCCTCGCACAACAGCCGCTTGGCGTCACCGAGCGCCAGAACCGGCCCGGCGGCCGCGGCACGCGCCAGCGTGGTCGCTGCGACCAGTTCATCCCCGTCATCGACGACGCGTGTCAGCAGGCCCCACTCCTGGGCCTCCCGGGCACTGAGCACACGGCCCGCGAGCAGCAGGTCCGCCGCACGCGGCCCTCCGACAGCCCGCGGCAGCAGCCAGCTCAGTCCGCAGTCGGGCGTCAGCCCGATGCCGGCATAGGCCGTCAGCAGCTTGGTCGAGGAGGCCGCGACGACCAGGTCGCACGAGAGCACCACCGACATGCCCGCTCCTGCCACGGCTCCCTGTACGGCTGCCACGACGACCTTGTCCATCGCGCGCAGGCGCTGGAGGGCTCCATCGAACTCGTCGGCGAGCTCCTGCAGGTAGGCCGAGCGGTCCGGGGCGGCAGCGAACGCCGCCACGTCTCCCCCGACGCAGAACCGGGAGCCCGCACCCGACACGACCACCGCCCGCACCGACTCCGACGCGGCGAACCGGTACACCGCCTCGCCGAATGCCCGCGCCGTCAACAGGTCGATGGCGTTGGCGGCGGCGGGACGGTTCAACTCGAGGTGGCCGACTCCGTCGACGACCGTGGTGGCGATGGATGGGCTCATGTCGTGGCTCGCTCACTGTGGGGGGCGGAGCCGGCGGCGCCGGCCCGGTGGATGCCGCGGGCCCAGGTGGCGCTGCGACCGGTGCTGATGACGATCTCGGCCTCGGTGGTCACGAGGTGGACTCCGGCCCGCACGATGCGGGCCTGCACGGCCATCGGGTCATCGGAGATGACAACCGGGCCGCGGAAGTCGATGGTCAGTGACATCAGGTCGGCGCCGGGGCGACGATGGCGGGCGACCAGGTCCATGGCATGCATCAGCATGGCGCCCTGCGCACCCCCATGGACGACCCCCGAAGGGTTCGCCAGGTCACCGCCAGGGATCAGTTCGTGGCGCACGCCGTCACCGGTGACCACCATGTCGTCGATGCCGAGGAGGCGACCCAGCACGGCACTGTTGTCGGCACCGGCCAGATCCGGCACCGGGGCCGGCGGGGGCCCGTCGACCATGAGGAACCGGCCGTGGCCGTGGGCAACGAGTTCACCGGTCTCGGTGCGCACCTCCACCGTGGTGCTCATGGTGTCCCCCTCGTCGGACACGGTCCGCCCGAGAGCGCATACGACCGAACCGGGACGCAGGACTGGGTGATGGAACTCCAGGCTGAGTGACACCGTGACGCAGGTGCCGTTGCCGAACGTGTGGCGCATGGCAGTGCGCCCGAGGACGAGGTCGACGAGCGGCAGGAACCAGCCGGGGGCGCCGGGCTCCGCCGGAGCCGGCATCTCGGCGAGGGCGAGGTGGTCCTCGTGCCCGACGAGCCGAGTGGCGAACAACGCCTCCGCGGGAGACGTCGACGCCCCGATGAGCGCACCCTGCTCGACGTGCCGCACGCCGGCGTCGAAGGCGGCGAGCATCTCGTCCTGTCTCAGATCCACAGGACCTATTCTACATTCACTTGTTGACCGTTGCCACAGTTGTCTTGTCGTCTCATCTCACCTAGTGTGCATTCACATTCTTGTCACGGACGGACGCCATCATGACCGATTCGACCACCCGACCGTGCTGGGTGACCGCCGCGTCGACGCCGGAGAGCCGCTATGCGCTCCGCTCGTGCAGGCTCGACGGGGAACACCGCCGCGCCACCCTCGAGGTGGGCCCCTGGGCCACCCAGGGCAACACCGAGCACCACGGTCACCTCATGGTCGCTCTGGACCACGTCCTGGGCGAGGTCCTCTTCGAGCACCGACCCGAGGGCACCTGGTCGGTGACCACGTCACTCTCGGCTGCGTTCACCGGGATGGCAGCGGTCGCCGGGCCACTCACCGTGCGCACCACGGAGGTCCTCATCGGTCCCGACGGCGGATTCGCCGCAGGAGAGGTACGCGACCAGGGCGGAACCCTCCAGTGCTCGGCCACCACGCGCACCCGCGTGGTCGACCTGCCCGAGGTGTCCTCGGCGACGGGATCGCCCACGGACGACGTACGGCCTGTCGCGCTCCCCACCGCCGTCTCGGCGGCTGAGCACCTCGGCGCCGACGTCAGCATCGCCGACGACGGACATAGTGCATCGACGTCCGTACGGGTCGGCGACTGGGCCAACCTGTTCGGCACACTGCACGGCGGCATCTGGGGCGCGTGTGCCGACCTGGCTGCCGGCGCGCTGCTCGAGGACTCCCCGGCCTTACGCCTAGTCGTGAGCGAGCTGCACCTGTTCTACAGCAGGCCGGCGCGCGTGGGGTCGATCGCGACCGTGACGGCGACACCGAGGGCGATCGGCCGCTCCAGCGGCGTCGTCGACCTGCTGGGCACGGACGACTCGAGGAGGGCCTGCCTGCACGGCATGGCCCTCCTCGATCGGGCTCAGCCGTCGTGACGTTCAGTGCTGACGATCAGCGAGGCGTTCTGGCCGCCGAAGCCGAAGGCGTTGGTCTGGATCCACTCCACCGCCCGCTCCTTGGGCTGACCCAGGACCAGGTCGAACTCGATGTTCTCCTCCGGGTCGGTGGTGCCGCCGGTGTGCATCACCAGGCCCCGCTTGGAGCCTTCGAGCGCCGTGATCAGCGAGAGAGCGCCGGCCGCGCCCGCGGGGTGGCCGAGCGTCCCCTTGATGGACATGACGGAGACGTCCTTGGCGTGGTCGCCATAGAAGTCGTTGATCGCGTTGATCTCGGCGACGTCACCCTTGGGCGTGCCGGTGCTGTGGGCGGCGAGCATGTCGATGCGCGAGAGGTCGACACCGGCCTCCTTGGCGGCCTTGGACATCGCGAGACGCTCCCACTCACCCGAAGGGTTGGGCGAGGACGGGTGGTAGGCCTCCGAGGACGAGCCCCAGCCCTGGACCCAGGCGTGGACGCGGGCGCCGCGCGTGAGGGCATGCTCGGCACTCTCGAGGATGAACATGCCCGCGCCCTCACCCATCACCATGCCACCGCGGTTGCGGTCGAAGGGCAGGCAGGCACGGTCGGGCGTCTGGACGGGGGCGCCCATGCCATACATGTAGCGCGAGTAGGCACTGGCCGGCACGAAGTCGCCGTCGACGCCATAGGCCAGGCCGCCCTCGGTACCACCGGCGATCGCGACGTCGACCTCGCCGCTGGCGATCATCCGGGCAGCCAGCCCGATCGCGTCCAGGGACGAGGCACACGCGGTGCTCAGGGTGAGGCAGGGTCCGTGCAGTTCCCAGTTCATGGCGATCTGAGAGGCCGCCATGTTGGGCCACACCTGGATCATCAGCTTGGGCGAGACGGCCTCGCGACCGAGGCGGTCGACGTCATATTGGGCCCGCTCGAAGGTCTGGGTGCCGTTCTTCGACGTGCCGATGACGATGCCGGTCTTGTCGGACTCGAAGCGCTCGAGGCCCGAGTCGGCGACGGCCGACGTCACCGCGGCTCCGGCGTGCTGAGCGAAGGGGTCGATGCCCTCGAGCTTCTTGCCCTGCATCCAGTCAGGCGCCGTGAAGCCCTCGACCGGAGCCCAGAACTCGAAGCGCTCCGGGTCGTCCTTGGTCCAGGGAACCTCCTGGACACCGAGTTCATTGGCGGCGAGGCGGTCGAACAACTCCTGTGGGGAGAAGCCGAGCGCCGACACCGCGCCAATGCCGGTGATTGCTACGTCCAGTCCCATCGTGATCCTCCTAGTCACCGCAAGGCCGACTGCCTCGCGAACCGCACATAAGTCGATTTCTCGTCGTACGTCAAGTTTCCCGTCTCCTTTTGTCGAACTCGAAATCCGACCGTTTCTCCCGTCTCGCGAGCGCAATCTCAGGCTCGGAGACGGCGCTGGCGCCGCGACAGCACCCACTCCTACCGCCATTGCAATCATGGACATTTAGATCTACAGTCGTCGTGCCAGCGTCACTTTCGAATGAGGAGGCGAGTCGATGTGCGAGTCCCTGCGACTGGCGATCGTCAACCGCGGCGAGGCGGCAGTACGACTGCTCCAGACGACCGCGTCGATCGGCGGCATCAACGGGCGGGCGTTCCACACCATCGCCCTCCACACGACGCCCGACCGGCACTCGCTGTTCGTCCGCCGCGCCGTCGAGGCACTCGACCTCGACGCCCTGCCGGCCACCGATCCGGCAGCAGGCGCCAGCCCCTACCTCGACATCCCCCGCCTGATGAGAGCGCTGCGCGAGTGCCGCGCCGACATGGTCTGGGTGGGCTGGGGCTTCGTCGCCGAGGACGCCGAGTTCGCTGCGGCCTGCGAGCAGGCCGGCATCACCTTCATCGGACCGAGCAGCACGGCCATGGCTGCGCTGTCGCACAAGATCCAGGCCAAGGAAGCTCGCCGAACGCGCCGGTGTGCCGGTCACCCCGTGGAGCGGTGGCGCCGTCACCTCCGTCGAGGAGGCGACCGCCCGCGCCGCGGAGATCGGCTATCCCCTGTTCGTCAAGAGCGCCGCCGGCGGCGGCGGCATGGGCATCCGCGAGGTGCTCGATCCCGCGGATCTGGCCGACGCGGTGACCTCGGCCCGCCGGGAGGCCCTGCGCGCCTTCGGCGACAACACCGTGTTCCTCGAGCGCCGTGTCGACGCCGGTCGTCACGTCGAGGTGCAGGTGCTCGCCGACTCCCACGGCACGGTCTGGCCGGTCGGCGTCCGTGAATGCTCCATCCAGCGCCGCCGCCAGAAGGTCGTCGAGGAGTCCGGGCTCAGCATTCCCGACCCCGAGCTCGAGCAGCAGGTGCGCTCCTACGCCAGCGCCATCATCCGCGAAGCGGGCTACACCAACGCCGGCACCGTGGAGTTCCTCATCGACGCCGGGACGGGCGAGCCCCACTTCATGGAGGTCAACACCCGCCTCCAGGTGGAGCACACCGTCACCGAAGAGGCCACCGGACTCGACCTCGTCGAGCAGCAGATCCGGATTGCCTCGGGCCTTGCGCTGGAGGGCACGCCTCCCGAGGTCCGCGGTCATGCCATCGAGGTCCGGCTCAACGCAGAGGACCCCGAGGCCGGCTTCGCCCCCGCCCCCGGACGCGTGCTGCTCTTCCGCGCCCCCCAGGGTCCGAGCATCCGTACGGACACCGGCATCGAGCAGGGCGACGAGATCTCGGCCGACTTCGACTCGATGGCCGCCAAGATCATCGCCTGGGGGCCGGACCGTGCCACCGCGCTCCAGCGCCTGCGCCGGGCGCTCGACCACACCGAGGTCGTCATCGAGGGCGGGGCGACCAACAAGTCGTTCCTGCAGGAGATCGTGGCCCACCCCGACGTGGAGTCGGGCAACGTCAACACGCGGTGGCTCGACGAGCTGGTCGCTGCCGGCGGCCTGACCCCGCAGCCCCAAGCGGCCCTGGCGCTGGTCCAGGCGGCGATCGAGGCCTACCGACTCGCCGCGCGTCTCGACAGTGAGACGTTCATCCGGTCACTGGCCGTGGGCCGCCCGCAGTATAGCGACAGCGGCGCGATCCGGTTCGAGCTGGATTCCGCGGCTCCAGCCACACCATCGAGGTCAACGAGCCCGAGGCCGACGTTTTCCACCTGCGCGTCGACGGCGAGCACATCGTCGCGACCCTCGACCACGTCGACGGCTCGGCTCGCGTGCTGGGGGTCGGCGGCTCCACCCACCGCACCTTCGTGGTGCCCGGCGGGGACGGCACCACGGTCGACGTGGACGGCCTGCCCCACCGCATCTCCGCCGACGGCGGCGGCACCGTCCGCGCCGGCTTCCCCGGCATGATCGTCTCGGTCCTCGCCTCCGTCGGCGACCAGGTCGAGGCCGGCGACACCCTGCTCACCATCGAGTCGATGAAGCTGGAGTCGCGCGTCCTCGCACCGGCTGCGGGCGTCGTGCGCGAGGTCCACGTCGGCATCAACTCGCAAGTGGGCTCGGGTGAACCGCTCGTCCGGCTCGACGTCGTGGACGACGACGACACCGCGGGCGACGACTCGAGCGTCGACTTCGCCGCGCTGGCCTCCGACACTCCGGACCGGACCCCGCTCGACGTGCTCCGTACGGTGGTGCTCGGCCTCGACGCCGCGAGCGGTGAGACCGATCGGCTGTCCGCCGGACTGCTCCCCACCCGCGAAGACGCCGCGGCGCAACTCGCCGGGGAGCTGGACGTGCTGGCGGCCTTCGCCGACATCCACTCCCTCGGTCCGCGTCGCGCTGCCCTCGCCGGCCGTGTGGACGCCCCGGAGCGTGCACACCTGGTGGGCTACCTGCGCGAGCGGCACCGCGAGGACCGGGAGTTCCCCGACGACTTCCTCGCTCGCCTGGACACCGCCCTGGCGCTCGTCGGCCACGACGAGAGCGACGACGTCGCCCACCTGCGCCTCTACCGCTCGCTGCGTCGACGCGACCTCATCCACTCCGCGCTCGCCTCGATCCTGCGCCGCTGGCTGGAGCCGGCGACGACCGTGCCTGCGACCGAACAGGTCCGCACGGTCCTCGAACGGGTCGTCTGGATCACCGAGGGACGCTCCGACCAACTCGAGGGGCTGGCCAGGTCGGTGCTGTTCCGACTGTTCTCCCAGCCGGTCCTCGACGCCGACCTCGCCGCCCAGACCGCGATCATGACGGAGCGCATCCAGCAGATCGGCTCGCAGTCCGACGCCGCAGAGCGCACGCTCGACCTGCGCACCCTGGCCTTCGACTCGCCGCCGTGGGAGGCGTGGCTGCTGGGGAGCCTGGCCGGTCCGGACCGACCCGCTTGGGAGGACGTCCTGGTCGTGGTGACGGCCGACAACTACCGCCACCGTCGCCTCGTCCAGGTGCCGACCCCATCGAGCCCTGCAGCACCACTGCTGATGGCCGAGGAGCTCGACGCCGAGTCGGACATCAGCGTCATCGCGGTCGCCCACCTCGGCGACGACACGGCGACTGCTGCCGCACTCGAACCGTTGATCGCCCAGCGGGCCGCACTGGGGCCGGTGGTCGTCGAGCTGCTCGTCACCGACGGCCGACTCGACCTCGACCCGAGGCTCGCCCGCGCCTGTCTCGCGGCCACCCAGGTCAACGCCACGGTCCTGCCCGTCGCTCCGGAGGGCCACGTCGCCCACCGGTCCTGGGCACCCGGGCCGGGCGGGGACCTCACAGAGGTGGCCCTGTTCCGCGACCTGCACCCGTGTCTGGCCGAACGCCTGGAGTTGTGGCGGCTACGTGACTTCGACCTCCAGCGCCAGCCCGCTCCCCCGGCGACGTTCCTCTTCACCGGCACGGCCCGGGACGACGAGCGCGACAAGCGACTCTTCGCCCTCGCCGAGGTGCGCACTCTCACCGCCGCGCGCGACGACGAGGGCACCGTCACCTCCATCCCCGAGCTGGAGCAGACGCTGCTGCGCTGCTTCGACGCCTTCCGGGTCCACGACAGCACCCACAGTCGCCGCAGTCCCTTCGGCTGGAACCGGGTGATGGTCCAGGTCCAGCCACCCTGGGACTTCCCCGACGACGCGTTGCAGGGGGTCGCCCACCGGATCGCCCACGCGGCCCGCGGCCTCTCCCTCGACCAGATCGTCCTGCGACTGCGCGGCACGGATCCGGGCGCCGAGGACAGGGTCGTCCACCTCACCCTGCTCGAGGGCGAGGGCGTCCAGATCGGCTTCAAGGCCCCCTCCGACCGGCCGCTGACCGTGCTGCGCGGCCACCGGCGTACGGCAGCACAGATGCGTCGCCGCGGTCTGCACCACCCGGCCGACATCGTGCGACTGCTCACCAGCCCCGGAGCAGCGCACTCCGACCTGCCCAGCGGCGACTTCACCGAGCTCGAACTCGTGGACGGCACCCTGGTGCCGGTCGAGCGCGAGATCGGTGAGAACGCCCACGGTGTCGTGATCGGCGAGATCACCAACCGCACGCCCAAGCACCCCGAAGGGATGCGGCGGGTGATCATCCTGAGCGACCCGAGCAAGTCGATGGCCTCGCTCGGCGAGGGCGAGTGCGTGCGCATCATCGCCGCGCTCGAGTTGGCCCACGAGCAGCGCCTGCCAGTGGACTGGTTCGCGGTGTCGTCCGGTGCTCGGGTCTCGATGGACAGCGGCACCGAGAACCTCGACTGGACCGCGCGTGTGCTCCGTACGATCATCGAGCTCGCCCAGCTCGACCTGGAGATCAACGTCGTGCTCACCGGCGTCAACGTCGGCGCCCAGTCCTACTGGGATGCCGAGGCCACCATGTTGATGCACACTCGAGGAGTGCTGATCGCCACCGGCGACAACGCCATGGTGCTCACCGGCAAGGACGCACTGGACTACTCCGGCGCCGTGTCGGCGGACGACAACGCGGGCATCGGCGGCTACGAGCAGATCATGGGCCCCAACGGCCAGGCGCAATATTGGGCACCCTCGCTGATCGAGGCCTGCCACCTGCTGTTCCGGCACTACGCAGTCGCCTACGTCGCCCCGGGTGAGTCCGGTCCGCGTCGGGCACCGGTCACCGACCCCGCCGGACGCTCGATCGCGGCGTCGCCGCACCACTCCGGCGACGGAGGACCGTTCGCCACGGTCGGCGACATCTTCGACGACGCCCTCAACCCCGAGCGCAAGCTGCCCTTCGACATCCGCTCCGTCATGGCCGCGGTCAAGGACGACGGCGACGACCCGCTGGAGCGCTGGCCCCACATGCGCGACGCCGAGAACGCCGTCGTGTGGGACACCCATGTCAGCGGCTTCCCCGTCCAGATGATCGGCATCGAGTCGCGAGACCTGCAGCGCCACAGCGTCACGCCCAACGACGGGCCGCGCCGCTGGTCTGCGGGCACGCTGTTCCCCCGGTCGTCGAAGAAGGTCGCCCGCGCCCTCAACGCCAGCAACGGCGTGCGGCCAACCGTCATCCTGGCCAACCTGTCTGGCTTCGACGGTTCGCCCGAATCGATGCGGGAGCTGCAACTCGAATATGGCGCCGAGATCGGTCGGGCCGTGGTCAACCACCGCAGCCCCCTCGTCTTCTGCGTCCTCTCCCGTTATCACGGCGGTGCGTTCGTGGTGTTCTCCAAGGCCCTCAACGAGCGCCTCGAGTCGATCGCGGTCGCCGGAGCCAGGGCCTCGGTCCTCGGCGGCGCGCCCGCAGCGGCCGTGGTGTTCGCACGCGAGGTGGCGCACCGCGTCGCGGCCGACCCCCGGGTCGTCGAGGCGCAGGCGGCCGTGGACGCCGCCGGCCCCGACACCGTCGACCAGGCACGCCTCGAGCTGGCCGCGGTCCAGGACGAACTCAAGGGCCACTGCCGCGGTGTGGTCGGACGCGAGTTCGACGGCATCCACACCATCGAGCGCGCCAAGGAGGTCGGCTCCGTCGACCAGATCGTCACCGTCGACGCCCTCCGCGACGCGATCGTCGCCACGCTGGAGTCGGAAGGACACTGACACCCATGGCCCACGTGATCACCCAGGCTTGTTGCGCTGACGGGGCGTGCACGACGGTGTGTCCGGTGGACTGCATCCACCCGACTCCGGCCGAGCGCGAATACCTCGTGACGGAGATGCTCTACATCGATCCGGACACGTGCATCGACTGTGGTCAGTGCGTGCCGGAGTGCCCGGTGGACGCGATCTATTCGGGCTATGACCTGCCTGACCACCTGGCCTCCTATGCGGCCATCAACGCCGAGTACTTCAAGGGCACCACGCTGGGCGACGTGCCGCGTCGGGTGGCGGCGCCGCCCGAGCTGCACGAGGACCAGCCGCTGCGGGTGGCGATCGTCGGGTCCGGCCCGGCCGGGTCCTACAGCGCCCACGAGCTGGTCGAGGTCGGCGGGTCGGGCATCCGGGTCGACATCTTCGACCGGCTGCCCACCCCGTTCGGTCTGGCCCGCCTCGGCGTGGCCCCGGACCACCTGGGCACCAAGCTGGTCATGCGTACCTTCAGCGAGCTAGGGGCCGACCCGCGGGTGCGGTTCCACCTCAACACCGAGATCGGGCGTGACATCACCGTCGAGGAGCTGCGCGAGCACTACCACGCGGTGTTCTTCACCCACGGTGCGTCGTCGTCGCGACGTCTGGGGATCGAGGGCGAGGACCTGCCCGGCAGCCACGCCGCCACCCAGTTCGTCGCCTGGTACAACGGCCACCCCGACAGCCCCAAGCCCCGCGGGTGGCAACCGCCCAGTCACGTCGTGGTGATCGGCAACGGCAACGTCGCCATCGACGTGGCCCGTCAGCTCACCCTCGGTCCCGAACACCTCGCCGCCTCGGACATGGCCCCCTATGCCGTCGACGTGCTGAGCCGTGGCCTGGTCAAGGACGTCACCGTCGTGGGTCGACGCAGCGCGCTGCACGCCGCGTGCACCCTGCCCGAGCTCGAGGCGCTGGCCGACCGCACCGATATCGACGTGGTCGTGCCACCGGAGGACCTGGTGCTCACCGACCACGAGCTCGCTGCCGTGCGCGAGTCGGGCATGCTCCGGCTGAAGTACGAGCTGTTCCGGACCCTGTCCGAGCGACCCCACACGCGCGAGCGTTCGATCACGTTCCGCTTCCTGCTCACCCCCCAGCGCATCCTGGGCGAGAGCCACGCCGAAGGCATCGAGCTGGCCCGCAACCGGATGGTCTCCCTGGGCGATCGCACCGTCCTCGAACCCACCGGCGAGACCACCGTGCTGCCGACCAACCTCGTCCTGCGCTCGGTCGGCTATGCCGGTGTCGAGTTGCCCGGGCTGCCCTTCGACGAGGCCACCATGACCGTTCCCACCGACGGCGCCCGAGTGCTGACCGAGCCCGGTGGCGAGGTCATCCCCGGCCTCTATTCGGCCGGCTGGGTCAAGCGCGGCCCCAGCGGCGTGATGGGCACCAACAAGCTCGATGCCCAGGGCACCGTCAAGGTGCTGCTCGACGACGTCCGGGCCGGACGCATCGCCGCACCGGCGAAGTCCCTCGACGACCTCGACCGGCTCCTGCGCCAGCGGCAGCCCCAGGTCGTCCCGTGGCAGGGCTGGCAGGCGATCGAGGCCCACGAACTCGCCCACGGCACCGAGACCGGCCGCCCTCGCGTCAAGGTCACCTCCCGCGAGGCACTCGTCGAGTTCGCCGCCGCCCGACTCAGCACCGAGACGGAGGAACAGTGATGAGCGCCCCCGATGACGGCACCCGGCAGGAGTTGCGGGTCGTACAGCGCCTGTGTCCCTTCTGCGAGGCGACGTGCGGCCTGGAGCTGACCCTGCGCGGATCCCACGTGGTCCGCACGGCCGGTGACGGGCAGGACGTGTTCAGCAAGGGCTACATGTGCCCCAAGGGCGCGAGCCTAGGTGAGCCTCCACGACGACCCCGACGCGCTGCGGCAGCCCGTCATCCGCGAGGGCGAGGAGTTCCGTACGGTCTCCTGGGACAAGGCGTTCGACAAGGTCGCCGAGCTCGTCGGCAAGGTCCTCGACGAGCACGGCCCCGAGGCGATGGCGGTCTATCTGGGCAACCCGGTCGGGCACAATCTGGCCGGACTGCTCTATCCCCGTGCCTTCATCGCGCCGCTGGGCACGCCCAACCTCTACACCGCCTCGACACTCGACCAGCGCCCCAAGGACCTGGCCAGCGGCCTCATGTACGGCGACCGCTACACCCTGGCCGTACCCGACCTGGACCGCACCGACTTCCTGATCATCCTGGGCGCCAACCCGATGGAGTCCAACGGCAGCCTCGCCACTGCTCCGGGCTGGCCGCGGCGCCTGCGGGCCCTGCAGGAGCGCGGCGGGGAGTTCGTCGTGGTGGACCCCGTCCTCACGCGTACGGCCGAGTTCGCCGACCAGCACCTGCGGCCACGGGTGGGCAGCGACGCCGCCCTGCTCACCAGCATGGCCCACGTCCTGTTCGATGAGGACCTGGTCGACCTCGGCCGACTGGAGGAGTTCGTCCTCAACGTCGACGACGTGCGTGCGGCTGTGGCCGACTTCTCCCCCGAACGCCTCGAGGGGTGGACCGCCATCCCCGCCGAGGTCGTACGCGACCTGACGCGGCGCCTGGCCGGCGCTCGCCGTGCGGTCGTCTATGGCCGCATCGGCACCGCAACGACCCTTTTCGGGTCGATCGCGTCGTGGATGGTCGAGGTGCTCAACACCCTCACCGGCAACCTCGACCGGGTCGGCGGCGCGATGTTCCCCAACCCGCCGAGCGGGTCGATCAACACCCAGGGCACGCCGCGTTTCGGTCCGCCGATGCGCACCGGTCGGTTCCGCACCCGCGTGAGCAACGCACCCGAGTTGTTCGGCGAGCTGCCGACCGCGTTGCTCTCCCAAGAGATCGACACCCCTGGCCCCGGGCAGTACCGCGGCATGATCCTGATCAGCGGCAACCCCGTGGTGTCCAACCCCAACTCGGAGCGGATGGACGCGGCGATGGCCTCGCTCGACGCGCTCATCGCGGTCGACCCCTACATCACCGACTCCACCCGCCACGCCCACGTGATCCTGCCGCCGCCCTCGGCCCTGCAGCGCAGTCACCTCGACGTGCACTTCGCCATGTGGTCGGTGCGCAACACCGCCCGCTACTCCCCTGCCGTGCTGCCGCTCGAGCCCGGCCAGCTGGAGGAGTGGGAGATCATGTGCCGCCTCGGCGCGATCTTCGAGGGTAAGGGCGCCTCCATCGCCGACATCGACGACAACCTCGTGCGCTATCTCATCGCGCGCGAGGCCAAGCAGCCGGAGTCCCCCATCCACGGCCTGGCCGTCGACGAGGTCATGGCGGCTCTCGAGCCCCGTACGGGCCCCGAACGCATCCTCGACTTCCGGCTGCGCGTCGGTCCCTACGGCGACGGGTTCGGGCACGGCACCGGCACCCTGACGATGGACCTGCTCGAGCAGCACCCCCACGGCATCGACTTCGGGCCCATGCAGCCGCGCCTGCCCGACGTGCTGCGCACCCCTACCGGCATGGTCGACCTCGCGCCCGAGATCCTCGTCAACGACCTCGACCGCCTTTCTCGCGCGGTCGACGAGGGCCCGGTCGAGGGCCTCGTGCTCATCGGTCGACGCCACCTGCGCTCCAACAACTCCTGGATGCACAACGTCCCCAACCTGATGACCGGACGCGACCGCTCCCGGCTCCAGATGAACTCCGACGATGCCGCCGCTCGCGGCCTGATCACCGGCAGCTTGGCCCGCGCCACCACCAAGACCTCCAGCGTCGACGTGCTCGTCGAGGTCACTGACCGCATGGCGCAAGGGGTCGTGTCCCTGCCGCACGGCTGGGTGCACGGCAGCGGCCCAATCGGCATGCGCACCGCTGCCTCCCGTCCCGGCGTCAACAGCAACCGCCTGGCCAGCTCCGACCTCGACGTTCCGTCGTGGAACGCCATCCTCAGCGGCATCCCGCTCGAGGTGTCCGCCGCACCAGTGGAAGCCGACGAAAGGGCACGACGATGACCAGCTCCTCCGGATCCGCACTCGCGTTCCGCCCTCACCCCGAGGCCGACGCCGAGCGCTACCGCGCCGTGGGCTGGTGGCCCCAGACCACCCTGGTCCACGACATCTATGACTGGGCCGTCCGGCAGCCGCGCCACGCGGCGATCGTGAGTTATCGCGCCGGTGCCACGACCTCCGACACGACCACATATGGCCAACTCACCGCGATGGCGGACCGCTTCGCCGCCTCCCTCGTGGAGCTGGGCGTGGAGAAGGACGACGTCGTCTCGATCCAGGTGCAGAACGGCTGGGAGTTCGCCGTCGCCGCGATCGGTGCCGCTCGGGCCGGCGCGATCGTCAACCCGCTCGTCACGATCTTCCGTCGGCGCGAGCTCTCCTTCATGCTCGCCCGGGCGGACTCGCGGGTACTCGTGGTGCCGGGCGTGCTGCGCGGCTTCGACCACGCGGCACTGGCCATGGAACTGGTCGAGGAGCTCGACGGGCTGCAGCACGTCGTCGTCGTCGACACCGACGGCACCACCCCGCCCGAGGGCGCCACCCGGTTCAGCGATCTCATCGCGCACGGCGCGACGGACCCGGCGCAGGTGCTGGCAGGGCGCGAACGCGGCACCGACGAGCTCGCGTCGCTGATGTACACCTCCGGCACGACCGGCGAACCCAAGGGGACGCTGCACACCTACAGCACGCTGTGGTCTGCGGGCCAGGCCGTGTTCGACAACCTCGGCCTGACCCACGAGGACGTGGCGTTCATGGCCTCCCCGATGGGGCACCTCACCGGCTATCTGTGGGGCCTTCTCATCCCACTGTCCCGCGGCATGACCACGGTGTTCCAGGAGGCCTGGAATCCCGGTCAGTTCCTCGACGTCATCGCAGACGAGGGCATCACCTGGACCATCGGCGCCACCCCGTTCGTGGTCGACTCCGTCGCCGAGCAGCAGGACCACCCTCGCCGGTTCGACTCCCTGCGCATCTTCGTGTGCGCGGGTGCGCCGATCCCGCCGGTGCTCTGCGTGCAGGCCGAGGAGGTGCTGGGCGCCAAGCTGGTCGCCCAGTGGGGCACCTCGGAGTGCGGCGGCTGCACGATCCACTCCCTCGACGACAGTGTCGACGTGGTCGCTGACAGCGACGGTCGTCCCAACGGCTACATGGAGGTCAAGCTCCTGGCCCCCGACGGCGGCCCCGCCCCGGTCGGCAGCGAGGGCAGGCTCGTTGTACGAGGACCGAGCGTGTTCGTCAACTACATCGGTCGCCCCGATCTCTATGACGAGGTCGTGAGCGCCGATCACTGGTTCGACACCGGCGACCTCGGCATCGAACGTCGCGACGGCACCATCCGGATCACCGGGCGGGCCAAGGACATCATCATCCGCGGCGGGGAGAACATCCCGGTCGTGGAGGTGGAGAACCTCCTCTACACGCATCCCGCGGTGAAGGAGGTCGCCGTGATCGGCGTCCCGGACCACCGGCTCGGCGAGAAGGGATGTGCGGTGGTCGTCTCGGACGGCACGCCCCTGACACTCGCCGATCTGACCCGGTTCCTCGACGAGCACGGCATGGCCAAGCAGTACTGGCCCGAACACCTGGTCGTGCTCAACGAGATGCCGCGCACGCCCAGCGGAAAGATCCAGAAGTTCATCCTCAAGGACACCGTCCCCGGCTCACTCGATGCCGGTGCCGGTGTCTGAACCCGAGTTCCATCCCTGCCGCACCTGCGGCCCCTACAGTGAAAGGCGGCGTCGATGACGTCCTACACCGAGATCCTCACCGACGTGACCAACGGCGTCGGCCGGATCACCTTCAACCGCGTCAACCGGCGCAACGCTCTGAGCATCGAGGTCTTCACCGACCTCAGCGACTGCCTCGACGAGTGGAAGACCAACGACGAGGTCGCCTGCGTGATGATCACGGGCGGTGAGGACGTCTTCTGCGCTGGCCTCGACCTCAAGTTGCAGTCGATGTTCAACAACCTCGAGCGGCGTGCGGCCTATTCGGAGGCGTGCCTGCGCGCCTACGGCACGCTGCTGGACTACCCCAAGCCCACGGTGGCGGCCGTGGGTGGCCCCGCGCTCGGCGGCGGCTGCGACATCGCTGTCTTCTGCGACATCCGCGTGGGCGCGCGCAACGTGATCATGGGTTACCCCCAGATCAAGATGGGCCTGACCCCCTACTTCTCCCCGCTGTGGAAGATCGTCGGGCTCAGCCAGGCCAAGCTGCTCACCTTCTCCGGTGACCGCATCGACGCTGAGGAGGCCTTCCGCATCGGCCTGCTCGACCGTCTCGTCGACGCCGGTGGCGTCCTCGACGCGGCCACCGAGCTGTGCGAGTCGATCGCGGGCACCACCACCGCCTCGGCCGCCAACAACAAGGAGATGGCGCTGCGCTCGCCCGCCATGGACCCGATCAGCGCACTGGCCTACGAGACGCTCGCCTACCGCGAGGTCATCTGGCACGACGAGGTCGTGGAGCGGATCAACTCCGCCTACAGCAAGATCAGCTCCAGCATGAAGTAGTCAGCACTCGCTCCACGCCAGTGGCGCCGTCCCCTCCGGGGCGGCGCCACTGTCCTTGTGTGCTCCGGGTCGTTCCACGCACACACGAACGAGGGCGCCGCCCGGATTCGGACGGCGCCCTCGTGAGGGTCCTCGGCGGGTTGGGAGGTGCCCGACGAGAGGTGCGACTACTCGATCGTCACCTGCTGGTTGCTGCCTCCCTTGGCCTGGTAGGTCACCAGGAAGGAGCCACCGAAGCCGTCGTGGCTGTCGGCGAAGGAGATGGTCGAACCGGTCGAACCGGCAGCACCGTCGAGCGGCTCGAGGCCGGTGATGGCCTCGGCCAGCTTGTCGCCGGCGCCGTCGCCCTTGGTGTCGATGAGTGCCTGGATCGCGATCCGCGTGGCGTCATAACTCTGGACGGCCGCGTCGGGGTACTGCTGCTTGGCGTCGTACTCCGCCTCGTAGGCCTCCTTGAACTCCTTGAAGGCCGGCTTCTCGGTGTCGACCGACGCCGGGAAGTAGGCACCGGGGAAGCTTGTCGTAGGCGTCGCCGCCGACCTCGAAGGCGTCGGGGAAGCCCACGCCGACCAGACCGATGATCGGGATGTCCACGCCCTGCTCGACCATCGTCTTGGCGATGAGGCCGTGGTCGGCGCCAGTGGAGCCACCGATCATGACGGCGTCGGCACCCTGGTCACCCAGCGAGCGCACCGGGCCGGACATGTCCGTGCCGGCGAGCGCATACTCGATCGGCTTGCCCGACAGCGGCAGGGAGATCTCCTTGGCGAACTGCTCGAACATGCCGGCGAGGGCGGGACCCACCGCGCCGTTGTCGGCGAGGATGCCGGCCTTCTTGGAGCCGAGCGCCTGGGTGATCTCGGCGACCGCCCTGGCCTGGTCGATGGCGGTGGCGGCGACACGGAAGGTGTACTTGGCGCCGTCGGTGATGCCGGGCGAGGACGAGGCCGAGGCCAGGTAGACGACCTTGTTGCGCTCGGCGACCTCGCGGATGGCGAGGCCCTCGGCACTGGAGAGGCCACCGACGAGCACGGCGACCTCGTCGACGGTGATGGCACGGGTCGCGACGCGGGAGGCGACGTCGGGCGAGAGCTCGTCGTCATAGACCTTGAGCTCGATGTCCTTGCCGTCGATGCCGCCGTCCTCGTTGGCCTGAGCGACGGCGAGCTTGGCCGCGTTGACCATCATCTCGGCGGTGTCGGCGTTGGAGCCCTTGAGCGGGGCGACGAAGCCGATGGTGACCTTGTCGTCGCTGCTGCCCGAGCCGCCGCCGCACGCGCTCAGCGCGAGGAGGGCCGCGGCGGCCACGGGGGCCACCAGAATCTTGCGCAAACTGCTCTTCATGTCGGTTCTCCTGGGGTGTGTCACCGGTGGTGGCCGGTGGACTGGGTGGGGCTGGTGCTGGGTGGTGCGGGTTTCCGAGAGGGAGGTTCGGAGGCGGCTGCCTCAGAAGTAGGCGCGCTGGACCTCTTCGTGCGAGAGCTCGTCGACCCGGCCGTTGGCGACGACCTGGCCCTTCCTCAGCACGACGAGTTCGTCGCACAGCGTCCGCAGACGCGTTCCGCTCTGTTCGACGACGAGCACCGAGACGCCACGCTCACGCAGCGAACCGATGGCCTCATAGATCTTGGCCACCACGACGGGGGCCAGGCCCAGTGAAGGCTCGTCGAGCAGGAGCAGCCGCGGCTCGCGAACGATCGCGCGGCTCAGCGAGAGCATCTGCTGCTCGCCACCCGAGAGCAGGCCGGCCAGTTGCGACTCGCGGCTCTCGAGAATGGGGAAGAGCTCGTGGATGAGCTCCAGGTGGGAGCGCAGCTTGGCCGCCGCGCCGCGGTTGGTGAGGGCGCCCGTGGCGAGGAGGAGGTTCTCCTTCACGGTGAGCGACTTCAGGACCATGTGGCCTTCGGGGAGGAAGGCCATCCCGTTGCGGCTGGTGCGGTCGGAGGGGTGACCGGTGGTGTCCTCGCCGTGGAACGTGATGCTCCCCGAGTGGGGCTTGAGCTGCCCGGAGATCACCTTCATCAGGGTGGACTTGCCGGCGCCGTTGAGGCCGGTGACACCGACCGCATGGCCGGGACCGACGGTGAGGTCGACCCCCCGCAGCACGTCGACACGCTTGTTGTAGCCCGCGTGCACTCCGCGCACTTCCAGTGCGTTCGTCGTCTCGCTCACAGCGCTGCCTCTCCCAGATATGCCTCGATGACGTCGCGGTTGGCGAGGACCTCGTCGGGGGTGCCCTCGGCGAGTACGGCGCCCTGGTTCATCACGACCATGCGATCGGCGGCGCGAACCACGAACCCGACGTGGTGGTCGATGAGGATCACCGAACGGCCCTGCGAGCGGAGCTGCTCGATGACGTGGAGCAGGTCCTCGAGATCGTTCTCGGTGAGTCCGGCACCTGGTTCGTCGAGCAGCAGGAGGCCGGGGTCGAGGGCGAGACCGCGAGCGATCTCGGCCAGACGGAGCACGCCGTAGGGCTGGGAGTCCGCGTCGCCGTCGGCATAGCGGCCGACGCCGACCTCGGTGAGGTTCTCCAACGCCGTGGCGTGGTGGATCTCGTCGTCGCGACGCGACTTGCGGCTGTGGAACAGCTGGCCGAGGAATCCGGCGCGGCTGTGGACCTCGCCGCCGAGCATCACGTTCTCGAGGATGCTCAGGTCGGGGACCAACGCGGGCACCTGGAAGGTCCGCGCGATGCCGGCCTGACGGATGCTGTGCTTGCGCTGACCGATCAGCGACTCACCCTTGAGGGAGATCGCTCCCGACGTGACCGGCACCTCGGCGGTGATCGCGTTGAGCAGCGACGTCTTGCCGGCGCCGTTGGGGCCGATCAGTCCGACCACCTCACCGGGACGCACGGACAGCGAGACCTCCTTAACCGCGACGACACCGCCGAAACGCACCGTCACGTCTTGGAGGTCCAGCACCGGCTCACCAGTGGCGGGCTGTCGTACGGGACGCTCGTGGGCCGTGACCGTCCGCTGCTCGTGCGAGGCGGCGGGCGTGCCACTCTCGGCGGAGCGGTGCGCCTTCTCGCGGCGCCAGGCGAGCGCGGAGCTGATCCAGCCCGCGACTCCCTTGCGGCCGAAGGTCATCAGGAAGATCACGGCGACGCCGTAGACCAGCGGCTGGTTGTCACCCATGTGGATGCCGAGCTCGTCGAGGCCGAGGAGCACGCCGACGCCCAGGAAGGGGCCGAGGAAGCTGCCGGCACCACCGATGACGGTCGCCAGCAGGAGCTCGATCAGGCGGTGGATGCCGAACGCCTCGGGCGCGATCGTGAGCTGGAAGTGGGCATAGAGCGCACCGGCCAGGCCGGCGAGTCCGCTGGAGACCACGAAGGCCAGCAGGCGCAGGCGGGCCGCGTCCACACCGACGGTCGGCAAAACGTTGGGCGTCTCGCGCAGCGCCACGAGCTTGCGACCCAGGGCCGAGCGGTGGATGCGCAGCATCAGGTCACCGACGAGCCAGGCCACCACGGCACACAGCCACAGATATTCGGTCGTACCGCCGACCAGCGAGGTCTCGCCGATGCTGGGCGGGGTGATCGAATAGATCCCGGCCGCACCGCCCGTCACCGAGGTCCACTTCGAGAAGACCTCGGTCACCGCCACCGCGAAGGCGAGGGTGACGATCGCGATGAAGATCGAGCGCAGTCGCGCCGTGGGTGCAGCGATCGCGCCGCCCAGCGCTGCGGAGAGCACGAAGGCGAAGACGATGGCCAGCCAGAACGACCAGCCCCAGTTGTTCTCCGCATAGACCGAGGCATAGGCGCCGACGCCATAGAGGGCGACGCTCGCCAGGGAGAAGATGCCGGCATAGCCGAAGACCAGGTTGAAGCTGGAGGTCAGCACATAGGCGATGCAGCCGGCTGTCGCGAGGTGGCGGTAGTAGCCGTCCTCGGACACGGCGAGCACCATGACGGCGAGTGCGATGGGCAGGGCCAGGTGCGGCCAGACCCGCCGCAGCCACCCGGCCACGGACCTCGTGTTGTCGAGCTGCGCGTTCACACTCGCTCTCCTGTCTTCTGGGACGCGAAGATGCCGGCGGGACGGACGGCGAGTCCGACCAGCAGCAGGACCAGCGCGGGGGTCAGGGGGATCTGCATCTCGACGATGCGCTCCACGGTGGCGCCGACCAGGCACACCACCGTGACGCCGAGGACGCTCGCGCGGACCGAGGCGATGCCACCGAAGACGACTCCGACCAGGGCCGTGATCATCAGCGGCATGGCAGCGGTCTCGGAGATCGCGGCGAGGCTGGCCTGCATCACGCCGCCGAGGGCGCTGCACGCGCCGCCGACGAACCACGTTACGAAGTGGAAGTTGACGGTGCGGTGCCCATAGAGCCGTACGAGTTCCTCGTCGTTGGCGCTGGCCTCCATGCCGCGGCCGAAGAGCGTGCGGTCGAAGAGCGCGACGACGATCACGACACTGAGCAGTGAGAAGGCGATGACCAGCAGGCGCTGCACGCTGACGTTGGTCCCGGCCAGGCTCACCGATCCGGACACCCAGGTGGGGCCGGAGCGGGGGCTGGTGCCGAAGACCTCGTCGCCCACCATCTGCAGGATGAGTGCGAAACCCAGCGTGGCCAAGGTCATCGCGACGGGCGGAGTACCGCGCACCTTGCCGGGCAGCACCGAGACGGCGAAGGTGACGACGCCGATGAGGCCGCCGATCACCAACGTGCCGATCGCGCCGAGGATGCCGCCGCCCAGCGCGACATAGACATAGCCGGAGACCACGCAGGTCGCGCCGGCGGCGAAATTGATGACACCGCCGATCCGATAGACCAGCACCAGGCCCATGGCGATGGGGGCCAGCACCGCCACTTGCGACAGTGCAGTCAGCAGGACTTGCATCGGGCCTTCTCCTTGGGTCAGGTGCCTCTGGGTCACACTTCCACGTCATGGATTCGCCGGGTTATTATGCGACAGTGGGATTGCGTTGCGCTCCAGTCTGTGTCACATTTCATACGAGTGTCAAGGGTCACATCGCGGAAGGTTCAAACCGCTCGGTCACGGTCGAACTCCCACGAGAGACCAGGACACCACGGAGCAGGGACACTTCTACCCGAGAGTCTCAACGTTTACTCAAAACAGGCCATCTGCTTGAAGACAAGCAGCGCCAACGTCCACCAAATCAGGAGCTGGGAAACCATGACCTCAACCGTTAGCCTCGACCCCATGACGTGGCAGCGACAGGTGTCGCCCGAAGACCAGGAGCGCTTCCGGAGCAACGGCTGGTGGCGCGATGTCACTGCGCTCGACGAGTTCCTCGACTCGGTCGCCCGCCACCCCCACAAGGCCGCCGTCGTGGCCTACTCCAAGGACAACCCGATCCCGTTCACGGTGACCTACGGCCAGCTCGGCGCGATGGTCGACCGCTGCGCCCTGGCCTACCTCGAGCACGGCGTCGGCAAGGGTGACGCGGTCACGATCCAGCTGCCCAACGTGTGGCAGTTCCCCGTCGCCGTCCTCGCCGCGATGCGCATCGGCGCCCTGCCCAACCCGGTGCCGCACATCTATCGCGGGCACGAGCTGCGCTTCATGCTCAACCACGCGCAGAGCAAGCTCTATGTCATCCAGTCGGACTTCCGCGGCTTCTCGTTCATCGACATGGCGCGCAACCTGCGCGTCGAGGCCCCGGCACTCGAGCACATCGTGACGATCGGCGCACAGCACGACGACACCCTCGACTTCGACCAGGTCTTCCTCGGCACGCCGCGCGAGCTCGAGCCCGGTGCACGGAAGCGCCTCGACGCGATGCGCCCCAAGGCCGATGACCCCGCCTTCCTCATGTTCACCTCGGGCACCACCGGCCAGCCGAAAGCGGCGCTGCACTCCTTCAACACCGTCTGGTCGGCCGGTCGCGGCATCACCGAGGGCGTGGAGGCCGGTCCCGACGACGTGTGCTTCATGGCCTCGACCGTCGGTCACCTCACCGGCTTCTATTGGGGCACCGTCTTCCCGCTGTCGATCGGCCAGAAGATCGTCTACCAGGACGTCTGGGACGCCGCGGCCCTGCTCGACATGGTCGAGCGCGAGGGCGTCAGCTGGACGGTCTCCGCGACGCCGTTCGTCCTCGACATGGTCAAGGAGCAGCAGCGACAGCCGCGCCCGCTCGCCAGCCTGCGTGCCTTCGCGTGCGGCGGAGCCCCGATCCCGCCGACCGCAGCGATCGCCGCCAAGGACGTCCTCGACATGGACCTGGTCTCTTTGTGGGGCATGACCGAGGTCGGTACGTGCACGGTCCACCACGTGGGCGTACCGGTGGAGACGCTGGCGGCCAGCGACGGCATGCAGGTCGACTTCATGGACCTGCGCATCGTCGATGACGAGTTCAACCCGGTCGCCGACGGCGAGGAGGGGCGACTGCAGGTACGCGGTCCGAGCATCATCCTCGGCTACTACGAGCAGCCCGACAACACCGCTGCCGCCGAGACCCCCGACGGCTGGTTCGAGACCGGCGACCTCGGCATGCACGTCCCCGACGGCGGTGTCCGCATCACCGGTCGCAGCAAGGACATCATCCTGCGCGGTGGCCAGAACGTCCCCGTCGTCGAGATCGAGAACGCCCTGATCACCCACCCGCACATCGCCGAGGTGGCCGTCGTCGCCTACCCCGACGACCGCATGGGTGAGCGCGGTTGTGCCGTGATCGTTCCCGAGGGCGAGGCCCCGACCCTGGCGGACCTCCAGGAGCACCTGTCAGCAGCCGGCCTGGCCAAGCAGTTCTGGCCCGAGATGATCAAGATCGTCGACGCCATGCCGCGTACGCCTTCAGGAAAGATCCAGAAGTTCATCCTGCGCGACCAGGTCAAGTCGGAGGTCACCGCCTCCTGACCCACGCACGCGCGAAGGGCCCGGCGGAGCGGCCGGGCCCTTCGTCGTCGCGTGCTGGCTCAGGCGCTGCTGGCGAGCTTGTTCCAGTGGCGCAGCGACCGCACCTCGAGCGCGTTGTGCCGATCACGGAAGACGCGCGAGGCCTCATGTCCGGGCCAGTTGGTCGGCAGGAACTGCTTGGGCAGGTCGGGGTCTAGGTAGGGGAAGCGCCGCCAGCTCTGGGTCAACGCAACTCGCTCCCGCAGGCAGTCGCGATCCGTGGGCGGATTGACGCTGCCGAAGGTGTCGATGAAGTGCTGGTATTCGGCCGCGAGTTCGTCGAGGTCCCAGGCCCGCTCCACGAGCCGGCGCTCGTCGGTGAGCGGGCCGGGGGTGCCGATGAACATGTGGGCCTGATCGACCAGGTTCAGGCTGCGCACGACGTCGGCGACGTCTTCGGCGCGCTCCCAGTGCGGGGTCAACCACTCCCCCGGGACGGGCGAGCCGAGTCCGGCCCAGGTCAGTCGCGACTGCAGGTGGTGGCGCAGCTTGCGCTGCTTTTCCGGCACCGAGACCGAGAGCATCAGCCAGCGACCGTCCCAACTCGTGTCGCGGGCGTCCCACCGAAAGACGCGCTGGTCACCGGCCTGCAGGGTGCGGAAACCGCCGGGGGTGATCGTCCACCGCACGCGGCGGCCGTCGCGTTCGGCCTCGATGAGACCGGTCTCGGAGGTGCGCTGGAGGGCCTTGCGGGCCGCATTGGGCTCGACGTCGAGGTCGGCCAGCGCCTTGAGCAGCGTCGAGGACCACACCGGGTCGAGCGAGGGCCACACGAACTCGCCGAGCAGCACCAGCAGCAGTGCGCGGGCACTGCTCTGCCGGGTCCCGGCGAGCGGCGCGCGGCTGTGGATGGCTGGCGTGGTCGTCACAGGAGGACGATACCCCATCAGTGGAAGCAGTTGTCGCGCAGCAACGAAATAAGGTCCACTGATGGGGTGACGACCTCGTCGCGTCAGGACGGCAGTACGCCTGCTCCCCAGCGATCGGGATGGGGGAACTCGAGGTCGCCCTCGGTCAGCACCTGAGCCATCCCGACTGCGGTCCATCCCCCGTCGCGCTGCCACGTGGCAGCCGCCTGCGGGTGGGTCCAGACGGACAATACCGTCCCGTCGAACGACAGCACCTGACCATGGACGAAGTCGGCCTCCGGGCTCGCGAGATAGACCGCGACGGGAGCGACGGTCTCGGGCGGGGGAAACGTCACTGCGTGTCCGACGTCGCCACCGGAAAAGACTGCGGTCATTTCGGTGGCGGCGACGGGAGCCAACGCGTTGACGCGGATGCCGAAGCGGTTGAGCTCCAGGTCCATGACCCGCGTCATGCCCACCACGCCCGCCTTGGCGGCGGAGTAGTTGGCCTGGCCGAACATGCCGAAGAGACCGGCTCCCGAGGTGACGTTGAGGATGCGGCCTCCGCCAGCGGATCGCATCTCCTGCGCCGCAGCCGAGCTGGTCGACCACGTGCCTCGTAGGTGGACACCCACCACGTCGTCGAACTCCTCGACGCTCATCCGGGTGAACGAGCGGTCGCGGGTGAAGCCGGCGTTGTTGACCAGCATCCCGATGCCGCCGAAGGTGGAGACGCAGTGCGCGACGAGTGCGCGGGCCTCGGCGTCATCGGAGACCGACCCGACGAACCCGGTGGCGCGCCCACCGCCCTCCTCGATGAGCCCGACGGTCTCCCGGACCGCGCTCTCGGTGGTGCCGTTGACCACCACGCTCGCACCGGCCTGGGCCAGCGCAAGGGCGAAAGCTCGACCGAGCCCTCGCGACGAACCGGTCACCACGACCGGCATTTCGTCCAGCACGTGCTGCGTCATGACACCTCCAGGGTGGGCACGAGGGCCGCCTAATGCAACCGCTCCTTTGGTATGATACTACTAGAGAATATGCAGTTCACATGCGATGTATTGCAGAACAAGTGAACGCCGATTAGTCTAGACGGACATCTCCCTCCGATCAACCCGGGAGCACACATGGCCACGTACGAATATCTGCTCACCCACGTCGAGGACGGCGTCGGCGTCATCCAGCTCAACCACCCGGAGAAGCGCAACGCCCTCGGCTGGGAAGCTTCACGAGGAGCTCATCGCAGCGTTGGAGGCGTGGCGATATGACGACGAGGTCGCCGCGGTGCTGCTCATCGGCACGGAGGAGATCTTCTGCGGCGGCTGGCGCCTCGACGTCCTCAGCGGCATCACCGGCGACGACCAGAAGCGGTTCACCGAGCTGGCCACCCGCCTGATGACCGACCTCACGGACTACCGCAAGCCCACGATCGCCGGCGTCGCCGGTGTCGCCCCGGGCTATGGCATGGACCTGGCCAACATGTGCGACATCACGGTCGCGGCCGAGAACGCCTTCTTCGGCTCCACCCAGGTGAAATACGCCATGAACGGCTTCTACGGCGGGCTCATGCGCAAGGTGGGGCCGATGCGTGCTCGGCGCCTCTTCTTCACCGGTGACCCGATCGACGTCCACGAGGCCTACCGCATCGGCATGGTCGACGAGGTGGTCCCCGTCGGCCACCTGCGTGAGCGCGCCCTCGCCGTCGCCAAGGAGGTCGCCGAGGCCGGCACCGAGCTGACCACGGTCCTCAAGGAGGTCGCCCTGCGCGCCACCACGATGGACCACGTGGCGGGCATCGCCTACGAGCTCCGCGTCACCCACGACCTCACCCAGCGCCCGCTCTTCCACGAGCGCACTCCCGACGGCCTGAAGAAGCTCAAGTCCGGCTCGAGCCGCGCGACCGAGCGGGTTCGCACGAGCGACCCGTCCTGATCACCTAGGGTCTGGGCAGCCGACCCAGACATGAGGAGAACCTCGTTGACCCGCCGATCCACCGCCACTGCACGGCGCCCCAGCGACCGTGGCGCACAGATCGTCACGGCCGCCGCGACGCTGTTCCGCAAGCGGGGATTCGTCAACGTCTCCATGAAGGACGTGGCCGCCGAGGTCGGGGTCACGGCCCCGGCGATCTATCGCCACTTCCCCGGCAAGGATGCGCTCCTGTCCGCCGCCATCGACTCCGGCCTGACCCAGGTCGAGTCGGTGGTGGCGGCGAGCACCACCCTCCGCGCACTCCTCGACGGGCTGGCCGAGGTCGCCGTCGAGCGCAGCGACCTGTGGATGCTCATCACCCGCGAGTCCGAGAACCTCCCCGAGGACCAGCGCCACCAGGTCCAACAGCGCTTCGCCGCGCTGAGGGACGCACTGGCCGGCCACCTCACCACGGCCCGTCCCCCGCTGTCCGAACCGGACCTCGACCTGCTCACCCGCGCCGTTCTGGCCGCCCTCGCAGCACCGGCCCAGTTCGGTCAGCGCCTCACGGGCAGGCGCTTGGCAACCGCCCTCGCAGCGATCAGCGCGACGATCTGCGAGATCGACGTACCGCATGCGACGGGGAGCGCGACCACGGCTGCTCACCGCAACCAGTTCGACGCCTCGCTCTCACGCCAGGAGGAGGTGCTCGCAGTCGCAGCGCGACTGTTCGCCGAGCGCGGCTACCAGAACGTCTCGCTGGCCGACATCGGCGCCGAGGCCGACATGGCGGGCCCGAGCCTCTATCACCACTTCGCCAGCAAGTCCGAGATCCTCCTCGGCGTCCTGCGGCGCTCGATCGACTGGATCGAGCTCGACCGCACGCGGTCGATCCGCGACAACGACGAACCCGACATTGCGTTGCATCGACTCGTGGAGAAGCTACGTCGACATGGCCATGGCCACGCCCGACCTGTTCCGGGTGTTCACCAAGGAGGCCATCAACCTGCGCGGGGCTGACCAGGAGTTCGCCCGCCGCGCACCACGCCAACTCGTGACCCACTGGACAGCGATGCTGCGCCGAGCCGAGCCCGCCCTCTCCGAGGGCGAGGCACAGACCCGCGTGACCGCCTGCCTGTCGGTGATCAACGAACTTGCCCCGGCACGCCGGCACGCCCAGCAGCACGACCACCCCGAGCGACTGGCCAGCATCGCGATGGCGGTGCTGCTCGGCCGCTGAGCGCGGCAGCCGCCGCTTCGGGACCGGGGCTCACAGGCCCAGGTCGCGGCCGATGATCTCCTTCATGATCTCCGTCGTGCCACCGAAGATCGTCTGCACGCGGGCGTCGGCATAGGACCGGCTGATGTCGTACTCGGTCATGAAGCCGTAGCCGCCGTGCAACTGCAGGCACTGCGCGGCGACGAGGTTCTGCAGCTCGGTGGTCCACCACTTCGCCTTGGCAGCGCGCGGCGCGGTGAGCCGGCCGGCGACCAGGTCCTCGACGCAGGTGTCGACGAAGGTCCGGGCGACCTCCACCTCGGTGGCCAGCTCGGCCAGCACGAAGCGGGAGTTCTGGAAGGAGCCGATCGGCTGCCCGAAGGCAGTGCGCTCCTTGACGTAGGCCAGCGTGCGCTCGAGCATGCCCTCGCAGGCTCCGACGGCAGTCGCGGCCAGCGACATCCGCTCCTTCGGGAGGTTGCGCACCAGGCTCAGGAAGCCGCTGCCCTCCTCGCCGAGCAGGTTGGCGACTGGGACGCGGACGTCGGTGAAGCTCAGCTCGCTGGTGTCCTGGGCGTGCAGGCCGAGCTTGTCGAGGTTGCGCCCACGCTCGAAGCCGGGCATGCCGCGCTCGACGACGAGCAGCGAGAGGCCCTTGTGGGGGTGCTCGCTGGTGCGGGCGGCGACGACGACGAGGTCGGCGTTCTGCCCGTTGGTGATGAAGGTCTTGGCGCCGTTGAGGACATAGTCGGCGCCGTCGAAACGGGCAGTCGTACGGATGCCGGCGAGGTCGCTGCCGGTGCCCGGCTCGGTCATCGCGATGGCCGAGACCAGCTCACCGTTGACGAGGCCGGGCAGCCAGCGCCGCTTCTGCTCGTCGTTGGTGAGGTCGAGGAAGTAGGGTCCCAGCACGTCGTTCTGCAGGGAGATGCCCAGGCCGCAACCCATCAGGTTGGCACGGGCGAACTCCTCGTCCAGGATCATGTTGAACCTGAAGTCGTCCATGTCCGAGCCGCCGAACTCCTCCCCTGCCGGGAACATCAGCATTCCCTGCGACCCGGCAGCGGTGAAGAAGCTCGCGGTCCACGACCTTCTGCTCGGCCCAGCGGTCGGCGTGCGGCCGGACCTCGCGCTCGATGAAGGTGCGGACCAGCCCGCGGAACTCCTCGTGGTGCTCCTCGAAGATCCGGCGTGGGGCGAAGTTCAGCGACTCGGACATGGTGATCACTCGTAGGTCTTGCCGTCAGCGGCGAGCTGGCGCAACGACGCAGGCGAGTCGAAGCGCCGGCCATACTTCGCGGCGAGCTCGTCGGCACGTGCGACGAACCCTGCCGGGCCGCCTTCATACTGGTTGATGTGCTGGAGCACGCCACCGGTCCAGCCGGGATAGCCGATGCCGAGCACCGAGCCGACGTTGGCGTCGGTGATGGTGCGCAGCACGCCCTCGTCGAGGCAGCGCATGGTGTCGATGCTCTCGGTGAACAGCAGGCGGTCCTGGATGTCCTGGACACTGACGGCGTCCTCGACGACGGGATACATGTCGGCGAGCACGGGCGAGAGCCCCTGCTTGCGACCGTCGACGTAGTCGTAGAAGCCGGCGCCCTTCGAGCGACCGGGGCGACCCGCCTCGATCATCGTCTCCAGGACGGCGCGCCCGGGGTGGCGGTCGGCCGGGTCCTCGTTGCGTGCCGCAGCAGCCTGGTCATAGATGTCGCGCAGCAGCGTGAGGGTGAGCTCGTCGACCAGCGCGAGCGGCCCGACGGGATAGCCCGCCATGGTCGCCGCGCGCTCGATGACGGCCGGGTCCACGCCCTCACCGACGGCCGCGATGGCCTCCAGCACGTATTGCACGATGACGCGGGTGGTGAAGAAGCCCGGGCTGTCGTTGACCACGATCGGCACCTTGCCGATCTGGTGGGAGATGTCGAGCGCCTTGGCCAGGGTGGCGTCGGACGTCTTGTCACCGACGACGATCTCCAGCAGCGGCATCCGGTCGACCGGCGAGAAGAAGTGCAGCCCGATGAAGTCCTCCGGACGGCTCACTCCCGTCGCCAGGTCGGTGATCGGCAGCGTCGAGGTGTTGGACCCCAGGACGGCGTCGGCGTTGACGTGGCCCTCGAGCTCGGCGAAGACGCTGCGCTTGAGGTCGGGGTTCTCGAAGACGGCCTCGATGACCAGGTCGGAGCCCTGGGTCCGGGTCATGTCGTCAGTGGGCAGGATGCGGGCCAGGATGGCGTCGCGCTGCTCCTCCGAGACCCGGCCCGAGGAGACCTGCTTGTCGAGCACCTTGGCCGCATAGCCCTTGCCGCGCTCCGCGCCTTCCTGGCTGACGTCCTTGAGCACGACCTCGATGCCGGCCTTGGCACACACGAACGCGATGGCCGCGCCCATCATGCCCGCGCCGATGACCGACACCTTGGAGGCCTGGTGGGCGGGGTAGCCCTCCGGACGCCCTGCACCCTTGCGGATGCGCTGCATGTCGAAGAACGACGACTTGATGATGTTGTGCGAGATCTGGCTGCAGATCAGCTCGGTGCAATAGCGCGTCTCGATGTCGAGCGCAGTGTCGATGTCGACCTGTGCGCCCTCAACCGCCGCGGCCAGCACGTTGAGCTGGGCCGGGGCCGGCGAGCCGCGGAACTGCTTGCGCAGCACGGCAGGCATGACCGGCAGGACGGCCGCGACCTTCGGGCTGTCCGGTGCGCCGCCGGGAATCGTGAAGCCGGGCTGGTCCCAGGGCTTGCTCGCCTCGGGGTTGGCCTTGATCCAGGCCAGCGCGGCCGGCCACAGCTCGTCCTCGGAGGACACGACCTCGTCGACGAGACCGGCCTCGAGTGCCTTCCGGGAGCCGTACGTCCGACCCGTCAGGAGGACGGTCTCGAGCGCCCGCTGCAGGCCGAACATGCGGACCGTACGGGCCACTCCGCCCGCTCCGGGCAGCAGACCCAGGGTCGTCTCGGGCAGTCCTACCTTGAGGCCCGGGCGGTCGACGGCGACGCGGTGGTGGGCGGCGAGGGCGATCTCGTAGCCGCCGCCGAGAGCCGAGCCGTTGATGGCGGCGACGACGGGGACGCCGAGCTTCTCGAGGCGACGCAGCGGCTGCTTGACCTGGGTCAGCAGGTCGTAGATCTCCTGGGCGTCGTCCGTGGTCGCGTTCATCATCAGCTCGAGGTCGCCACCGGCGAAGAAGGTGTCCTTCGCCGAGGCGATCACGACGCCGGTGATCGACTCGCGCTCGGCCTCGAGGCGGTCGACGGCCGGGCCGAGCGCCTGGCGGAACGCCTCGTCCATCGTGTTGGCGCGCTTGCCCGGGGCGTCCATCGTCAGCACGACGACGCCGTCGGAGTTCTGCTCCCAGTGGAAGTAGTCAGGGGTGGTCATCTGGATCTCCTGGTCCTGTGGTGTCAGTCGCGGTTCAGACGCGTTCGATGAGGGTGGCGATGCCCATGCCGCCGCCGATGCAGAGCGTGACCACGGCCCGGCGCAGGTCCTGGCGCTCGAGCTCGTCGACGACCGTGCCGACGAGCATCGCGCCGGTGGCACCCAGCGGGTGACCCATGGCGATCGCACCGCCGTTGACGTTGAGCTTCTCGTCGGGGATCGAGAAGTCCTTCTGGTACTTGAGGACCACGGACGCGAAGGCCTCGTTGATCTCGAACAGGTCGATGTCGTCGGGGGTGAGGCCGGCGGTGTCGAGCAGCTTCTGCGTGGCCGGCGTCGGGCCGGTGAGCATGATCGTCGGGTCGGCACCCGAGGTGGCCGATGCCACGACGCGGGCGCGCGGGGTGAGACCGATGCGCTCGCCGATCTGCTCGCTGCCGATGAGCACCAGGGCCGCGCCGTCGACGATGCCGGAGGAGTTGCCGGCATGGTGCACGTGGTTGACCGCGGTGACGGCCGGGAAGCGCTGCATGGCGACGTCGTCGAAGCCCATCGCACCCATGCCGGCGAACGCGGGCTTGAGGCCGGAAAGGCTCTCGATGGTCGCGCCTGGACGCATGTGCTCGTCACGGTCGAGCAGGAGCAGGCCGTTGCGGTCGGTGACCGGAACGATCGACTTGGCGAAGTGGCCACCGCTCCACGCGGCGGCCGCGCGCTCCTGGCTCCGAACGGCATAGGCGTCGACGTCCTCGCGGCTGAAGCCCTCGATCGTCGCGATCAGGTCGGCACTGACACCCTGCGGGATGTAGTGGGTCTCGTAGTTGGTCTCGGGGTCGAACATCAGCGCGCCGCCGTCCGAGCCGAGCGGGATGCGCGACATGGACTCGACGCCGCCGGCGACGATAAGCCGGTCCCAGCCGGATACGACCTTCTGGGCTCCGGTGTTGACGGCCTCGAGGCCGGAGCCGCAGAAGCGGTTGAGCTGGAGCCCTGCGACGGTGGGGTTGAGGCCGGCCTTGAGGGCGGCGGACCGTGCGATCACCGAGCCCTGGTCACCGACCGGCGAGACCACGCCGAGGACGACGTCGTCGATGGCGTCGGTGTCGAGGTCGGGGTGGCGGGCGCGCAACTCGTCGATGAGCCCCACCACCAGGGAGATCGGCTTAGTGCCGTGCAGCGAGCCATTGGCCTTGCCACGGCCGCGCGGGGTGCGGAACGCGTCATAGATGAACGCCTGGGTTGTCATCGGCGAGTCCTTTGAGTCTTGGGGCCACTCTGGCCGGACGATCAGGAAGTGAATCATAACTAGGGCACACCATGACTCGTCAAGCCCTGGCAACATGAGGCTCTGAGCGTGAAATCTGGTCCGAAAGTGAATCTTGATTAGTTTCGCAGTTCGGGGTAGCGTTCTGCCACCGCAAGTGAGCCACGAGAGGAAGTGCCCGTGATGAAGACCCCCTTCACAGAGGCGTTCGGCGTCCGCTACCCGATCGTCCAGGGCGGCATGCAGTGGGTCGGCCGGGCCGAGCTCGTCGCCGCCGTCGCCGAGGCCGGCGCGCTCGGCATGATCACGGCGCTGACGCAGCCCACGCCAGAGGACCTGGCCAAGGAGATCGCTCGCACCAGGGAGATGACCGATCAACCGTTCGGCGTCAACCTGACGATCCTGCCGACGATCAACCCCCCGCCCTACGACGAATACCGCCACGTCATCGCCGACTCCGGCGTCAAGATCGTGGAGACGGCCGGGTCCAACCCCGAGCCGCACATGGACTTCTTCAACGCCCACGACATCAAGGTCCTGCACAAGTGCACGAGCGTGCGCCACGCGGTCAAGGCCGAGAAGGTCGGCGTCGCCGGCGTCAGCATCGACGGCTTCGAGTGCGCCGGTCACCCCGGCGAGGACGACATCCCGGGTCTGGTCCTGATCCCTGCCGCAGCCGACCAGCTGACCATCCCGTTCATCGCCTCGGGCGGTTTCGCCGACGGCCGCGGCCTGGTCGCCGCGCTCGCGTTGGGCGCCCACGGCGTCAACATGGGCACCCGCTTCATGTGCGCCGCCGAGTCCCCCATCCACGAGCAGGTCAAGAAGGCCATCGTCAACGCCGACGAGCGCCACACCGACCTGATCTTCCGCACCCTGCGCAACACCGCGCGGGTGGCGAAGAACTCGGTGAGTGAGGAGGTCGTACGGATCCTCGACGACGGCGGCGACTTCGCTGCAGTCCGCGAGCTCGTCTCCGGCGCTCGGGGCCGCACGGTCTATGAGACCGGCGACGTCGAGGCAGGCATCTGGACCGTCGGCATGGTGCAGGGCATCATCAACGACATCCCGACCTGCGCCGACCTGGTCAGCCGCATCGTCGACGACGCCGACGCGTTGATCGCGTCGCTGTCGCGCTTCGCCTCGGCCTCAGCGTGAGCGCGATGGCCGAGCAGACGGGCGCAGCCTGGGTGCGTGAGTTCGCGGGTCGGTGGGAGGACGCATGGAACTCCCACCGCACCGACGACGTGATGGCGCTGCTGCACCCCGAGATCGAATGGGACGACCGGATCTTCTGGACCGACGTCTTACACGGTCATGACGAGGTGCGCACCTACGTAGACACCATTTGGGAGGTGATGCCCGACGTCCGCTTCGAGGAGGTCCAACTTTTCACCGGTGGTCCCGAGCACGGTGGCGTCTACCTGTTCCGGCAGACCGCGTCGGCTCCGGCACGCTTCGAGACCGACAAGGTCGCGGTGACCCACGGCTGCGACATCTTCCTCGAGTTCCGCGACGGGCTGCTGCTGCGCTACATGGCCCAGTACGAGATCTCCGAGATGATGCGCCAGTTCGGCGTGCTGCCGCCGCGGGGCGGCCGGATCGGCGGCGCCTACCTGCTCTCCCTGCTGCATCGACGCGCCTGACAGGTCACCACGAAGGAGCCCCCATGACCGCCCGCCGCACCCTGCCTACCGAGGAGGCCCGCGACCTGCTCGCCCTGACCCGCGACATCTGCGTCCGCGAGCTCGCGCCGCGTGCCGCGGAGGCGGAGGAGACCGAGACGTTCCCGCGTGAAGTCTTCCGGATGCTCGGCCGCGCCGGTCTGCTCTCGCTGCCCTACCCAGAGGAGTTCGGGGGCGGCGGCCAGCCCTACGAGGTCTATCTCCAAGTCCTCGAGGAGATCGGCTCGGTGTGGTCGACGGTAGGTGTCGGCACATCGGTGCACGCGTTGTCCTGCTTCGGCCTGGCCGAATTCGGCACGATAGAACAGAAGAAGCGGTGGTTGCCTGGCATGCTCGGCGGCGAGTTGCTGGGCGCCTATTGCCTCTCCGAGGCCCACGCTGGCTCCGATCCCGCCGCTATGCGCACGACGGCACGGCGCGACGGCGACGACTGGGTCCTCAACGGCGCCAAGGCCTGGACAACGCACGGTGGACACGCTGACTTCTATAAGGTCATGGCCAGGATGTCCACAGGGCCGACCGGCGAAGAGGCTGGCGGCCGCGCAATCTCCTGCTTCCTCGTACCTGCCGATGCTCCAGGACTGTCCGCCGACGCCCCTGAGCGCAAGATGGGCCTCACCGGCTCAACGACGGCCACGATTCGCCTGGATGGCGTACGTGTCGGCGGGGACCGGCTGCTCGGCAACGCGGGCGATGGTTTGCGCATTGCGCTCGCAGGCCTCGACTCCGGACGTCTGGGCATCGCGGCGGTCGCGACAGGCCTGGCGCAGGGCGCACTCGACGCCGCGGTCGCCTATGCCCGCGAGCGTGAGACGTTCGGCAAGGCGATCATCAACCACCAGGGACTAGCGTTCGTGCTGGCCGACATGGAAGCGGCTGTGCAGTCCGCCCGAGCCACGTATCTCCACGCCGCACGCCTACGCGACGCCGGACTGCCGTTCCGACGCGAGGCGTCGGTCGCCAAACTGGTCTGCACCGACAACGCGATGAAGGTCACCACCGATGCAGTGCAGGTGCTGGGCGGCTATGGCTACACCCGCGACTTCCCTATCGAGCGTTTCATGCGCGAGGCGAAGGTGATGCAAATCTTCGAGGGCACCAACCAGATCCAGCGACTGGTGATCTCACGCTCCCTGGCCCTGGACAACAAAGGCACCCACGTCGCCCTCAAGGCTTGACCACCTCAGCCGGGTGCCGACGGGCAAACGCCCCAAGGTTGGCCGCGTGTCACAGCTCCGAGGTCGCGGCTCATGTTGATCCTCATCGCTCAGGCGGGTTGAGTGTAGTGGTTGAGCAGAGCGCCGAGGCCGCGGCGGCGGGCCTGGACTGCGATGGGGTCGAACGACGCGCCGTTGACCGCTGCCGTCGTGCCGTGGCCGGTGCGGAGTGAGCGCCCGGTTACGGGTTGACTTCGAAGCCGGCTTCGTTCTCGCACGGCTGGACAGTCCGGCTAATCGCGCGTAGCCCCATGCGGTGGAGGTCGGTGGTTGCGTCAACGGACTCCAGAGCACTGGGACCGGTACCGCGTGGCCCGACCTTGAGCCCCGAATCGAGTGCCCGGACGGGGTCGGTCTCAGCACGATCCCGGCGCGCGATTTCGATGAGTTGGCCGCGCGTTGGTCGGTCTTGGAGCGTCGAATGATCGAGACTCCGGTGGATTTCGCACGATGTTGTCGACGTTGGGGGCCGAGCTCCTCTGGTCGTATGACGGAGGTGTAGCCGTCAAGAGAGCATGGCGCGGTCTCGAACCCCGGTGCTGTTCTTGGGGTCGATCACGGCGACGATCTGGCCAAAGGTCGGCAACTGTGAGCGGGAAGGCCTGGCGACGTAGCGCGACGCCCATGATCCGACGGTTCACAAGCACGAGTCATACGAGGGAGCCGAAGTTGGGGTCGGCGAACGTTTCCCGTGGTGCCGGTGGGCGATACCCGAGTAGTAGGCGTCGAGAGTCACGAAAGGTCAGCACTGGCGACACTTTGGCCAGAATGGAGCCGAGGATTTCGACGGGACTGGTGTGGTGAAGGCGTCCTCGGCTCGCCTCTGACGCAGATGTCATCAGCCGGGTGCACGGGCTCATCTGCCCATCTCATTGTCGCTCAACAGCCATTGGGCGTACTCGACGCGGGCCAACTCGACGCCACCCGCTGAGCCGACAAGTACGGCGACAACGCCGCCCAGCTGCGTGCCGCACTCACCGACCTGCTGCGCCAGCATCGCATCCAGCAGCGGATCGGTGGATCAGGGTCGATCAACGTCCAGGTCACCACCACGCCGGAAGAGCGCCAGGACATTGGCAACCTGATCCACACCTACAGACATGGCGTGCTGACGTTGAAGCGCCCCAGGTTCTCTGCCGCTCCTATGCGGGTTGCGGCTCTTGGTTGAGGGCCGCGTAGTGGGCTTGCTCGAACTCCACTGGGGTCATCATCCCAAGAGTGCCGTGCAGGCGTCGGTTGTTGTACCAGTCGGCCCAGCCGGCGGTGGCGTACTCGACGTCACCGATGGTGCGGTTGGGGCCGGTGTGGAAGACCGTGGTGCGGATGCACTCGGTCTTGTAGAGCCCGATCACGCACTCCATGAGGGCGTTGTCGTAGGCGTCGGCCACCGATCCGATCGAGGGCCGGATGCCCTCGTCGGCGAGGTGCTCGGTGAACGTGATGGAGGTGTACTGACTGCCGGCGTCGGCGTGGCCGATCAGCTTGCCGGGCACCACGGGGTTGCCCTCGCGGTTGCGTTGCCACAACGCCATCCGCAGCGGGACGTCGACCAGGTTGACGGCCTTGGTGGACGCGACGTTCCAGGCGACGATCTTCTGGGCGAAGACGTCGAGGATGAACGCGACGTAGACGAACCCGGCCCAGGTTCTGACGTAGGTGAAGTCCATGACCCAGGTCCGGTTCGGCGCTTCGGCGGTGAAGTCCCGATCCAGCAGGTCACCGGCTCGCTTGCCGTCCTTGGCCGGGATCGTGGTCCGGATTCCCTTCGAACGACGAACCCCTCGCAGGGAGGGTTCTCATCGCCCGGTCCACGCTGCCGGGCGACGCGTCGGGGCTGGTGCGTCGTACGAGCGCGGTCATCTTCCGACGCCCATAGCGCCCTTCGGGTGTCATCCTGCGCATGCCCTGGTGGTCGACCGTCCAGACCAGGTCACGGACCTGGTTGACCACCTGGGCATCGCTGATGGTCCGGGTCGCGACCCGGTGGTTGGCTTGTGTCCAGTCGCGGTAGGTCCGCGCGGCGATCTGGCAGCCCTGCTCGCGCAGGACTCGGCAGATCGACTCGACCGCGTGGCCCTCAGATCGCAGTTCGTCGATGAACGCGACGACCAGCGATTGCGGGGGTCGAGCTCCCCCGCGAAGAAAATTGAGGCCCGACGCAGGATCTCGTTGTCCTCCTCGAGCCGGCGGACCTTCGCCTTCAGCTCCTTGATCTCAGCCAGTTCCTCGCTGGTCGCGCCACGGCGCTGTCCACCGTCGATCTGGGCCTGGACTACCCAACGACGGACCGTCTCCTTCCCCAAGCCCTCACGGCGGGCGACGGACTCGGCGGCCGCGGTCAACGATGGGTACTCCGGCAGATGCTCCAGCACCTGCCTCACGCACCGCTCCTTGACCTTCGGATCGATCTTCTTCGGCATGAACTGCATCCTTCCAACTCAAAAGGATGCGGCATCAAACCTTGGGCGCTTCAGCTTGCGCAACCGAGCCATGTCCCGCACCGGGTTCTCCCGCAACGCGTCGTAACGCACCGCCAACCCGAACGCCAGACTCAACACTGTCCGCGCCTGCTTCGCCGTGCTGTAGCTCTTCGTCGCCGCCAACGTCTTCAAGAACTGATCCACCTTGCGCACACTGATCTCCCGCAATGTGAAGTGCTCAACGCCGGCATCACCAGCTGCCGCATGTTCCGCTCGTACAACGCCCGCGTACTCTCCGCGACCTTGTTCTCCAGATCGAGGTCAGCGAGCCAGACATCGACGAGCTGAATGAACGAAACTGCCACTGGTCAGTTCTCCGGCTCCTGGGCTGCGATCCGTTCTCTCGGCCAGTCTCTCCTTGAGCCGATGCTCGGCGAGCTTGCGAGATTTGGCAGTGGCCTCCACCCGCCGGATTTGCCCGTCGAGATCGCGGAATCGCACGCGGGCACGGATGCCCGTCCCGACCTCCGTGAACTCGATATCACCGAACGTGCCGATTGGAGTGCGTGGTCTAGGCACGACCAATCACCTCTCCGGCGTCCCGTCGTGGCCCTGGCGTTGGTCGTTGAGCCAACAGAGAGTGTCGGATTCTGCGAACTTCAGATGACGGCCAATCTTGAAGGCTGCCGGGCCTGCCCGGTGCTCGCCAGTCGTAGATCGTCTTGATGGGAACGCCCAGATAGTCGGACAACTCGTCGATGGAGATGTCGGCGGCGCTCGAAAACTGAACAGTTTCGGCGGTGAAAAGTGATCACTCAACGATTGGAGTGTGATCACTTTGGAGGACTGGGCGCTGATCAGGAGGCTGGCTGCTGACGGGGTGCCGAAGGCACGGATCGCGGCCCGGTTGGGGATCTCGCGGACCACGGTCATCAAGGCGGTGAACTCCGACGCGCCGCCGAGGTACGTGCGGTCGCCGGGTCCGACGTCGTTCACGGAGTTCGAGCTGAACCGCCCCGGCGAGTCCGGAGGCTGGGTTTGGTGGCTCAGCCGGTTGGCGTGAGCTCGTTTCTTGCAGCGTAGTGCAGTTCCTCGGCCGCCATGGGCGTGAGGTCGGAGAGCGCCTCGTGAGGGCGCTCGTTGTTGAAGAAGTCGACCCAGTTCAGGGTCTCTAGTTCGACGTGTTCGACGCCGCGCCAGGGACCTTCAGGACGTATGAGTTCGGCTTTGTAGAGCCCGATCTGGGACTCGGCGAGGGCGTTGTCATAGGCATCGCCAACAGACCCGACTGAGGGGTCGACCCCCTCGTCGACGAGGCGCTGGGTGAAGGCAAAGCTGACGTATTGAGACCCTGCATCGGTGTGATGGATGAGGCCGGAAAGGTCGGTGACACCGGCCTGCTGGCGGGTCCAGATCGCATGCTCAAGGGTGTCGAGCACCAGGTCGGTCGTCATCCGCGTGGCGGCCCGCCAGCCCACGATCCGACGGCTGAAGACGTCGAAGATGAAGGCGACGTAGACAGTGCCTGACCAGGTCGCGACATATGTGAAGTCGGCGACCCATAGCTGGTTGGGCCTGCTCGCCCAGAACTGCCGATCGACCAGGTCCAGTGGTCGCTCGGCGGCCGGGTCGCCGATGGTGGTCCGGAACTTCTTCAGACGTAGCGCCCCGACCCAGCGTTGTTCACGGTAGAGCCGCTCGACGGTGCATCGAGCGACGTCATGGCCCCGTCCGCGCAGGTGCAGCCACATCTTGCGTGCACCAAACCGCGCGACCAGCTTCTGCCGGTTGCGCTCGGCGACCATGATCTCGACCAGCTCCGCGTCGCGGATCTGCTGCTTGGAAGGCCGGCGTGAGCGAGCCTCGTAGTAGGTGGACGGAGCGATCTTGATCCCGTGCTCACTGAGCACGCGGCAGATCGGCTCGACCCCGAACTCCACCTTGTGGTCCTCGATGTAGTCGATCAGAACCTGTTGGGGCGGTCGAGCTCCGCCGCGAAGAAAGCCGAAGCGCTCTTCAAGATCTCGTTCGCCCGCCGCAGTTCGGCGACCTCTTTCTTCAACGCCTTGATCTCAGCGATCTCCTCGCTGGACTTGCCGACGCGGACACCGCCGTCGATCTCGGCCTGCCGCAGCCACTTACGCAGCGATTCAGTAGAGGTGATGCCCAGCTTCGCCGCGACCGACCTGATCACGGCGGACTCGTGCGGATAGTCCCGCCTGGACTCCATCACCATCCGCACTGCGCGCTCACGCAGCTCGGTCGGGTACCTCGAGGGACGTGCCATGAGAGTGATCCTTCCAACGAATCAGCTCTCCGGACATGCCGGGGCGGTTCAGTCCGCATCATCAACGCCATCACCGGCGAACTACTCCGCGAACTCACCATCAACACCAACAAGGACTACCAACCCCAGGAATAGACAAGGCCCGAACCCACTCCCGTGGGTTCGGGCCTTGCAGATGTCCTGAGACATCACATCGTAGCGGGGGCAGGATTTGAACCTGCGACCTCTGGAATCACACAGGGCGATTCCTAGTGCTACCGAACGTTGCGGGAAACAGCCGAATCGCTTGTGTTGACGCGGAGTTCGCTGTCTCGAACAGTTCCGATCGTACCCGATCCGTACTGGCTTAGGCCGACAGATTCCGGAGGGTAAGGGGAGGGACATCAAGTCCCAGCTGCGCCCCGCAGTAACCGCGTCGCTTGGCCGCGACCATCGATCCCTATCCCACGCGGCCGGGAGACCGTCTCTCTTTTCTGACCCAGCTCGGAGTACGGCTCTTCGACTTCGAGGTCAGGTGCCAGGCTTTGCAGAGGCCGCACCAGTAGGACCCCGTTGGAGCTTTCCGACCGCGTGACCGGCAGGACTCCTGAATCGCCTGCAAGGCGCGTTCCGCGGCCCACTGGCTTGGATAGGACTTCTTCGAGCAGTCGAGCACCGCGACCGTTCCTCGGCGCGTGTTCAACTGGCTCATATCCAGCCCGGCACGATGGGTTCGCGGCTGAAGCCGCTCGGCCCGGTTCGGAGCATGTGTGTCTCCGATTGACGACAGGAGACTACCGAGCAACTCCTTTCGATGGCCAGCCTCCACCCTGCACAGTCGCCGCGCGTACACCGCCGCCCGTCGGGCCCCGGCGTCTATCGGATCTGCCGAGATCCCATCGTCTGTGGCCCAGAATGGGGTCGTGAGTGAGCTGGCCGGCCGAGCTGAGGACATCGCCGCGCATCTCGTAAGCCACGCTCTGGGCGCCGACGCCAGGAAGTTCGACGCCGATGGCCGACAGTCTGCGGTGGACTTCATGCTCGAATGGCCCAACGGTCGCCGGGGCGCGCTCGAGGTCACTCTCGTCACGCAACCCGAGTCGTCAGCCTGGCAGGGACTGGCGGCCAAGGAGGGCTGGCGATGGCCCGCACCATCAGGGTGGGAGTTCCGACTAACTGGCGATGACATGCCCTACCGACGAGCGCGCCGCGCGGTCGTAAGAGCAGTTGAACTGTGTGACCGTGAAAACGTCGATGCGCTCGACCGACTGCCCCCTGCCATCTTCTCCAGCGACCCTGATCTCGAGTGGCTGAGCGACATTGGCGATCTTCGCCGAACATCCTTCAAACCCGGTGTCGCCCTGCTCCCTGCGGTCCGTGCCGAGTTCGTGGATGCTGCGACCTCAGACTTCGCGACTCTGGTCGAGCGATGGCTTCATCTACCGCATATGCCGCGTCACGTCGAAAAGGCTAGATCGGCTCTCGCTGTTGACGAGAGGCATCTCTTTCTAGTGCCTGTCGACGAGGTGCTTCCCACCCGGTTCTTCACTAACGACTTCCCGGCGCCAACTCGGAGACCTGAAGGCTTCAGCGGCATCGACGGGATCTGGGTGTGGTCCAACTACTGGCATCAATACTTGGTCTGGCTCGCTGGTAGGTGGCGCTGGCTCGACTTCCCACCGAAGGACCATGCGTAAGTAGCCGCTCGCGCACTCATCTGTAGCCGCCAGGTGGACTCGAGCTTTGAGCGTCCCTGTCCGTCGCCGCATCGAAAGATGATCTTCGGCACAGGGACCCTGCGAAGGCCGCAGCGCTAGGCTCCGTTCGTGCCTGGAGCAGCGCAGATCCTGGACCGCCTTGCCGGGGACGGGAGGATCGCCGTCGACTGGGTTGCGGGTCTTCGCGCTGCCGACGCTGGCATCGACACCAAGCTCGAGGCCTGCTTGGCGAAGGTGGCCGATGCCGGCCCCCACCTGCCAGTTGATCCGGATGAGAACTCGGTCATCTGGCGAGCCTTCGAATTGCCCCTCAACCAAGTGCGGGTCCTGGTCCTCGGACAAGATCCCTACCCGAACCCGGCACGCGCGACGGGCTTGAGCTTCTCCACCGGCCCGGGCGGCGATGTGCCGGATTCGCTAGCCAACATCTTCCAGGAGCTCCCCCGTCGAGTACCCGCCGCCAAAGACCGGCGACCTCACCTCATGGACCAAGCAGGGCGTCATGCTGCTCAACCGCGCCCTCACCCTTCCCTGCGACAAACAGTCACGGCCGAAGCGGCACATCCGGTGGTGGTCGCCGCTGGCCGTAGCCACCATGAAGGCAATCCGGGTTGAGGCCGCGGCTCGGCCGATCGCTGCCATGCTCTGGGGAGTACCTGCCCACGGCATGCGCAAGTACTTGGCGTCCGAGGTCGAAGTCTTCGCGTCCAGCCACCCGTCGCCCATGTCGGTACTCCGAACAGCCGGCGCCGAGCCGGCGTTCCGCGGCTCCGATCCCTTCGGCAGGGTCAACCGCTGGTTCGCCAGCCGACACGTCGACCCCGTCGACTGGACCATCCTCGATTGAGCACACCTCAGAGGCCCCTATGAGCGCCTCCCGGAGGACCAACTCACGCGCGTCTTTCCGCGTCACGGCTTGATTTGCATCGCCTCGTAACGAGAGAACCGCAGCTCGTAACCGAACTCTTGACCCTCGGAAGTCAAGGCCCTCCCGTCCGTTCGCCCCGCTCTCCACAGCCACGGCAGAACGAAGCGAGCTCGATCTTCCGCGGGGAGTTCGGCGATGAGGTCGCGAGCCGCCTCGCGAAGGCTCTCGAGCTCTGTTGGACTCGTGGCGCCTATGCCGCGCTGTCGGCCATCGATGGCGGTAGCGCGAGCCAGACCAAGCAGGTCCTCAGCTACGGGTGCAGCGTGCGGCCCTTGCCGTGGTGCAGGGATGGACGTTTCGGCTGCCTCAGCTGGCAGTACTTCGCGCGAGCTGGGTCCTTCCTCGGCCGACGGGGTCTGTCGAAGCAACGCCTCCCGTTGCTGCGAAGGGCGCAGGGTGGCGAGGTTCTGGATCACGGTTCGGACGGTGTCGACATACGCGATCACTTCCGATCGTTGATCGGTGCCCCAGACGGCCTCGATAAGTGGCATGACCTGTGCCCAGGTGAGATGGCAATAGCGTTGCCCCTCACTGACCTCGGGCGGGGACTTGCTCAGTGGCCCGGTCATGTACGTGAGATCCACCCGGCAGCCAGGATGGGCAGCCGTGGCCAGAAGCAGGTAGTAAGGCAACTGATCCTCGCGGTGGCTGCCGGCCTCAGTCTTGAGCTCGAATTATCCAAACTCGATCCCGCCACAGCACTGCCCAATCCGGCCAGCCGTTCTGAGCCGAGTCCACGACCTTTGGCAGCAGATACTCATCGACGAACGCGTCTGCCTCGGCAGCTCCGGCCCGGTGCGACCCATCGCCATACGCGAGATCGTCCAGGAGCCGCAGAAAGCGTCGACCCTGTTCGTCCGGAGCGCTTGGAGTGTTCCACCGAGGCGGATCACCGCCGACGATCAACGTCGTGATCAGCCGTTGCAAGAATTCCTCACGGCCCAAACTTGAGGCGACGCCAGAGGCTCTCGGGACTCTCCCACATGAACCGCAGCGTAGATCGCTGCTCCGACAGAAACGGTGGCGCGGTGTTGTGCAGTTCGTCCATGATCCGAGATTCCACTGCTCTAGTCTCCGATGCTCTAGGGGATTCGGCCGGCGATCACGGCCAATGGCATGGCGGAGGGCCGCCTCCGCCTGATGAGGAGTGCGCGATGAACGAGCCGGGTGAGGACTCTTGGAGCGAGCGCCTGCGTGGGCTGCTGCTCGGCCTGGCTCTGGGTGACACTTATGAACGAGCGCGAGGGTCATTCCCGCGGCGCGGAGTGATCGAAGTCGGCGTTGCCACGCAGTTGGCCGCGTTCACCGCCGACGGGCTGGTGCGGGCACTTGCGTCCTCGGGCGACCAGCTGGCGCCAGGTCAGCTGGCTCCGGCACTGTGGAACGCGCTCACTCGATGGGGCGCCCAGCAAGAGGTCATCTCGGCGACCGATGCACAAGGCGCTCCCGTGGCGAATGGTTGGCTTAGCGAGGTTCCGGCCCTAGGTGAAAGGCGGGGATCGGCTCCAGCGACCGTCTCAGCGGTCAGAGGAGGCCGGCCGGGAACCCTCGAGCAGCCCGGGAGCAGCAGCGGCGGCACGCAGGTGGTGACGCGGTTGTTGCCCACGGCGGCGGTGCGCCATCTGCTGCCATACGAGGGCATCTACCGGGCGACTAGCTCCCAAGAAGATGGGGTCTGCGTTGCCGGCGCCGAGGATCGGCTCGTGGTAGATCCCTCACCGTGGGTGAAGAACCCATTTCCTGCCGTGGAGCGGCGCCGCACGGAGCCTCGGCGGCGCCGGGGGTGACAGCTGCCGCTACACATTGCCGCGACTGCGACACTGAACCGCCCATTGCCGGGAGTCGAGCTCGTCCCATGCACGAACCGAGGCCGGATTCCGCCTTCCCAAGCGGCTGGGCCGCGACCGTACGGCTTGGAGCGCAGCATCCAGAATTAGCCGATTTTGTCGGACCTCGATGGAAGAATCGAGGCATGACAGACACCCGCTTCGAGACGGTCTTCGAGGACACCGACGACCTGCTCGGCGGGGTTGATGTCGACGAGATCGGTGACGTCGAGACTCTGCTGATGTTCCTGTTTGCGAGGCCAGTGGTGGTGGAGGAGGTGTGGGACGACGAAGGTGTCGCACCCTCACTTGAGGTCATCATGCAGGGGAACGACGAGGCAATCGGGTCCGTCTGCGCGTTTCCGTTGAGCATCATCGAATTGGCGCGATCATGCGCCGAGACGGTGGATGAGCTCGGTCCCTACACCCGAGACGGCGTCGCAGCGGAAGAGACGCCTGATGTTTCGGCCATGAGCGACGGCGAACTCATTACTGCCCTGCAACAGGCCCTCGGCAAAGTCCGCCTGTTCAGCATGCTGGATGGGGGCGAGTAGCCGCATGATGCTGCCTCCAGTCGATGGCGCGCACGAGCCGTACGACGTGCCGCGTGGCACCTGCCCATCCTGTGGATCAGGCGAGGTCGTGCACCTGATCATTGGCATGCCGTCGGGACCGGACGCCGGGTCGGGCGACCCTGACTGGGTTCAGTGGGTGGGTTGCATGCACCCGGGTTTCGAGCGTGAGTGCAACTCATGCGGGGCAACGTGGAACAGGCGCACCGCCGACGCTCTGAACCCGATCCGACTGCTGTCGGAGGCTGGCGCATCGTTCGCGCTGCTACCCGCGCCGAGCCTCGTAAACTTCGACTACCCGTACACCCATCTGGTGGACATCGAACTGCTGACGCCCGATCGTCTCGTCCGTTACCTCGGGCGACCGCTCTCGCGAGACGCACTCGCAAGGCTCGCCGAAGCCTGGATGCAAGCAGCCCACGACGAGCACCCCGAGCAGACTGTCCCGACTGTTCAGGATGACGCCGCCGGCCTCGCTGTCGTTGTCGTTGTCAACCAGTCCACCCCGTTCGCTGTGACCCTGGAGATCCTGGTCGAGGCCAACCTTGGCGGCGATGTCCCCGATCAAGACGGATTCTCTTTCGACGTTGCCCGCTCCGGGCTGATCGACGCCGCCCACGCGATAGAAGGGTGGTTGGCATGAGCTACCTCGGGACCATCCTCGAACTCGACGATGGCTCACGTCTCACGGGCGTTGGCCCTCGACCACTCGCACGCGAACTCTCGCACCAAGGCGGAACGGTTTACCTCCACGTAGTGATGCTGCCCGCTGGAGGGGACGCAACAACCGCCAGCGGTGCAGCCGCGACCTTCATGCCAGCGACACTCGCGACGATCGACGGGAACCAGCCTGACAGCAGCACGTGGTTCGCGACGTTCCAATTCGCTGCAGACGACCGCGATTCCGTGTGGGTCGAGCAAGCAGCAGACGCGGCGATTCTCCGCGCCCTGAACCTCACCGGGATTGGCGATGAGGATGTATGGGGCCAAGCGCTCCGTGCCGACGACCTGCGCTCGGCCTACGAGGACGCCGGTGCCGGTGACGTGAACGATTGGTTGGTCTCCGACCTGCTCACCGGGTTGCTGATCGAGTTGACCAACACCGATCTCACAACCGTCGTCGCAGACTCCGGTCGACCCGAACTGCGCGATAGGGAAGGCGAACCCCGACGGACTCGACTGCACGAACTGCTCACTTCCTGGGCCGCCACCTACGAAGGGCCGGCCGCATGAAGGAAGGTGGCGAGCAACCATGAGCGGCGCGCTGCTGGAACAACTGCCCACGCTCTCGAAGTACGACCCGGGCGAAACCGGCGAGGGGAGTCTGGACCCCTTGGGCCTCGGCGCGGTCGCCGACCGTATTGCAGACCGCCTGGTTCCAGGTGTGCGCGCCCGCATGAGCCAGCCGAGGTTTGTCACGCTCTCAGCGGTTGGAGCCCACGCGTGCCAGTCTCTCGCCGGCATCACTTCGACCGACGGCAAGACCACGTTCGACCTCGCCTTCGAGTGGCTTGTCGTGGAGTCCCTCGTCCAGCATCCTGTCCCGAATCGACTCGCGAGTGTTCCTGGCAGCCAGAAGGCCCAGCGTGCGCGGGCCGCCGGTGAGCGCTTGAGCGCCGCGAACTACCTCGCTGGACCGAGGGTGTTCGGGTTCACTGGCGTTTATCGCCCCTTCTCGGTTGACTCCAGAGTTCTTGACCGCGACGGGCTCCCCGGTGAGAACGCGGATCGCCTTCTGAAGGCGTGGGAGGACGATCAGGGACTCGACGGGTTTCACCTCGGCGGATCGGGTTCGCCGGGAGGAAAACTTCGAAGAGAGATCGAAAAGGCCGTTCGCGACTCCCTGACGAACGGCCGCTGCACAGCGCCTCTCAATGGCGCACTAATCGCCTCGATCGCGAGTCACGTCGCTCCGTTGGAGGCCGGCGGCAAGGAGCGAGGTGAAGTTCGCCGACTAATCATGAGCGAACAACATCCTGTGCGCCACGAACTGTCACAGATCATGACCGCTCACATGCCCCATCCCGACCCCTGGCCAACGCAGAGAGAGCTGGCAACAGCCCTTCTCGACAGAGCCACTGGAGCTGTCACCCGCGCAGCACTTCGATCCGCAATCGCGTACGAAGCCTGTACGACCGCAATCGAGTACGCCTTCCGACGGCTGCTCCAGCACGGTGCGTCCCTCCAGGGAGGAACCTTCTCTATCGACCAGGGTGCCGCCACACCTGGCATCGCCGAACTGGCAGGGCGCGTGGTCGACCTGGTCCGTCACGCAGTCGAAGCAGCCGCCGAACTCGATGAAGGACTGGCTCTGGATGTCGAACTGGTCCTCGGCGAATTCGACAGGGCTTTCACCACCCCGGAGTTCGTGAATGCGCTCATCTCCCGGCACCAGGATGTCCAGACGGCCAAGGGAAAGCGCATGTGGATCGACCCGATCAAGTACGACTGGTTCGTTCGCACGCCCTACCGCCGTGACTGGGGTCAGCTGGACGACCGGATTTGGACTCATCCGATGAGGATCGAGACCCTGCTGGGCTTTCTAGTGCGGTCCGCATGAAGCTCACGCCGCTACTCGACCATTGGCAGAAGCCAGCCAATGCAGGCGATCCCCTCGCTGTGCTCGCGACGACCTTCACCCTGGACCCAGACTTCTTCGAGCGGAGTTGTCTCGCACGCTTTCTCGCAGTCGAAAGTGTCGATGAGGGAACCGGCTCGGTCGACGACCTGGTTGCACGACTGGAGTTGGAGGAGAGCCTCCGCGCACCGGCAGTCACCGTTCTCGCCGACCGGAGCGCACAGGGCGAACGCTCCACGCTTCGGTGGGACGCGCTCCACTGCCAAGTCCCCCGACGAGGACTCCTCCACTCGAAGGTGGCGATCTTGCTATGGGAGAACGCCGCTAGGGTCATCGTCGGTTCAGCCAATCTCACGGCCGCCGGGTACCGGCACCAGATCGAACTCGCGCTGGCAGCCGACCTAGGGCCGCACTGCATCCTTCCGGGGGCTGTCCTGACAGCACTCGCAGACGAGCTCGACAGCTATCTGGACCTCGTTCCCGGGTTGGCCGTTGGCGTTCCGGCGCGCAACCAAGTCGATCGGACATTGGCGCTTTTCCGTGAACGCGCGTCCAGGCAACCACGCGTGCAGACGAACCTAAAGGTTGCCTTTGCGCCGAGCAACGCCGATGTTGGGCCGCTCGACGCACTCGAAGAAGCCTGGAGTGGTGCACGGCCTCTTTGGGCCACGCACCTGTCGCCATTCTGGGACGCCGACGACCCAACGGTGCTCAGGAGCGTCGCGGACCTTCTCACTGGCCGGCCCAAAGAGGAGCGCTGGCAGGACGTTGCCGTGGTGTTCGGTCCCCGTGGCGAGATCGGCTTCCCCCTCGATCACTTCGATGCCGTTGACTCTGTTAGCGAGCTCGACCTTCGCGACGATGAGGTGCGGCGGCTCCATGCGAAGTGTCTGCTGCTGTCGCAACGGGAATGGGTGGCCGCACTCGTGGGGAGCTCCAACCACACCAAGGCGGGGCTAGGTCTAGCGAAGACGAATGGGAAGCGCCATCGAGAAGTCAATCTCTGGCTCGGAGCCCCTCTGAATAGCAAGGAGGGTACGGCCCTATTTGGACTTGTTCCGACCGGCCAGGAAGTTGACCCGGTCGGTGTGAACTACGACGACCAAGCGGACGACGACGAGCTCGAAGACTCCGCACCAGTGCTGCCTCCTTGCTTCGGGCTCTGTCGTCTCACCCGCAAAGATGACTCGTGGATACTCACGATCGGAATCGAACCTGTGGCGATGCCGATTGCATGGCGAGTCTCCCTCCCCTCGGGAGCAACGCTCCTTGATGCCACGTCCTGGAGATCGGCGGGGAGCCCTACATCAATCGAAGTCGCTGTCGAGGCCAACAACCTGCCGATGTTCGTTGTCGTCGAGTGGGACGAAGAGAGCACGATCTGGGCGGTCATCGCCGATGACCGCCACTCGCTCCCGCCCGGGGCGGGGCTCGCCGACCTGAACTCCGGCCACCTGCTGGACGCCCTCGCATCTGGCAAGTCACTCGCCCGGGCGGCGCGCGAGGAACTTGAACGCAAGCAGCGAGAGCGGCCGGCATCTGGCGGAACACAGATCGTGACCGACCCGCTGAAGCGCTTCGACTCCCGAGCCAGCCTGCTTCGCAGAGGCCGAGCACTCGCCCAGTCACTTGCCGCGATGCAAAGGAGGCTCGAACATCCTGCCTTGACGACCGATGCGCTCGTTGCGCGTCTGACTGGCCCTCTAGGACCTAGGTTCGTCGCTCGCAAGACGGTCGAAGACGTCGAGGAAGGCAATAAGGACCTCGCCGACGGATTGTTTACGCTCGCGGAGATCGCGCTGACCGTTGGCCGTGTCGACTGGGCGAGGGCCCTGCAGTTCGTCGATCAGTCGGAGGGGCGAAGCACAATAGGAGCCGCACTCGACGACATCGAGTCGCTCCGGGTGCGCCTTGGCAACGGGCCCGCTGACCTGGCGCAATACGCAGCGCGGGCGATGAAGGAGGCTCGACGGTGCCTGACCTCCTGACGTCTCACCTTCGCGAGTCGCCAGACAACGAGTTCGCCGACGACTGGAACCGCCAGCGCCGCACAGCGGAGGACATCCTTCGGCGGCTTCAGAGCCAAGAGGGCGTCGTGCTGGCAGATCAGGTCGGGATGGGGAAGACGTTCGTTGCACTCGCCGTCGCGACGACTCGAATTCTCGCCGCGCCGACTCCCGGACAAGTCGTCATCCTCGTTCCGGCGCGCGTCGGCGAGAAGTGGGTACGCGAGTGGGGCAAGTTCAGCGAATCCCTCCTATACGACAGCGCCCCACAACTGCGCTGCGTGCCGCACGCCATCCGCAGCGGAGAAGACCTGCTTAAAGCGCTCGACGATCCGCCGCGGAGTCGCTCACACATCGTCATCGTGACCTACGAAGCCCTCACGGCCAGCCTGAAGGACTCCTTCATTCAGCTTGCCCTGCTCTACTACGCCTGTCGCAATCGAACCGGAGCAGCGAGGATGAGGAGCCTGATCGCGCGCTGGTGCACTGGCAGCTCTGGGCTAATCCGCGACAGACGGCTCACCACTCCACGGGTTGAGGCTCTCTTGAACACGCCGCCAGAGACCTGGCGCGATGCTTGGACGCATCTGACGGACGGACAAGACCTTGGTGACGACCCGGTCCCGACTGCGCTCTGCGACGTCGCGACTGACCTCGACCTGGCCAGCGTGTGGGATGTCATCCAGGCTCTGCCCCTGAAATCGTCTGCGAACCTCGACGCGCGACTGAAGTCGGCCCGCAAGAGCCTCAATGACGCCACTCAGTCCGCCTGGAAGGCCGTCCTGGTCTCGGCCAGGCTGCGTCTCCCGCTGCTGATCGTTGATGAGGCGCACTCGCTGAAGAACAGCCACACGCGAATCAGCCGACTCTTCACACCGCTGCCCCAGGAACCCGAAGACGGCGCGCTCAAGGACATCTTCGACCGAATACTCCTTCTGACAGCGACGCCGTTCGAGCTCGGTCACAGCGAGCTCGTCAACGTTCTTAGTCGACTCGACGCGATTCGTCCCATGCGGCCGAAACGGACCGAGACACTCTCCGTGCGCCTCGATCGCCTCAAGGAAGCACTCCAGCGAGCCCAAGTCACTGCACTGGAGCTCGACACCTCCTGGGGAAGGCTCTCCCCCGCCGATCTGGCAGCGTTCGATTCCTGGGAATTGACAGCAGACCCACCAACACACATAGGGGCTCACGGACGGAAGGCGTGGCGCGACGCTCAACTCGCGGTCTATGCCCGCACACTGATGCACCGAGAGCTCAAACCCTGGGTGATCCGCCACAGCCGCCCTGCTCGTCGGCACTACCACCATGGCGCGGCGATCCTCACCGGCAGCGAATCGACGGCTGACGCAGGACTCGAGATCCCCGACGACAGCGCGCTTCCATTCCTTCTTGCTGCGCGCGCCCAGGCCGTCGCCGAGCACAACCGCGGAACTGCACGACCCCTCTTTGCCTACGGCATAGCCTCGTCCTACGAGGCGTTCCTCCGGCTTGAGGAAGGCGACGACAATCTCGACAGTGACGTCGAGGCCAGTACAATTGTCGGTGCGAGCGATGGCTCTGAGCCGCCGCACTCCGAGGTGGACTGGTACCGAAAGGAGATTGAGTCCATCCTCCGGCACGGAGACACCAGAGCGCGACACCCCAAGATCGCCGCAACAACGGAACGTGCCCTGCAACTCTGGCTCGCCGGCGACAAGTGCCTCATCTTCTGCTGGTACATCAAGACAACAGCGGCGCTCCAGTCTGCCCTCACCGCGAAGGTCGATCTCCTCATCCGCGAGCTCGCATCGAAGTCGCTCGGGGTTCCCGCCACTCGCGTTGATGACGCACTGGAGCGCATCGCCAATCGGCTCCTCAAGGCAGACTCGGGCAACTACGCAGGCATCAGAGCCAGGCTCGTCGAATCGTTCGGCGCCGCAACGGACAACCTGACCTCCGGTGACGCCATCACCGAGCCCGGCATGGGCGGACAGGAGCTAGCAGAAGCCTTGGCCGACGTGGCGATCCGAAATCTGCGCACACCAGCCTCTCTTATCCGGTACACCAACCTCCGCGTCGACCTCGATGCCGAAGATCTGTGGGAAGGAATCACAGGGACGAACCCTTCCGGCGTCGATCTGGTCGCTCGCTGGACCCAGTTCGCTGAACGGCTTGCAGCGGCCACGCCACTCGAACGCCGCAACGTCCTTGACGCGCTCTTGGGCGACCAGGGACTGGCCAGCGACGAATCGTCGGGACGTGGAGCGCGATTGTCGCCAGTCAGGCGCGCCTACGGACAGACTCGACGCGAGGACAGGGAGCGCCTCATCGCCGTGTTCAACACCCCGTTCGCCCCCGACCTCCTGGTGGCCAGCTCAGTCATGGGCGAGGGGATCGACCTGCATCAAGAGTGCCGCCAGGTCATCCACCACGATCTCGACTGGAACCCGAGCCGACTCGAACAGCGCACCGGGCGGCTAGATCGAATCGGTGCTCTCGCGGAGCGGGTCGGCAAGGACATCGAGGTCTACGAGCCGTTCCTTTCGGGCACCCACGACGAGAAGATGTTCCGCGTCGTGAAAGACCGAGCGGGCTGGTTCGACGTAGTGATGGGCCGGGCTGTCGGCACTGACGAGCAGGAAACTGACGCCGAGGAGATCCGATTGCCACTGCACCCACGCATCCGAGAAGCGCTCTCAATGGACCTTCGGAGTCCCAGGTAGTCATCGCCGCAGACATGACAAGACCCCATCTGGGACACCGGGGCCCCCAAGGACAGGTAGAGGGGAGATCCAAACACTGCACGGCGCGGCTGACGCCTTGGGCATCACCGTGCACCTCGAGTGCATGACACTCTCCGTACAGAACCCTGACGCGCTGATCGCGGCCATCCCCCACCTGCTCGGCTTCCAGCCCCAAGAGTCGATCGTTTTCGTGTCGATGAGATCCGACCTCCCCGTCGCTCGCGTGGACATCCCCACCACACCGCGAGACAGCGACCTGGTCTGGCGATCGATCCGGGAAGGTCTCAGCCGCTACGCCCAGCCCGGCTCAAGCGTCGGAATCGTCTGCATGACAGCCGACCGTCGGCTCGCAGACTCAGTCGGCCAGGACTTCGTCGCTCGTCTCGACACCATCGGCATCGACACCCGCGTCAGACTGTGGGCCGACGAGACCCGGTGGGCCGATCTCGACACCGGCGACATGGGACTCCAGACCGATGCCGCTCGGGAACGCATTGCTGCCATGACGGTCCTGGCCGGCCGGGCGCAGCCGGAGGCCAGTCGGGATTCGCTCGCCGCGTCATTGGTCGGCGACCGGGGGCCGGTCGCGAATCTGCTGCCCGCCGCCCGGGCTGCGGAAAGCGAGAGTGCCCCGCGAACCGAAAGCCGATGGGCTCTCGGTCGGCTCCACCGGTTCCAACACAACGGCTTCCGGCTCGACGACGGCGATGCAGCCCGCCTCCTGGTCGCGCTCGACTCCATCCCGATCCGCGACCACCTGTGGACCGACATGACCCGAGACACCGCCGCCTCCCACATCGCGCTCTGGACCGACATGACCAAGAGGGCTCCGGACGAGGTGCGCGCCGCCCCGGCTTCCCTGCTCGCCTTCGCAAGCTGGCTCAAGGGTGATGGGGCGATGGCGTGGTGCGCCCTCGACCAAGTGCCCGAGGGCAAGCCGTACGCCCTCGCGAACCTGGTCGCAGCGGCAGTCCAAGGCGGGGTGCACCCGCGCGAGTGGGAGACCGTGAAGTGCCTGCCCGTCGAGCGCGGCGTGGAGCGCGCCTCCGACCTCGCCCCTTCTCGGCCGAGTGCGCAGCTCGGTTCGGTTTACCCCACACACGGAATCTGAGGAACCGATGGAGAACACCTACCGCCGTCGTCACGGGGGTCAGGCGCCCGGAACGCCTGCTGGCTCGGCTCGTGCTCAGTCAGCAGTTGCCTCACCCAGCCGCGCCATGCGTCGACGTTGTGCACGACGCAGACGTGGACTTCAGGAGGGCTTGAAGCGTGAAGCCAACGCCTCGCGGGCCGCAGGCACTTCGACTGGCCCTTCTGCCTCAGCGAGCAGCTTTGCGAGGCGCTTCGGCCAAAGCGCGTGGACGCCCCTGGTCGTGAACGCTCCGCCGATGAGCGGCCAGTCCGCTTCGACGATACACAATGCACCGATCACGGGAAGATCACCCACGACCTCGCGGACGAGGTCGATCTACTTAAGGACGCCGTCGACCAACTTGGTGCAGTCTCGACGGCCGACCAGGACCTTCTCTACGCGGGGCCGGAGGATGCCGCCCTCGATCTTCAGCTCTGGGCGGCCCTTGTATCGCTTGGCGTCGATGACCCAGATGCCGGCGGTCGTCACGGCGATGTGGTCGATGTTCGCCTTCGAGCCCGGGACGCGCCGGTCATGGAGGACCGCGATCGACTCCGAGACCAGCGAGTCGAGTCGCGCGCCCAAGCGCTCCTCGCCTACTGCACCCGTTGCCCACGCCTTCGTACTCTGCTTCCCATCTGAGAAGACCACTGCGATGCCGCCCAGCTTGCCCCACTTCTGTCGCAGCCGTTCCTCGTCCTTGGCCTTACGGCGCTCGTACTCACGGCGGGCAGATGACCCTGCAACTCCGGCGTTCGGTGCCGGTGTTGGCCCGGCCAGTACTGTCATATCGGCCTTGGCGTCGACCTCGATGATCCCCACGTCTGTCGGGCACTCGGCATAGCGGAGCCTCATCTGCTTGTCCAAGGTGCCGTCGGGATCAGAAGCCATACTCACGAGCGCCTACCCGCGGGCGAGCCGCTACGCCTTCCCATCGTTGACCTTCTTGAGTTCCTGCAACTCGGCCCACTGTTCCTCGAGTCCGGTCAGAGTTGGGCTGACCCCGAGGGTTGCGAGCGGCTGCGAATGGCCGTCGATGTAACGGCAGGCATCCTCAAAGACCTCGGTAATCTTGGGAATGATCTCGCCGAGCCTCTCAGTGTTGATCTTCTCCAGCTTGGTCATGCCAATGTTCGGCTGATAGCGCTGCGACACGCCTTGAAGCAACTCCGTCTCGGTGAACACCTCGCACCACGAACGAACCCAGCCGTATCCAACTCGGACGAGGGCATCGCGAGCCTCCCCTTCCACATTCTTCGCCGCTTCGATCGTCGTGTTGATCTTCCCCTTGATTCCATTCAAGGTGTCCCAGCGGGGATGGCTGGCGCGCGTAACCTTGCCCTTTCCTTCCTCATCCGTGATCTGGAAGTAGGTGCAGCGCTTCGACTTCTCCGACAACGCCAACAGCGTCGTGGTGAACAAGATGTCGTGAGTGAAGATCATGACCTGGTTGTCTTGGGATAGGCGCACGACGCGCTCAGCGACCTCGCGCACCCGACGGTGGTCCAGGCTCGAAACCGGGTCGTCGAAGATGACCGGTGCAGTGATTCCGGCCAGCCGTGCCTCGGCAAGGAAATCGGCCAGAGCAAGCACCTTCTGCTCACCCTCGGAGAGCACTTTGGACGGCTTGTGTCGGCCACTGAGCACTTTGCGCCGTTGTGCACGTCCCTCGCGTCCAACGAACTGGACCTTGAGAGCCGGCGCGCGCAGTGCCTCGCACTCCTCGATGAAGAGGGCGTCGAAACTTTGGTTGATCAGCTGGTCGCTGGCGGCCTTGGACAGCTCGGTTACGCCACGGGTCAACTGTGGCAACGGGCGCTTCAGCGTGCGAAGCTGATCGGCCTCCTTGGCAGCCGTCACCTGCGTTTCGATCACGGCCCAGGACTTGGTGAGTTCGGCTGCGTCCTTCAGTTCGAGAAGCTCGGCCTGCCTGCCTTCAAGTGCTTTCGACCTGTCCTGCGACTGTTCATCGAGGACGGCAACGTCCGCCGCGGCGGCATCGGTCTCTGACACGCTGGCCGTCTTCGGCTCCGCCAATCTCGCGGCGAGGTCCGCGGCAACGGCATCACCTGTTCGCAGTGCACTGGTCACGGCGGCAACAGCATCGAGGATCTCGTTGAGACCGGTGAGATAGGTGGGCTCCGTCTCCTCGCCTGATAGCTCCTGCCCGAGCGCCGCCGCATCTGCGACCGCGATTTCATCAACCTGTTGCTTGAATGCTGCGATCACCGCGTCGTTGGCGCGGATGTCACTCGTGATCTTGTCTTCGAGGTAAGTCGAGTACTTCTCCAGAAGGTCGCGTGCAGCTCCAGATAGTGGCTGACGGCAGTACAGGCAACGGCTGGCGTCGTGCGCCTCAATCTGGACGAGGTGCTGGCGATACGCGTCACCGGCCTCAATGAAGTCGCTCCACGTCTCCTCTGGTTCAGCGGGCAGGTCTGCTGCCGTAAAGAGCTCCGAGCGGAATGCTTCGTAGTCGGTCGCCAGCTGCGTGCGCTTGACCAACGCATCGTTGTACATGGAGACATCGAGTGCGATGAGTGCGTCCGCTGCGTCCGCTGCTTGCTGGACGGCACGCTGCTCGCGCCGTCGTGCTGCGAGTTGAGTACCGATGGTGTTGGCGCGCAGCGCGGCCACTGCCTGCGTGAGAGTGTCGATCTTCGCTTCGACGTCCGGGTCGGTTGATCCCCTAGCTTTCAGGGCGACAAGGTCGGTCGAGGCGCCTAGCGTCTCGATTAGTGGGTAGATCGTCGACCCACGCTGGAATCGTGAGAGCAAGCCAGGTGGCCCACTCCCGAGGCTGGAGATTTCGGCGTCAATGTGCGCAGTCACTCCTTGGATGGCAGCGATGACGTGATTGAACAGCGCGAGGGCGGAGGGCACATAGACGTAGTCGAGATCGTCGTCCACGTGCGTGGAAACTGAAGGGCTATCGAAGATCGACATGCGTGTAAACGGCGAGACCCCCCGTTCGCCATGCCACTCCAACTCATGCAGATCATCGCCGAGCTTATAAGCCAGCTTGGCGTACTGGTCCGTCTCCTCCTCCGCGTCTACGTTGCCCAAGATCACGTCGGCCGTTCGACTCTCCGCCAGCGCCTTGAAGATGCGTGAGTAGCCGGTCTTGCCCGTGCCGTTCTCGCCGTAGAGGATCGTGAGCCCTTCATGAGGCTCAATCTCTGCACCTGTTACCAGCGCGTTGACACCCTGGACTTCTGAAAGCTTGCGGAGGCTGAGCGGAGGGGCTGCCTCGTCTTGGCGGGCTTCGGTGCTGAGCTTCGCGACTGCGTCGACCTCCCGCGGGTCGAGAGCCTTCTCTTGGCGAAACAGTTTGTAGGCCGATTCGACGACCGTCGCGCCGACCGGCCTTCCCGTCGCCAGTACCTCGGCGACAAGGAGCCGCACCCACTCATCGCTCTCGTTCGCCCAAAGAGCGAGCATGGCTCGTGGGTCGAAGGTCCCGTCGGCGTCCTCCGCCTCAGTCTCAGTAGCGTCCTCGGTCATGCGTCCGGCTAGCTTTTCCTCGAAGCCCGACTGGTCGAACTTGAGCGTCTTGGCGTTCTCCGACACCGTGCGGACCTTGCCGTCCTCGAAGCCGGTGGCGTTGGTGGCCTCGATCTCGATGCGGACGGTCAGCTGGGTGCCGTCGGCGGCGCGGAGGTTGGCAATCACCTCGTCGGCGATGTTCTTGAAGTCCATCGCGATCTTGTCGGAGTTGAGAGTCTTCACTCCGTAGAAGCGGGTCTTGGGCTTGACGAATACGACGTCGACCTTTGGTGCTGACGGGTCGTGCGATGTGGCGCCGCCGTGCTGCTCGACGAGGGCCGCGAGCTGCTCTTCGGACGACTCGGCTTCACGCTGTTTCGTCGCTACATCGGGACGCACGAGTAGGAGCGTGTCGGTCGCAACCGGTGCCGGACCCTTGTCCTCTGGAGTCCACAGACCGATGTAGCGGCCAGCGGCTTCGTCGTACCCGGTGGCGAGGGCGAACGCGTCGGTCACCCAGATCATCGGCAAGTCGACGATGCCCTCGTTGAGAACCTTCCTGTCTCGCAGACGCGGCATGTACGGGTACTGGCTGTACAGGCCCCAGAGCGCACCGAGCGTGACGTGGCCGTCCTTCCAGATCTGCGGCACCTTGTTGATCGCCAACCGGATGGTTGCAGCGGCCTGACGGGTCGAGAGGTCACCGTCATTGCCCAGACGCCTCGAAACCCGCTCTGCGAGTGACTGAGACTGACCCTCGACCTTGGTCTCGCGAATCAGGAAGGGCGAGCCCGGGTCCGGCTGCGTCGGGACAAGCGCCCAGGTGAAGCTCTGCAACAGACGCGCGGTGACGGTCTGGTCGGCCTGCGCCTGGCGCTGTGCGGCCTGGTTCTTCTGGTTCTGCGTGAGGTCGAGGTCGGCCTCGTTGGCGAGGACGTGCGTCCAGCCGAGGTAGTCACGGGTCGCGGCGTCGAGCTCTTCGAGTCGGGCCTCGTCGGCGGCCAGGTAGACAACCGTGTTGCGGTTGGCCCGGTTGGCGCTGCCGCGCTGCTCGGTCGCCTTCTGTGCGAATGCCTTCGCCTCCGACTCGGACTTGCCCTTGTGCGCGACCTTCGGGTGCAGGATCACAAGCCGGGCCTCGTCGGTGTCCGGGATATCGGCGTTCGTCTCGGGGCAAACGTGAACCCCCGCGAAGTCACCGCCCGTGCGGCCCTGCCCCTGGAGACGCTTGACGATCTCAGCCCACACATCCTCCTTGTGGAGACGCTCTGCCTGATCCTTGGCGGTGCGAGTGATGTTGGGCTGGAGGTCGTACCAGTACTTGCCCGAGCCCGAGTAAAAGTACGTAGCCCGGTCGCCGAGGGATGTCAGAGCGGCGTGGAAGTTGCCGGGCACATCACCGGGAACCGCCGTACCAAGGAAGACACGCTGAGTGCCGATGCCCTTCCGGGTCGAGCCAGGCGCGACAGTTGGGGCGGCTCCGAAGAACACCGTGCGGGCGAGACGCTTGGTCAGAGCGCGCTGGCCGAAGAGCGGCTTCTCTTTGTCAATGCGCGCCGGCTCGGAGTTCGGGCCGTCGACATCGGCGTCGATGATCGTCTTCCACGAGTCCTGGAGGTACTGCGTCAGCTCGGCGTTCACGTTCGCGGTGGCGAGCGGGATCGAGCCAGGCATGATCAGCGGAGAAGCATCCTCGCCGGCCCACAGGGCATGGATCACGGTGCTCATCAAACGCAGGACACCGCGGGTTCGTTGGAAGCGCTCCAACGAGGACCACTCCTCGTAGAGGGTGTCGAACAGCTCCGGGTGGATCGGATAGGTCCGCTTGATGCGGTCCTCGTAGGCCGCGTCCCGAACCTCGCGCGGGAAGTCGTCGGTGTACTTGCGGTACATCTCGACATACGCCTTGGCCGTTGCTCCGATGGACGCGAGCCCGGCGGCGTCAGGCTGCTTGAACAGTCGCTGCTTGACGATGTGATACGCCTCGTCGGACGAAGCCGGACGCCACTGGTCAGCCACGCGACGAACGACATTCTGGAGCCGCTTGAGGGCTTCGAGACCGTTGGCGCCACCAACTTCCTCTGCGTTGCCAACCGCAATCTGAGCGTCGTCACCGCTCTCCGACGCAGGGATCGAGATCGCCAGCAGCACACCAGCCGTGCCCTTGGATGCTTCGGTGAGCGACTGCGCGAAGGTGAACTGGTCATCGAAGGTGCCGCCGGCAAGGTCATCACGTCCGACGAGAGAACGGGCGTAAGCCACCCACTCGTCGATCAGAATGACCGCCGGCGCGTACTTGCTCAGCAACTCATGGAGGGCGTCGCCTGGATGGGTGCGGTCACGCGTCCGATTTCGCGACGAGGGCGTAGGCCTCCGGGCCGCCGAGCTGCCAGGCGAGCTCGCCCCAGATCGTGTTGACGCTGTGTGCCGTCGTCCTTGACCACACCGGAGGGGCTGAAGTGGTTGCCGACGATCGCGACACGGTTGACCTTCGTGCCCTGGTAGCCGTTGGCAAGCAACAGCTCCTGCGTCTCCTGCGGGAACTCACCCACCGGCAAGCCCGCGGCGACGTGCCACAGCGACAGCATCGAGTGGGTCTTGCCGCCACCGAAGTTGGTCTGGAGGTTGATCACCGGCGATGCGTTGTCATCACCGGACAGACGACGCACCGCGCGGCCGATCAGGTCGCTCAGACCTTCGGTGAGATAGGTGCGCTTGAAGAACTCGACCGGGTCGGCGTAGTCGGAGTCGACCTCGCCGCCAGTCGCGACCTTGTAGAGGTCGGCGGCGAACTCGGAGGCATGGAAGTTGCCGGTCGCGACGTCGTCGTGCGGCTGGAGCACTTCGCGCCACGGCTTCAGCCCACCAACTGCTTCGGGGTTGTCGACAGCGGCCTTGAGGACCTTCTTGTCGTCACGATCAGCCGTGACGCGGCGAAGGTTCAAGCGGATCGACTTCACCTGGTCTGCCTCCGACGGGCTTGCCTAGCAGCGTCATCAGGCGCTCGGCGGTGTCGAGCGCGCGGTAGGCGTCATCGTCGGTGAACGACCCGTTGTGCGCCCAAGTATTACGGGCATTCTTCAGCTCGGTTGCGAACGCCTCGCCAACCCGACCCGAGGGTGTCGGAGAACGGATACCAACGGGGCTTCACATTGTTAGTAATCGAGGACTCCGTCAGCATGCGCAGCTGGACTTGAGGGTCGAGGGGGTCATAGACCTTGCCCGCGTGTCCATCTTTCGCGGCGACGAGTTGCACCCAGTTGGCGCCGACCGCGGCGTCGACCGCTCCGATCACCGACGCGATGTAGTCGTCGAGGGCCGGCGCAATGACCTCGAACAGCTTTCCGATGCGGTCCCGGTTACTCAGTGCCATGTCACTCGTCCTCGTCGAACTCGAAAGCGCCCTGTGTCTGGCTGGGCTTCTTGGCGGACCGGGCGACCTCAAGGATCTCTGGCCAGCTCGTCACAAGGCTATTGAAGGACAGCGCGTCCTTCGTCCAACCGTTGCTCTCGGCGACGCGGAAGAGAAGGTGTGCCAACTCCTTCACGAGGTCGGCGTCCACCGCCCCGTCGGGTGCGGCTCAACGCTGCCTGGAGGAAGTCGCCAGCGGGCGCGATGCCGTCGCGCTCCAAGCACCTTGATCAGGTGGTGAAGGGCTTCCCAGTTGCTGGTGTGCATGTCCTTGACAGGGCTCGTAGTCCCAACTCAGGTCAGCATGGCTTGATGAGCTGCACCTTGCCTGCCGCGGCTGGTCAGGATGCCGTCCCGATCCATCGTGTCCACGGTGGTGTTGCGCGCATTCGCGATGCTGTTGGCGTCACCGAAAGAACCGACCGAGTAGCCATGCTGCCGATACCACGCGATAGCGAACCGCGACGGCGCAGTCAAAGTCACCCTCCTGCTCGTTGAGCACCTGGTCCAGGATCTCGTTGATGCGCGAGAGCGCTGATCGAACAGTCATCTTCGTAGCCGTCCGGCTCAAGAACCGCGCTGTAACGGCTGAACACGGCCATTCCGGGCCCAATGGCGGCTTGTGGGCAGGTCGACGGGAGCGACTTGATCCCTGCTGAAGCTTGCGGAGGGCGGTCGGGCAGCTCCGCTTTCCAACGTCGCAATGAACCCGCGGCGATCGGTGGTGTGCAGCTTCGTCCGGGCGTAGGGCGAAGCGAGAGCACGATCGAAGACGCAAGGGCATTCCGCCCAACGCTAATCATCCGACCGCTGCCTTCAGTTCGCACTGGCCAAGTCGATGTGATCTCCCAACCACTCCGGATCATTCCCTCGAGCAGGGTTTCCCAACCAGCTCGACGCCTCTCCTCCGGCGTCAGTTTCACTCTGTTTGAAGGCGTAGTACACGGTGATCGGAAAGTCTGGTCGCGCGACCGCTCGGGCCTGCGCGAAGACATCCTTGAATCCGGCCTCGAAGAACGCCTTCGCCTTGTCTTTGCCGCCATGCCGATACGGGTTGGCGACGAGTTCCTCGGCTTTCGGCACGAGCATCGTTGCCAGCAAGTCCGGATGTAGGTGCCGAATGCTCCGCCGGAGCCAAACGTAGAAGTAGTCGGATAGCCCCGAGTAGTCGATGTTGTCGTAGTACGGCGGATCTGTACTGATCAGGTACCCAGACGAAACAGAATCTGCGGCGTCTAGCTGGCGCGCTTCACCTGTCCCGAGAGGTAGCGCAGCAACGGCGTGAGCAATCCGGTCGACAACACCGCCAGCCTTCTCGATTCCGTGAGACTCCACGAAGTCCCAGACCATCGGGAGCGCCTGCCGAGCGAAGGTAGTCCTCGGGGACTCCGCCTGCTCTCGCCATGATGTGATGGTCGACGAAAGATTGGCGATGCCACTTGGAACCATGCCGAGGTACGTCGCAACCGCCGCTGCGTACTCGGCACTGCCGCCATCTTCCAGAACCCGCTTGCGAACCTGCTCGGCGAGGTCACTGTACGCAACAAGAACCGACAGCTGGCGGTTGGTGAACAGATCGACGACTTTAGTGAGACCGTACCGATAGACGTTGATTCGCCCGGGCCAGTCAGTGAGTTCGCCGGCAGGAAGGTCGTCGGGTGCCGGGACGGCAGCAGCCGACACCTGAATCGGGTCGGGCGCGAAATAGTTCCGCTTACGATTGCCTTCACCGACAACGGCCATCAACTGCTGACCGAGCCCGATCTCACGGCTCGTCTCACGGATGTAGTCGAACGGAACAGACGTCTGACATGAGAGACACTTCGCGCCCGTCCTTTCGACAGTTCCGTCACGTCCTGAGTCGGGCGCGTACGCCTTGTCGTGGCCGATCGCGAACTCCACGCGGTGCCCCGAAGGATGCGTAGCGTCGGGCACGATTGACGGAACAACGAAGGTTTCCTTGCCCTTCTTCTTCGCCAGCCACCACGACCTGACCAACGGCATTTCGATCCCGCACGCAGGGTTCGGGCAAGCAATCGTGCGCGCCCATATCCAAGCGACACCCGGCTTACCGCCTACCACGGGAAACATGTGGCCCACAAGCTTCTGAACTTCACCGTGCATCCACTCGCCGTAGGCGCGGATGTCCGCCGCTAGGCCCTCGGCCCCCCGCCATGTACGAATCTCCGCCTCCGCCGCGCCGGGGTGGACAGGCGCTTGGTTACGGAATGCTGAGGGAATCTCGATGAGTGCCTTGTTGATAAGGACAGCGACGGGATTCAAATCAGATGCATGCGCCTCAAGACCAAGGCGTTGTGCCTCGACCGGAATGGTGCCCCCTCCAGCGAACGGATCAAGGACGGGCGGCGGGTTGCCATCAGTTGAATCCAGAATCGCCTGCCGTGCCTCCCGGAGGAGTTGGTCGTCCCTGGTGTTCTCCCAAACGACAAGCCGCTCGATGATCCGGTGCAACCGTTCCCGCTCGGCGCGCTGTTCGGCGTCTGTCGGGAACTTGTCAGGTCGACTGCTGGGGTCGTCTACAAGCTGAGCGAACAGCACCGCCCGTGCAGCAGCCAGAGGCCGACGAGCCCACCAAAGATGAATCGTCGACGGGTGACCGTGACGGATGGCCTTCTCCCGGGCTGACTCCCGGTTGATCGCCTCCAGCGGCAGCGCCACCTCGATCAGCTTGCGCTTCTGCACTACAACGACCCCTCTGCCCGTCGCCGGGCATGACCAATGCGGCGCCCCAGGGGCGCCACGACTCTTTCCACGCCCCAACCTATCCGCGACGTCCGACAGATCGTGGCACTACGTCACTTCTGCATCATCGGACAAGGAACGGAGGACAAGCGTCCAGGATGGGGTTCAGCCAATCGCGGCCGCCACTGCCGCCCTCACCGCGTTGTCGTCCACCGCGGACGCGAGTCGGTGAAGCGCTCCGACCCGAAGCCGGTCAGTCAGGCTGTCCTCGGTGACCTCATCTGGCAAGCCGCTACGGATCCACTCCGTTGCGTTCATCGAGGAGCCATCGTCGTAGAGCGTTGCGAAGATCGCGGCAGGGTCCTCCACCCCGCGTGCGAGCACCTCGACGAGATCCTCGAAGTCCTGTGCAGAGATCACCCGAACGGGTGTTCGCGACGAAGCTGCGGGTGTCGTCGTGGCGGGAGCGACAATCGGAACCCCGACGTAGGTTCGTCCGCCCACCCGCGTCGTGACGTGCCTGTCCAGAGTGACGACAAGGCCGAACACCGGGATGTCGACCCCTGCCAGGTGTTTCGCTGACGCATCGACCTGGTCGAAGGCGCCCTGGTAGAGGTCGTCAATCAGCGAGCGATCGTCCCAAAGCCGGAGTTGGGCGGTGAGTGCCTGAAGTGTCGTCTTCGACTCAACTACCAGCACGAAGTTGCCGTCAGGCGGCATGAGCAAGAAGTCGGCTCTCGATGTGCGGGGGTCAGCATCTTCATCTAGGTCGGTAACTATCCAGCCGTCCGGCAGGCTCTCAGCGGCGATCCGCTGAAGGTATCCCTCGAACGCTGCCCCGGCGGCCTCTGTTCGCTCGCGCGTCCTCGCGGAGGCATCTGCACGGATCAACCGTATGTACAGTCCCGCGGTGCTCAGGGCGGACTCCAAATGCACCCGTGACGGAATAACGAGAGCATCGTCTGGCAGCCGGATGATCGGGAACCGCACGAGCGGCCCCAATCCACGAATAACGTCTTCACCAAGTCGTCGCTCGTCGTCACTGACGGCCTGTCGAATGCCGTCAAGGTCGGCGCTGAGGAGGTCAATGGACCGCGTCATGATGTAACCAACAGCCTCGGGCAGTTGGCCCAAGCGGGCGGCGGCGATCGTCCCATCGGGTCCGATCAACCCACTCATACCCATGACGCCGACGATCAGGTCCGTCAGCTCCATGCCCAACAAGTCTCGCCAAGCTGCACGCCCGATCTTGCCGGTCTCGGTGTCGGGGGCCAGAACCGCCAGCACCCGATGAATGTCAGCAAGCAGGGCCGATTGCCCGATGAGCTGCTGGGGAAGCATCCTGGCCATCGCGGCGTCAGTCAGATCGGTTCCGGCCCTCTTCATCAGTTCGGGGTCGACGACCTGCATCAGTCGGCTGCCAATCACACTCAACTGGTCGACGGAAATCGTCGTGGCACCTGATGTTAGAGCGGCCTCGTGCACAAGCCTGCTGACGATGAAGGGCTCCAGTGAGTTCGACGACCCCAGCCCTGCAATTATCGAAGCGGCCGAGTAGTCCGCCACCTGTTCGCGGAATTCCGCGAGGGTAGGCACCCCCGACATGTCTCGCATCAACCTCCGCTTCTGTGCCCGGCCCAGGTTGGACTCCGCGAGCCCCAGCGCGCTCAGTCGCGCTCGGTTGCGAGCTTTCCGCTCCCGATTCCTCGTTGACATCAAAACCAACCCCAGGCGATCGAAACCATCTCAGAACGGCTGCTTTCCCTTGGCCCATTGCTTCGCCCAGTCACCCCGTACACCCGTTGCATCAAAGTCGCCGAGGTCTGTCGTGGCAAATGGGTCATCGAGGTAGCGGACCTCGTCGTAGCTGCGCGCCCCGGGGGTCGACGCGGACGAGGGCGAGGCGGTAGCGCGGGACGGCGTTCTTGCCGGTCATCACTTCGTTGTGGGTGACGAAGAAGTCGGTGGCCCCTTCGATGCGGGCCTTGACCTCGATGCGGAACGTGTCGCCCTTCGCGTCACTGGAGAGGATGTCGAAGCCGGGGTTGTTGAACGCCTGCTCGACGGGCTTGCGACCGAGCTCTCGCTCCCGTGCGAGGACCAGGTCGACGCCGCGGCGCTCGACTTCCTTGGTCTCCTTGGCGTGGATAGGTGCGGTCGCGGGCAGGTCGGCTTCCAGCATCCCAACGGGGAGCACGAGCGCGGCGGTGACGATGCGGGGCGGCTTGGTCGACATCGAGCTGTTGCTGGTCGAGCAACTCCAGCCGCTTTCGAAGGCGTACGTCGAGTTCGACGGCCTTGCGGTTGAGGCTCTCCGACGACTCCTTGGGCTTGTCGCCCGGCCTGCTCCTTCTCCGACGCGATGGCGGCATCGAGGAGGAGGCGGTCGCGTTCGCCTTCGAGTCGCGTGGTGACGAGGGCGCGGGCCTTGTCGCAGCTCGGCGAGTCGTCGCGGCTGGACTTCGGCGAGGTACTCAGGCAACTGGTTGGCGATGATCCAGCTCGTCGCCGTGTCCTCGGCCTCGGCGAGCCAGGGCAAAGCTGACGGGCGGCGTCGGTGGCGCGGACTGTCGGGGTGCTGCGACGCAGTCGAGGTACGGAGCAGGGCCCGGCTGGGGTGACGGTGCCGTAGCTGTCGACGTAGGCGTAGCCGAATCGTCGTGACGACGGACCCGCCGGTGGCGTCAGCGACTTCCTCGATCGACTCCGACGAGCAGGTGCGGCTCCTCCAAGGTCGAGGAGACCAGGACGGTGCCGCGGTTGAGGGTGCCGCCGAACTGGCGGACTGCTTCGTCCATGACGGCGTCGTGGAGCGGGTGACCAGGTGCGAGCAGGTCGGCGCGGGCGACGTCCTCGGCCTGCCGACCTTGCTCAGATTCGAAGGTCGACCCGGTCGTACTTGGTGGCGATCGGCCCCGTGCCTGCGGCCCGGATGCTGCTGCGGGCACGTTGGCGATCTCGTAGCGACCCTGCTCGCGCTTGGCGATCCGGCCGCCGAGTCGCGTGAAGCGCCGCCTTGAAGGCCAGCTCGATGTAGTGCGGCTGGAGACGGCGCGCGCGGGCTTCGTCCATCGCCGCCTCGAGCGCCTGCGAGGTCGGCCTCGGCGAGGTTGTTCGGACGCGAGGGCTCGCTCGTCGAGGAGGTCCTTGAGCCCGTCGCCGACGGTGGCGTCGATGACCTCGTGCATCTTGGCCTTCACGTCTGGGCGTTCGCCGTACTGGATGGCCTCCAGCAGGAGGTTGCGCAGCGGGGTCTCGGTGAACGCTTCGCCGAGGACGTCGAAGACCTTGCCGCCGTAGGTCTGCGCGCATCTGTTCGAGCTTCTCCAGCAGCCGGGTGAAGACCTCGCCCTCGCGGGTGTTGGAGGCAACGAGGTTCCAGAGCCGGCAGACCTCCTCTTGGCCGATGCGGTGGATGCGACCGAAGCGCTGCTCGATGCGGTTGGGGTTCCACGGGCAGGTCGTAGTTGACCATCAGGTGGGCGGCCTGGAGGTTGAGGCCCTCACCGGCGGCGTCGGTGGCGAGCAGGATCTGGCACGTCGCGGTTCTTGGTGAACTCCTCGGTGATCTGACGACGCTCGCCTCGGCGTACGCCTCCGTGGATCGCGCGGACGGCGTCGGGCTTGCCCGATCAGTGACGTGATCCGGCGATGGAGGTAGTCGAGGGTGTCGCGGTGCTCGGTGAAGATGATGAACTTGCGCGGCTCACCCGTTCGCCGTCGGTGGTCAGCGCGTTGTCCTGGAGGATCGTGGACAGTTCGGTCCACTTGCGGTCGGTCGCCGATGTCGCGCACCTGCTTGGCGGTCTTGGTCGAGGTCTGCGCAGTTCGAGCAGTTCGGCGTTCGAGCTCCTCGACGGTCTGGGCCGCGGTGGCTGCGTCGAGCAGCTCTTCCTCGATCTCCTCGATTTCCTCGGCATTGAAGTCGTCGGAGTCGAGGTCGTCGAGAGGTCGAGCCGTGGGCTCGGTCGTCGGAGTAGGTGCCGTTGAGGATCTCTTGCTTCTTGCGTTCCAGCCGTTCCGAGCGGCGCTACCAGACTGCGGTAGATCGCCTCGGGGCTGGATGCGAGTCGGCGCTGGAGCACCGTGAGGGCGAAGCCGACGGTGTTCTTGCGCTTGCCGCCGAGCTTCTCGGCGCGGTTCATTCCCTCGCGCACGTAGTGGGTGACGTCCTCGTAGAGGTCGTACTCCAAGGCTGTCAGCGTCGTAGGGCACGGTTTCGGCGATGCGTTCCGGGAACAGCTTCTTGCCCTCGAAGGTGAGCA